>NZ_JBSGVS010000056.1:0-65417 GCF_053608565.1 Streptomyces sp. NPDC055025
TCATGGAACCGCCCCCGTACCGGCGAGGGGGCGCCGGTACGGGGGCGGGTCTGTGGGGGCGGAGCCGTCGGGTCCGCCGGGGCGGAGCCGTCAGCCCATGTGCGGGTAGCGGTAGTCGGTCGGCGGGACCAGCGTCTCCTTGATGGAACGGGTCAGCGTCCACCGCATCAGGTTCTGCGGCGCGCCCGCCTTGTCGTTGGTGCCGGACGCCCGGCCGCCGCCGAAGGGCTGCTGGCCGACGACCGCGCCGGTCGACTTGTCGTTGATGTAGAAGTTGCCCGCCGCGTACCGCAGCTTCGCCATCGCGTCGGCCGCCGCCGCACGGTCGTTGGCGATGACCGAGCCGGTCAGCGCGTACGCCGAGACGGACTCCATCTGGGCGAGCACCGCCTCGTAGTCGGCGTCGTCGTAGACATGCACCGCGAGGATCGGGCCGAAGTACTCGGTCGTGAAGACCTCGTTCTCCGGGTCGGTGCACACGATGACGGTGGGCCGTACGAAGTAGCCGACGGAGTCGTCGTACGTACCGCCCGCGACGATCGTGCAGGTCGGGTCGGCGGCGGCGCGGTCGATCGCGGCCTTGTTCTTGGCGAAGGCGCGCTCGTCGATGACGGCCCCGATGAAGTTGGAAAGATCGGTGACATCGCCCATGGCGATCCCGTCGACCTCGGCCGCGAACTCCTCCTGGAAGCCCTCGTTCCAGATCGACGCGGGTACGTACGCGCGGGAGGAGGCCGAGCACTTCTGGCCCTGGTACTCGAAGGAGCCCCGGGTCAGCGCGGTCTTGAGGACGGCGCGGTCGGCGCTCGGGTGGGCGACGACGAAGTCCTTGCCGCCCGTCTCGCCGACGATGCGCGGGTAGGAACGGTACTTCTCGATGTTCTCGCCGACCGTCCTCCACAGGTGCTGGAAGGTCCTGGTCGAGCCGGTGAAGTGGATACCGGCCAGGTCGGGGTGGTTCAGGGCCACCTCGGAGACGGCGATACCGTCCCCAGTCACCAGATTGATGACGCCCTTGGGCAGCCCGGCCTCCTCCAGCAGCTCCATCAGCAGCACGGCGGCCAGCGTCTGCGTCGGGGACGGCTTCCAGACCACGACATTGCCCATCAGCGCGGGCGCGGTGGGCAGGTTGCCCGCGATCGCGGTGAAGTTGAACGGCGTGATCGCGTAGACGAAGCCTTCGAGCGGGCGGTGGTCGAGCCGGTTCCAGACACCCGGCGAGTTGGCCACCGGCTGCTCGGCGAGCAGATCACGGGCGTACGCGACATTGAAGCGCCAGAAGTCGATCAGCTCACAGGGCGCGTCGATCTCGGCCTGCTGCGCGGTCTTCGACTGGCCGAGCATGGTGGCGGCGGCGATCGTCTCGCGCCACGGACCCGCGAGCAGTTCGGCGGCGCGCAGGATGATCGCGGCGCGGTCGTCGAAGGCCATGGCGCGCCAGCCGGGGGCCGCGGCCAGGGCGGCCTCGACCGCGTCCTCGGCATCCCGCTGGGTGGCGCCGGCGAAGGTACCGAGCACGGCCCGGTGGTTGTGCGGCTGTACGACATCGACGCGTTCGGCGCCGCCCATCCGCTTCTCGCCGCCGATGGTCATCGGCAGGTCGACGGGATTCTCGGCCAGCTCCTTGAGCCTGACCTCCAGCCGGGCCCGCTCGGGGGAGCCGGGCGCGTAGCCGCGCACCGGCTCGTTGACCGGTACGGGAACCTGGGTCACAGCGTCCATGGTTGCCGAATCTCCTTCATCAGTAGGTCAGTTGGCAGTCGGGGGTTCAGCCGCGGCTGACCAGCGAACGCAGGAAGAACGCGAGGTTGGCGGGGCGCTCGGCGAGACGGCGCATGAAGTACCCGTACCAGTCGGTGCCGTACGCGATGTAGACACGCATCCGGTGTCCCTCGTCCGCGAGGCGGTGCTGCTCGGCCTCGCGGATGCCGTACAGCATCTGGAACTCGTACTCGTCGAGCTTGCGTCCCGCGCGGTGCGCGAGATCCTGGGCGATCGCGATGACACGCGGATCGTGGGAGCCGACCATCGGATAGCCCGAGCCGTCCATCAGGATCCTCAGACAGCGGACATAGGCCCGGTCGACCTCGGCCTTGTCCTGGTACGCGACGGAGGCCGGCTCCTTGTAGGCGCCCTTGACCAGCCGTACGCGCGAGCCCGCGGCGGCCAGCGCGCGGCAGTCGTCCTCGGTGCGGAAGAGATACGACTGCACGACGGCGCCGGTCTCCGGGAAGCGCTCGCGCAGCTCGGCGTGGATGGCGAGCGTCGAGTCGATGGTGGTGTGGTCCTCCATGTCGAGGGTGACCGTGGTGCCGATCGCGGCGGCGGCCTCGACGACGGCGGTGACGTTCTTCAGGGCGAGGTCGTGTCCGCCGGGGAGCGCCTGGCCGAAGGAGGAGAGCTTGACCGACATCTCGGCGCGGGCGCCCAGTTCCAGCGGGGTGAGGGCCTCGATCAGCCGCAGATAGGCGTCACGGGCGAGCAGGGCCTCGGCCGGATCGGTGATGTCCTCGCCGAGGACGTCGAGCGTGACCTCAAGACCGCGGCCGGCCATCGCCTCGATGACCGGGACGGTCTCCTCGATCGACTCACCGGCGATGAAACGGTTCACCACGGGCTTGGTGACCGGCGCGGCCGAGACGACGCGGCGCATTCTGTCGCTGCGCGAGGCGGCGAGGATCACGGGACCCAGCACAGGGCACCTCCATGGTGAGATCGAACAGGCCGGGGCGGAGCGGGCCGGTGGGCCGGGACGGGGCGGACCGGACCGGATCCGTGCGGCGCGGAGTACCACGGTGAAACCTAGGGATCGCTCCGATCCTCTGCCATCGACAGGTGTCACGCATCCGTGGCCAGGACCTCAGACACATGTCTGAAGGCGGTGCGAGAATGGCCGGATGAAGGGCGATTACCAGGAGCTGGTCGACGAGATCACGGCGCTGCTCGGCGTCCCCACGACGCTGGAGAACCGGGATTTCGGACTGATCGCCTTCGGCGCGCACGACAGTGACGACGACACGGCGACGGACCCGGTCAGGACACGTTCCATCCTGACCCGGAAGTCCACACCGGCGGTGCGCGCGTGGTTCGAGGGTTTCGGTATCACCCGGGCGAGGGGTCCGGTCCGTATCCCGGCCGCTCCGGACGCGGGGGTCTTCCGCGGCCGGATCTGTCTGCCCGTGCGGCACCGGGGCGTGGTGCTGGGTTACGTATGGCTGCTCGACGACTCCGACCCGGGGCCGGGCGACTCCCGGTTGGCGGCGGCCATGGAGGTGACGGCCCGGATCGGGGACCTGCTCGCCGAGGAGGCGAAGGCGGGCGCGGATCTGGCGCGCGAGCTGCGCGCCGCGCTCACGGCGGAGCGTGGCTGGCGGCGCGACATGGCCCTGGCCACGCTGCGCACGGCCCTGGGGCCGAGCGCGGACGGTCTGCATGTCCTGGTGTGCGTGGCCCCCTGGCGACTGGAGGAACCCCGTCTGCGGGCGGTCCCGGGCACGGCGGCCCTGTGCGCGCTGCCGTATCCGGACGGGCGCGCGCGGGCGGGGGCGGGGGCGGGCGCCGGATCCGGCCACTCCGGCGGACGGCCCCGGAGCGACGAACCCGGCGGGCCGCCGGAAGGCACGGCCGACCGGACGACGCGGGCCGCTGGGCAGGCGGGGCCGGTGCTGTCGAGCGGGTCGGCGGCCGACGGACGGCGGACGACGGACGGGCGGCGGGAGGCTCGGGCAGTGGCCGGGAGCGGGCCGGCGGGCCGTGCGGCGGAGTCCGGCGAGGTGACCGGATGGACGGGCGGCGGCTCCAGCGGGACAGGCGGCTCCGGCGGGGCGGCGGGTCCGGCTGAGGAAGGTGCCCCGGAGGCGGTGGCGCTCCTCGTACGGCTCCGCTCGGTGGACGCGCTCGCGCCGGTGCTCGCGGCCGTCACCCGGCTCTGCGGGAGTGCGGGCCCGGCGGTCGCCGCCGGCGCCTGCGCCCCGCGCCGGGGGCTGGCCGAGCTGCCCGACGCCTGGCGGGAGGCGGCCGCGGCGGCCCGCGCGGCCCTGGCCGAGCCGCGTTTCGGTCCGGTGGCGGAGTGGTCCGCGATCGGCCCGTACCGTCTGCTCACCGCGCTTCCCCACGGCCCCGACCCCGCGGTCCGCCCCCTGCTGGCCCCGGCCCACACCGAACTCGCCCGTACCGCCGAGGTGTTCCTCGATCACGCGGGGCAGGCGGGCCGTACCGCCGCCGCCCTCGGTATCCACCGTCAGACGCTCTACTACCGCCTGTCCCGCATCGAACAGCTCACCGGTCTCGACCTGGACTCCGGCGAGGACCGCCTGCTCCTCCACATGGCCCTGAAGGCGGCCCGGCTCTGACGCCCTCGTAGGGTCTGTCCGTTCGAGTGGGCCCAAGTGGGCGCGGCCGCAAGGCCGTTCAGGGGAGGGGACGTACATGAGTGACGCGAAGCCGGGGGACAGTTCATGGGCGCTGACCGACGAGGAGGGCGGGGCTCTGTCGGCCCGCTGGTGGAAGTGGGCGCTGTCGGCGCCTGAAAGCCGCAGCCCGGTCGCGGATGCGACCGGCGTGCACGCGGGCTGGAAACAGCCGGAGGATCTCTGGTTCCTCGCCGGGACGTACGGCGGCCGGGTCGAGCGGCGGTGCGATGTGCCCACCGACCGGCCGCTCTTCTTCCCCGTTCTCAACATCCAGCACGCGCGGCTGTATTCACGGGTGCCGCTGACCCTGCCGGTGGCGCGGGCGGAGGCGTATCTGAACGGCGCACCGCTCCCGCTGCGGGAGTTCACCGCGCCGCCGTTCTGGGCGACACTGATCCGCCGCAGCGCCTGGGGTATCTGGGCGGGTATCGCGCCCCTGGCCCCGGGACAGTATGTGCTGGAGATCAAGGCGGACACCGGGGACGGCTTCTGGGTCGACACGACCTACCACCTCAGAGCCACGGACCTCTGAGCCCACGGACCTCCGAGTCACGGACCTCCGAGCACAGCACGAAGGGCCCGGCGGAAACCGGGCCCTTCCTCTGCTTCGGATCAGTCGGTCAGGTTCACCGAGCGGGCCGACGTCGCGCCGATCTCCTCCGCGATCTCGGTGAGCACGGACTGCGGCACGGTGCCGTCGACGGTGAGCACGACCAGCGCCTCGCCGCCCTCCTCCACCCGGGAGACCTGCATCCCCGCGATGTTCTGCCCGGCCTCGCCGAGGATCCGGCCGACCGTGCCGACCACGCCGGGACGGTCCTCATAGCGCAGAACGACCATATGATCGGCCAGCGCCAGATCGATGTCGTAGTCGCCGATCGCGACGATCTTCTGGAGGTGCTTGGGACCCGCCAGCGTGCCGGAGACCGAGACCTCCTCGCCGCCGGAGAGCGTGCCGCGCACCGTCACCACATTGCGGTGGTTCGGGGACTCGCTCGATGTCGTGAGCCGGACCTCGACACCGCGCTCCTGCGCGAAGAGCGGAGCGTTCACATAGGACACCGTCTCGGCGACGACATCCTCGAACACGCCCTTGAGCGCGGAGAGTTCGAGCACCTTCACATCGTGCTGGGTGATCTCGCCGTACACCTCGACATCGAGCCGGACCGCGACCTCGCCCGCCAGCGCGGTGAAGATACGGCCGAGCTTCTCGGCGAGCGGCAGCCCCGGCCTGACGTCCTCGGCGATGACCCCGCCCTGGACATTGACCGCGTCCGGCACCAGCTCACCGGCGAGCGCGAGCCGTACGGACCTGGCGACCGCGATACCGGCCTTCTCCTGCGCCTCGTCGGTGGACGCGCCGAGGTGCGGGGTGCAGACGACCTGGTCGAACTGGAACAGCGGGGAGTCCGTGCAGGGCTCCTTCGCGTACACGTCCAGACCGGCGCCGGCGACCCGGCCCTCCTTGAGCGCGGAGGCCAGCGCCTCCTCGTCCACGATCCCGCCGCGCGCGGCGTTCACGATCCGTACCGTCGGCTTCACCTTGTGCAGTGCCTCGTCGCCGATCAGACCCAGTGTCTCGGGGGTCTTGGGCAGATGCACGGTGATGAAGTCCGACACCTCCAGCAGCTCGTCCAGCGTCAGCAGCTTGACACCCATCTGGGCGGCACGGGCGGGCTGTACATAGGGGTCGTACGCGACGATCTTCATTCCGAAGGCGGACATACGCTGGGCAACCAGCACGCCGATCCGGCCCAGGCCCACCACACCGAGTGTCTTCTCGCTCAGCTCGACGCCCGTGTACTTGGAGCGCTTCCACTCGCCGTTCTTCAGCGCGGCGTTCGCCTGCGGGATATTGCGCGCGGTGGCGACCAGCAGTCCGCAGGCCAGCTCGGCGGCGGTGACGATATTGGAGGTCGGCGCGTTGACGACCATCACGCCGGCCTTGGTGGCGGCGGAGACATCGACATTGTCGAGACCGACCCCGGCGCGGGCGACCACCCTGAGCTTCGGGGCCGCGGCGACGGCCTCGGCGTCGACCTTGGTCGCGGAACGGACGAGAATGGCGTCCACATCGGCGATGGCGGGCAGCAGCTCCGCGCGGTCGGCGCCGTTGCAGTGCCGGATCTCGAAGTCCGGACCGAGCGCGTCGACAGTGGCGGGCGAAAGCTCTTCGGCGATGAGTACGACAGGTTTCGAGCTCACGTGAGTCCTCACAAGTCCCATTGCGGACGGCCGTCCCGACGGCCGCAGGCGGTGGAGGGGTCCTAGGGTGTGCCCGGTCGGACAGGACAGAACCTAGCCGCGTGGAAGACGCACAACGCTGTGGGCCTGACGCGTATGTGTTGAGCAGTGTAGTGCTGTCACGGGTCGGGTGATCCGTCCGAGCGACAGGATCACTCATACGTGCGACCCGGCGTCCGCCTGCGACCCGGCGTCGTACGATCCGGCGTCCAGGTTCCCCGTCGCGGTCCCGCGTCGCGGTCCCGCGTCGTGCCCGCGGGAGCGGCCCCGGCCCGGACGGACCGGGGCCGCTCCCGCGCGGTGTCACGCGTCGTCGTTGTCGACCCAGCTCATGAGCTTGCGCAGCTCGGCGCCGGTGGTCGCCAGCAGGCTGTCGCTGTCGGCCTTCTTGTACTCGTTGTACTTCTTCAGACCGCCGTGGTACTCGTCCATCCAGTTCTTGGCGAACGTACCGTCCTGGATCTCGCCCAGGATCTTCTTCATCTCGACCTTGGTCTGGTCGTTGATGATGCGCGGGCCGCTGACGTAGTCGCCCCACTCGGCGGTCTCGGAGACCGACCAGCGCATCTTCTCCAGGCCGCCCTCGTACATCAGGTCCACGATCAGCTTCAGCTCGTGGAGGCACTCGAAGTACGCGATCTCCGGCTGGTAGCCGGCCTCGGTCAGCGTCTCGAAGCCCGCCTTGACCAGCGCGGCCGCACCACCGCAGAGCACGGCCTGCTCACCGAACAGGTCGGTCTCGGTCTCCTCTTTGAAAGTTGTCTTGATGACGCCGGCCCGGGTGCCGCCGATGCCCTTCGCGTACGAGAGGGCCAGCGCGAAGGCACCGCCGGTGGCGTCCTGCTCCACGGCGGCGATACACGGGACGCCGCGGCCCTCCTCGTACTGGCGGCGCACCAGGTGGCCGGGGCCCTTGGGGGCGACCATCGCGACATCGACATTGGCCGGCGGCTTGATGAAGCCGTAGCGGATGTTGAGGCCATGGCCGAAGAACAGCGCGTCGCCGTCCTTCAGATTGTCCTTGATGGACTTCTCGTAGACCTCGCCCTGGATCGGGTCCGGCACCAGGATCATGATGACGTCGGCCTCGGCGGCGGCCTCGGCGGGCGTCACCACGCGCAGGCCCTGCTCCTCGGCCTTGACCTTGGACTTGGAGCCCTCGTGCAGACCGACCCGGACATCGACACCCGAGTCACGGAGCGACAGCGCGTGGGCGTGGCCCTGGCTGCCGTAACCGATGACCGCGACCTTGCGGTTCTGGATGATGGACAGGTCGGCATCGTCGTCGTAGAACAGCTCGGCCACTGGGTCTTCTCCTTGGTGTGCACTTCTGTGAATTCGCGGCTTGTCGTGTGATGCGCAGCTCGCGTCCCACCGTACGGCGGGGCGGGTGGGGACGGCCTTCCGGTCTCGCCATACGAACCGGAACCGGACCCGGGTTGACAGGGACGGGCGGGCGCGGCGGGACCGGGCAGGGCCCAGGGTCCCGTCGGCCTACGCGCTGCGGTCGAGCGCCCGCAGGCTGCGGTCCGTGATGGACCGCGCGCCACGCCCTATGGCGATCGTCCCGGACTGCACCAGCTCCTTGATGCCGAACTGCTCCAGCATCTTGAGCATGGCGTCGAGCTTGTCACTCGATCCGGTGGCCTCGATCGTGACGGCCTCGGGTGAGACGTCGACGGTCTTGGCGCGGAAGAGCTGGACGATCTCGACGATCTGGGAGCGGGTCTCGTTGTCGGCGCGGACCTTCACCAGGACGAGCTCGCGCTGGATCGCGGCGCCGGGCTCGAGTTCGACGATCTTCAGGACGTTCACCAGCTTGTTGAGCTGCTTCGTCACCTGCTCCAGGGGCAGTTCCTCGACATTGACCACGATGGTGATGCGGGAGATGTCGGGGTGTTCGGTGACACCGACGGCGAGGGAGTCGATGTTGAAGCCGCGGCGGGAGAACAGGGCGGCGATCCTGGCGAGGATGCCGGGGGTGTTCTCCACCAGAACGGAGAGCGTGTGCCTGGTCATGTGTCGGTCTCTTCTCTCGTGCTCTCGGTCTCTCGGGCTCTCGTTCCCGGCTCAGTCGTCTTCGTTGTCGCCGAAGTCGGGGCGGACGCCCAGGGCGGCCATGACCTCGTCGTTGGAGGTGCCTGCGGCGACCATCGGCCACACCTGGGCGTCCTCGTGGACGATGAAGTCGACCACGACCGGTCGGTCGTTGATCGCGTTCGCCTTGGCGATGACCGCGTCCAGCTCGTCGGGCGACTCGCAGCGCATCGCGACACAGCCCATGGCCTCGGAGAGCTTCACGAAGTCGGGCACACGGGTGCCGCCGCTGGGGCCGCCCTCCGCGTCCAGGCCCGAGTGCAGCACGGTGTTCGAATAGCGCTGGTTGTAGAAGAGGGCCTGCCACTGGCGGACCATGCCCAGCGCGCCGTTGTTGATGATCGCGACCTTGATCGGGATGTTGTTGAGCGCGCAGGTGGTCAGTTCCTGGTTGGTCATCTGGAAGCAGCCGTCGCCGTCGATCGCCCAGACCGTACGGCCGGGCTGTCCGGCCTTGGCGCCCATGGCGGCCGGGACGGCGTAGCCCATGGTCCCCGCGCCGCCCGAGTTCAGCCAGGTGGCGGGCTTCTCGTACTCGATGAAGTGCGCGGCCCACATCTGGTGCTGGCCGACGCCCGCGGCGTAGATGGTGTCCTCCGGGGCGAGCTGCCCGATCCGCTGGATGACCTGCTGCGGGGAGAGACTGCCGTCCTCGGGCAGGTTGTAGCCGAGGGGATAGGTCTCGCGCCAGCGGTTGAGATCCGTCCACCAGGCGCTGTAGTCCCCCACCCGCCCCTCGGTGTGCTCGGCCTGGACCGCCTGGACCAGATCGGCGAGGACCTCGCGCGCGTCACCGACGATCGGCACGTCGGCGGTGCGGTTCTTGCCGATCTCGGCCGGGTCGATATCGGCGTGGACGATCTTGGCGTAGGGCGCGAAGCTGTCGAGCCTGCCGGTGACGCGGTCGTCGAAGCGGGCGCCGAGGGCGACGATCAGATCGGCCTTCTGGAGCGCGGTGACGGCGGTGACCGAACCGTGCATGCCCGGCATCCCCACATGCAGCGGGTGGCTGTCGGGGAAGGAGCCCAGCGCCATCAGGGTGGTGGTGACGGGGGCGCCGGTCAGCTCGGCGAGGACCTTCAGCTCGGCGGTCGCGCCGGCCTTGATGACTCCGCCGCCGACATAGAGCACCGGCCGCCTGGCCTGGGTGATCAGCTTGGCGGCCTCACGGATCTGCTTGGCGTGCGGCTTGGTCACCGGGCGGTAGCCGGGCAGGTCGTGGGTGGGCGGCCAGGAGAAGGTCGTACGGGCCTGGAGCGCGTCCTTGGCGATATCGACCAGGACCGGACCCGGGCGGCCCGTGGAGGCGATGTGGAAGGCCTCCGCGATGGTGCGCGGGATGTCCTCGGCCTTGGTGACCAGGAAATTGTGCTTCGTGATCGGCATCGTGATGCCGCAGATGTCCGCCTCCTGGAAGGCGTCCGTACCGATGGCCTTGCTGGCCACCTGGCCGGTGATCGCGACCAGCGGCACGGAGTCCATGTGCGCGTCGGCGATCGGGGTGACCAGATTGGTGGCGCCGGGGCCCGAAGTGGCCATGCAGACACCGACCTTGCCGGTGGCCTGGGCGTAACCGGTGGCCGCGTGGCCCGCTCCCTGCTCATGGCGGACCAGGATGTGCCGGACCCGGGTGGAGTCCATCATCGGGTCGTACGCGGGGAGGATCGCGCCGCCGGGGATGCCGAATACCGTGTCGGCGCCCACTTCCTCGAGCGAACGGATGAGGGACTGCGCTCCCGTGACGTTCTCGACGGGGGCGGACGACGATCCGCCGTTACGGGCCCGCGGCTGCGGATGGTGGGCCCCGGTGGCCTGCTCGGTCATCGGCATTCTCTTCTCGAAGCTGAGGGTTTTTGCGAGGTTTGTGGTGTGCCGGTGCAACAAAAAACCCCTCGTGCCGTGAGGCAAGCGAGGGGAGCGCGTCGGTGCGGACTGCAGAGCGGGTGCCGGGCTCTGCCTCAACCGACGCGCTGTCCAAGTACGAGAATTCGGGTGCGCATGGCAGAGACAATCCCTCCGGCGCGCCCTGACTGTCAAGCCGGTGGGACGGGAGTCTCATTATTTGAGCGGATCGAGCGGACGCGGGATCCGGTCGGAAACCTGCTGGCGCGGATGGCCCAACGGCAGCGCGCCGCCGGTCAGGACGGGCAGGACGGCGCCGCCCGGCAGGGTGTACGCGCCGCCCACCAGGGCCCGGCGCAGCCGGTACTCGTCGAGCGGTCCGGAGAAGGCCATCCCCTGGCCGTGGGTGCATCCCATGGCGCGCAGAGCGAGCACCTGCTCGGGTACGTCCAGACCGTCGGCCACCGACTGCATCCCCAGATCACCGGCGATCCGCAGCAGTCCCGCGGTGATCTTGTGCAGCCGGGCGGACTCCACGACCCCCTCCACCAGACCGCGGTCCAGTTTCAGTACGTCGACGGGGAGCCGCCGCAGTGCGTTTATCGCCGCGTAACCGCTGCCGAAGCCGTCGAGCGCGATCCGCACCCCGAGCCGGCGCAGCGCGACGAGACGGTGCTCCAGCTCGTCCAGGGAGGCGCGCGGGTCGGTGTCGGCCAGCTCGATCACCAGGGCCCCGGAGGGCAGTCCATGGCGGGTCAGCAGGGCCTCGATGGAGCCGAGCGGCATGGACCGGTCGAGCAGTCTGCGGGCCGGGAGCCGGACCGCCACCGGTACGGCATGGCCCGTCCTGGTGCGCTCCGCGGCCTGGGAGACGGCTTCTTCGAGCAGCCAGCGGCCGAGTTCCGCGGTGCGGTCGCTGTCGTCGGCGACCCGCAGGAACTCGGCCGGGGTGAAGAGGATGCCCTGGGCCGAGCGCCAGCGGGCCTGGGCGGCGACGGAGGAGACCCGGCCGGTGGCGAGATGCACCACGGGCTGGTGGAGCAGGGCGAACTCGCCGTCGTGGAGCGCGGAGCGCAGCCGGGCGGCCAGCTCCGTCCTGCGGACGACATCCGCCTGCATCTGGGGCGCGTACAGCTCGACGCGGTCCTTGCCGCCCGCCTTGGCGCGGTACATCGCGAGGTCGGCGTTGCGCATCAGATCGGTGGGGGTTATACCGGGCTCGGCGAAGGCGACCCCGATGGAGGCGGCGACCCGGACATCGTTGCCGTCGATGCGGTACGGCTGGGAGAGCCTGAGCCGGAGCCGGTCGGCGATCTCGTGGACCTGGTACTCCCGGGCCCGCTGGTCGCCGCCTCCGTCGCCGAGGACGATCGCCGCGAATTCGTCCCCGCCGAGCCGGGCGGCGGTGTCCCCGGCCCGTACCGAGTCCTGGAGCCGCTGCGCGGCAAGGATCAGCAGCTCGTCCCCGGCCTGATGGCCCAGACGGTCGTTGACGCCCTTGAAGCCGTCGAGGTCGATGAAGAGCACGGCGGTGCCGGGATCGGTCGTACGGCGGCCGGAGAGGGCCTGGCGCACGCGCTCGGTGAACAGGGCCCGGTTGGGCAGATCGGTCAGCGGGTCGTGCTCGGCGTTGTGCTGCAACTGCGCCTGGAGGCGCACCCGTTCGGTGACATCCCGGCTGTTGAAGATCAGCCCGCCCTGGTGGCGGTTGACGGTGGACTCCACATTGAGCCAGTCGCCGGCGCCGGACCTGAAGCGGCATTCGATCCGGGTGGTGGGCTCCTCGGAGGGCGGGGCGGCCAGGAACCGCCGCACTTCGTGGACGACCCGGCCGAGATCGTCCGGGTGGATGATCGAGGCCAGCTCGGCGCCGACGAGATCCTCGGCCTCGCGTCCGTACACACCCGCCGCGGCGGGGCTGACGTAGCGCAGTATGCCGGAGGGCGCGGCGATCATGATCACATCGCTGGATCCCTGGACCAGGGAGCGGAAGTGGTTCTCCTTCTGGGCCAGTTCATGGGTGAGGGCGATGTTGTCGACGAGCATGATGCCCTGGCGCACGACGAGGGCGAGCACGACCGTACAGCCGGTGAGGACCACCACCCGGTCGACCTGGCGGCCCTCGATGACGTTGTAGAGGATCCCGAGGGTGCAGACGGCCGCGGCGAGATACGGGGTGATCGCGGCCAGCGAGCCCGCGATCGGATGGCCGGAAGGGCGGCTCTGCCGGCTCGGGCGCGGATGCGGAACGCTCTCGGCGGCCCGGCGCACACCCCAGGGCGCGTAGGCGAGGAGCAGCGAGCCCGCGAACCAGCCGGCGTCCAGGAGCTGGCCGGAGCGATAGGTCTCGCGCAGGAGCGGCGAGGTGAACAGGGCGTCGCACAGGACCGTCAGGGCGAGTGCGGCGATCGCGGTGTTCACCGCGGAGCGGCTGCCGGTGACCCGCCGGAAGTGAAGGGCGAGGACCATGCTGACCAGGACGATGTCGAGCAGCGGATAGGCGAGGGAGAGGGCGGCCTGGGTCACGCTCTCACCCCTGACCTGTGTGGTGCGCGCGAGGGCCAGGCTCCAGGAGAGGGTGAGCAGCGAGCCGCCGATCAGCCAGGAGTCGAGCGCGAGACAGACCCAGCCGGCCCTGCTGACCGGACGTTTGGCGAGGACGAGCAGGCCCACGATGGCGGGCGGCGCGAAGCAGAGGAAGAAGAGATCGGCGAGGGAGGGGCTCGGCACGGGCTTGTCCAGGATCACTTCGTACCAGCCCCAGACCGCGTTTCCGCCGGAGGCCATCGCCGAGGAGAACGAGAACAGCAGCCAGGCCGGGCGGAACGGGCCGCGACGGACACGTGCGTAGAAGAAGCAGGAGACGGCGGCGATCATGGCGGCGAGACTCAGCCCGAAATCGCCCATGAAAAGGGCCAGTTCCTCCGAACCCCAGCCGAGCGCGGCCCCTGCCGCGTACCCTCCGCAGATCAGCGCGAGGAGAAGCTGGGCCAGCAGCCCCGTGCCGCTGCCGGGGAGCGCCCGCCGGCGGAGGGCCACGCCCCCGGCGCTCACCGGATCGTCCCTGAGGTCTTCGCTGTCACCGCCGACGGGGCCGGCGTGCGCGCCGGGATGTCCGGAGGTCGCCGTCGGCGTCCCTGCCGCGTCGGATCGCTGGTCCATCGGCCGTACATCGCCCGTCGCCCCCCTCGGATTCTGATCGCTCCGCCGTGCCGCCCCAGGCGTGGTGCGGCCCCCAGATCGGGACGATACACCAGTCTCGTCACTCAGGGACATAGTTCTTCTACTCTCCGTGACGACCAGGGCGGTTGTCGGCCACGAAGGTGTCCGGGCGGCTGCGGAGAGTGGCTGAAGACCGGGGGGCGGCCGAGGACCGGCGGGCTCGGCTACGGGATTCCTCCGGTGGCTAGGACGGCGGTCCGGTGACGAGGACGGTGTTGAGCGGCTCCTCCCCGGTGGCGAACCGGGTGAGCTGCTCCATCAGCAGACGTCTGGCGCGCGGCGGGAACGCCGAGGTCGATCCTCCGACGTGGGGGCTGATGAGGACACCCGGAGCATGCCAGAGCGGATGCCCCGCCGGGAGGGGTTCGGGATCGGTGACATCGAGAGCGGCCGTGATCCTTCCGCTCTTCGTCCCGGCGAGCAGCGCCTCGGTGTCGACGACGGGTCCCCGCGCGACGTTCACCAGGAGCGCGCCGTCCTTCATCCGCGCCAGGAACTCCGCTCCCACCAGGCCTTTCGTGGTCTCGGTGAGCGGGGTCGAGAGGACCACGACATCGGCGTCGGGGAGCAGCGCGGGCAGTTCGGTGAAGGCGTGCACCGCACCGCGCTCCGTAGTGCGTGCGGAGCGCGCGACGCGCGCCACCCGCGCGCACTCGAAGGGCGCGAGCCGGTCCTCGATGGCGGCGCCGATCGATCCGTAACCGACGATCAGTACGGACTTGTCGGCGAGCGCGGGATAGAAGCCCGACCGCCATTCCTCCCGGTCCTGGCCCCGGACGAAGCCGGGAACGCCGCGCAGGGAGGCGAGGATCAGGGCGAGGGTGAGTTCGGCCGTGCTCGCCTCGTGAACACCCTTGGCGTTGCAGAGCCGGACCCCGGCGGGCAGCGAGCCGAGCCCGGGGGTCACATGGTCGATTCCCGCCGAGAGGGTCTGTACGACACGTACCGACGTCATCGCGGCGAGCGGCCGTATGGCGATCTCCATGCCCTTCATGTACGGGACGACGTAGAAGGCGCAGTCGGCCGGATCGGCGGGGAAGTCCTGGCCGCCGTCCCAGAAATGGAGGTCGAGCCCCGGGGGGAGCCCTTCGAACTCCCCTGCCGGAAACGGGATCCACACGTCTGAAGAAGTCATGGTCAGGAGGCTATGCGAAGCGTGCCGGACCGATGCGGTTAGCTTGAGGAGGGCACAGGGAGGGGTACGGCGTTGGAGCGCAGGACAATCGGTGCGGCGGCGCTGGAAGTGGGAGCGGTCGGGCTCGGCTGTATGCCGATGCACTGGGCGTACACCGGCTCGCAGCAGCGCGGCGACCGTTCGCTCCGTACGGTGCACGCGGCGCTCGACGCCGGTACGACCCTGCTCGACACGGCCGACATGTACGGGCCGTTCACCAATGAACTGCTGCTGGGGCGGGTGCTCGGGCAGCGGCGGGCGGAGGCCTTCGTCTCCACCAAGTGCGGTCTGCTCGTGGGCGATCAGCACATCGTCGCCAATGGCAGCCCCGGGTATGTACGGCGGGCGTGCGACGCCTCGCTGCGGCGGCTCCAGACCGATGTCATCGATCTCTATCAGCTCCATCGCGCGGATCCCGAGATCCCGGTCGAGGAGACCTGGGGCGCGATGGCGGAGCTGGTGGGCGCCGGGAAGGTACGGGCGCTGGGGCTGTGCGCGGTGGGGGCGCGCGCGTCACGGCGCAGATCGGGCGCGCATCTGCACGAGGCGACGATCCGGCAGTTGGAGCGGGTGCAGCAGGTCTTTCCGGTGAGCGCGGTGGAGGCGGAGCTCTCGGTGTGGTCGCCGGAGGCGCTGGAGCGGCTGCTGCCGTGGTGCGAGGCGCGCGGGGTCGGGTTCCTGGCGGCGATGCCGCTGGGCAACGGCTTTCTGACCGGCACGCTCACCCCTGGGCAGGGGTTCGAACCGGACGATCTGCGGGCGCGGCATCCGCGGTTCACGGCGGAGATGATGGCCGCGAACCAGCCGCTGGTGGCCGGGTTGCGGCGGATCGCGGAGCGGCATGGCGCGACTCCCGCGCAGGTGGCGCTGGCGTGGGTGCTGGACCGGGGGCGCCATGTGGTGCCGCTGCCGGGGACGAAGCGGGAGCGGTGGGCGGTGGAGAACGCGCGCGCGGCCGAGGTGCGGCTGACGGCGCGGGATCTGGCGGAGATCGCGGCACTGCCCCCGGCGCGGGGGTCATGGGACTGAGGTCCCGGCGAGCGGCGGCCCTCGCCGGGGCCTTCGTCGGCGGTCGGTCGCGGTGTGCGGACGGCCGCTGATTGGCCGGATCCGTACGTTCGGCCGGGCAGGCGCCGTCGGTGGGAACCTGAGCGGGGGCAGCGGTGTATGAACAGTGGAAGCGCCGCCGTTGAAGGGATCGGAACCGTGCATCGTTCAGCAGTGACGGCCGTGTGGGCCGCTGTCGCTCTTCTCGTGGTGACCGGATGCTCCTCCGGTGGCGACGGGTCCGGTCCCGGTCCGGGCCGGCGGTCGGTGTCGGCTCCCGCCGCCTCGCCGGAGGGCGGGGCGCCCAGCCCGTCGGCCGCGCCCGCGAAGGGCTCGGTGAGGGTGGTGTCGACCGTGACCGAGGGGCTGGCCTCACCCTGGGGACTGGCCGCCCTGCCCGACGGCGATCTGCTGGTCTCCTCACGCGACGAGGGGACGATCACCCGAGTCGACACGGAGAGCGGGAAGAAGACCCTGGTCTCGACGGTGCCGGGGGTCTCCGCCTCGGGCGAGGGCGGGCTGCTCGGGATCGCCCTCTCCCCCGCCTATGGCGCGGACCGTCTTGTGTACGCGTACTTCACCACCGAGTCGGACAACCGCATCGCCCGGATGCTCTACGACGAGAGGAAGCCCGTAGGGCAGCAGATGGGCGCGCCCGACACGGTGCTGCGCGGTATCCCCAAGGGCACGATTCACAACGGCGGACGGATCGCCTTCGGCCCGGACAAAATGCTGTACGCGGGCACGGGTGAGACGGGTGACGGGCAGCTCGCCCAGGACCGGAAATCGCTGGCGGGCAAGATCCTCCGGATGACCCCGGACGGACAGCCCGTGCATGGAAATCCCGAGGCGGATTCGGTCGTGTATTCCTATGGCCACCGCAATGTGGAGGGTCTGGCCTGGGACTCCGGGAAACGGCTGTGGGCTTCGGAGTTCGGCCAGGACCAGTGGGACGAGCTGAATCTGATCGAGCCCGGGAAGAATTACGGCTGGCCGGACGTCGAGGGAAAGTCCGACAGGCCCGGCGCGGTGAGTCCGGTCGCGCAGTGGCCGCCGAGCGAGGCGTCACCCAGCGGTATCGCCTTCGCGGAGGGTTCCATCTGGCTGGCCACGCTGCGCGGAGAGCGGCTGTGGCGTGCTCCACTGGCGGGAAGGGAATTGGCGGCGCCGCCCGAGGCGTTCCTCGGAGGAAAGTACGGCCGTCTGCGCACGGTGCTTTCGGCGGGCGGCGGCAAGGTGTGGCTGGTGACCAACAATACGGACGGCCGGGGCACACCGAAGCCGGGGGACGACAGGATCCTCCTGCTGGAGGTCGCGTAGCGGTATTGCCGTGAGGACGGTGAGCAGTCTGTGTTCAACATGATCGAGGAGATCTTCGCTCCGGGCCGCAAGCACACCGATGACGAGCAGAAGCGGCTGGAAGTCAGCCGGGTGGACATCGATGACAACGCCCCGGGCCGGGGCCCCATAGACCTCGCCTCGGGGAAGGTCACGATAAGGGTCCCGGCGCGGACCGAGGACTGACCGCGGACTGGCCGGGACTGCCCGGGACTGGCCGGAGTCTGCCCCGGGCTGCCTGAGTCAGTGGACGGACGCGTCCGCCGGGTCGGGGAAGAGGCGGAGGCGGTGGGAGAGAGCCGCCGCTTCCGTGCGGCCCGAGACCCCCAGTTTGGCCAGGATGTTGGAGACATGGACGCTCGCGGTCTTGGGCGAGATGTACAGCTCCTCGGCGATCCGGCGGTTGCTGTGACCGGCGGCGACAAGACGCAGGACGTCCCGCTCCCGAGGAGTCAGACCCAGTGACCGGACGGCGTCCTGGGCGGGCTCTGCGGGAGCCCCGCCCTCACAAGCGCCGTCGGGGCCGGCCGAGAGGCTGATACGGGCCCGGCCCGCGACAAGCGCGATGTCCTCGGCGAGGGGCCGGGCGCCGAGGAGCCGGGCCGTGGTGTGCGCCTGGGCGAGCAGGCCTGCCGCTTCCGCGCGGTCGGTGTGGGCGTCCAGCAGGGCGGACGCCCGGCGCAGCCGGGCGAGCGCCCGTTCGTAGGGGCGCCCGGTCTCCTCGAAGGCCGCGAGGACGCTCGCCCAGTGGTCCGGAGTGCCGGTGCCCTCCGCGCGGGCCAGCTCGGCCTCCAGCATGAGGCCGTACGCACGCCAGACGGGCACGAGCGTGGGCAGCCGCTTGGCGTGGGAGCGCACGGCCGCGAGCACGGCCGCCCGTCCCTCCTCGGTGCCGGGCAGACCCCTGGTGTCGGCCTCCATCGTCGCCACGGCGCACAGCAGCGGCAGCGCGTACCGCTGGGTGCCCGGCGGGAAGCCCCCCTCCGCCACCCGCTCGAACTCGGCTCTGGCGTCGGCCGGCGCACCCCCGCGCGCGGCGATGGCCACCATCAGCCGGGCCGGTGTGATGAAGTGCTGCGGCTGGGGGTCGTGTGTGCCCATGAAGCCCCGGGTCAGCTCCACCTGGCGCCGGGCCTCGTCGAGTTCACCGCGGGTCAGGGCCAGCTCCGCCCGGCACACGGCGACGACTCCGCGGGCCTTGTGCGAGTGGGCGAGCCCGTCCGCGACATCGAGGACGGCGTCCGCGTCGGACCAGCGGCCCAGCGAGTGGAGCGACAGGGCCTGATTGCCCCGGACCCAGGCCTCCGTGTCGGCGAGACCGCGCCGATGGGTGACGGCGATGCCCCAGTCGGCCGTCGCCACCGCCTCCTCGGAGCGGCCCATGCTCTCCAGCGTGGACGGCAGATTGATGCTGGCGCGGCCGAGCACCCCGGCCGCGCCCAGTTCGCCGGCCCGGTCGCGCACCGCGTACATCTCGGCGATGCCCTCCTCGACACCGCCCGCGTCCGCGGTGAGCCAGCCACGGGTGAGGCGGGCGTGCAGTTCGGTCTGTTCCGCGCCGACGAGCCGGGCGTACTCCACGGCGCGGTTGGCGGCGACCAGACTGTCGGGTCCCGGCCGGTGCAGGGCGCCCCACGCGGCGACACTGGCGAGGACCTCCGCGTGCACGGCGGACGGCTGGAGTCCCCGTACCAGTTCCTGGGCGGTGGCCAGTTCCTGCCAACCGTCGCCGCGTGTCAGCTCCTGCATCATCTTGGAGCGCTGGATCCAGAACCACGCGGCGCGCAGCGGATCCTTCTCGCCGTCCTCGCCGTCCAGGGACCGGATGGCCTTCTTGGCTATCGCGTAGGCGCGCTCACGCTCGCCGCCGAGCCGGGCGGCGACCGTCGCCTCCGCCATCAGATCCAGATAGGTCAGCGGCGCGGGGTCGCGCCCGCAGAGGGGATAGACCTCGGTGTCGGCGGCGTCCGGGGGCCGCAGCGTGCCGCGCACGCTCGCGGGAGCGTCGTCCCACAGCTCCATGGCCCGTTCCAGCAGCTTCAGTTGCTCGGAGTAGGCATAGCGCTGCCGTGCCTCCACAGAGGCCCTCAGAACGGCGGGAAGGGCCTTGGCGACCTCATGCGCGTGATACCAGTGGCTGGCCAGCCGGGTGGTGCGCTCATCGGCCCGTACGAGCGAGGGATCGGCCTCCAGCACCTGCGCGTAACGGCGGTTGAGCCGGGACCGCTCGCCGGGGAGCAGATCGTCGCTGACCGCCTCGCGCACCAGGGAGTGCCGGAAGCGGTACCCGTCGCCGTCCACCGTGGGCAGCAGGATGTTGGCACCGACGGCGGCCCGCAGGGCCTCGATCAGATCGTCCTCGGCGAGTCGGCCGACGGCCAGCAGCAGGGGGTACTCCACGGTGGTGCCGCCCTCGGCGACGATCCTGGCGACCCGCTGGGCGTCCTCGGGCAGTGCCTCGACCCGTACGAGCAGCAGATCGCGCAGGGAGTCGCTCAGCCCGCTGCCGCACCCGGAACCGGAACCGGTCCCGGACCTGGTGCCGAGGGAACAGGCCAGTTCCTCCACGAAGAAGGCGTTGCCGTCGGAGCGTTCGAAGATCTGGTCCAGCAGGGCCGGATCCGGTTCGGCAGCGAGGATGCCGGTGAGCTGACGCCGTACCTCGGCGCGGGTGAAGCGAGAGAGTTCGATGCGCCGTACGGACCGCAGCCGGTCCAGCTCGGCCAGCAGCGGACGGAGCGGATGGCGGCGGTGGATGTCGTCGGCGCGATAGGTGGCGAGCACGACGAGCCGGCCCCGGCGCAGCGCGCGGAAGAGATAGGCCAGGAGATGGCGGGTGGAGGCGTCCGCCCAGTGCAGATCCTCCAGGACGAGCACGACCGTACGGTCGGCCGCCAGCCGTTCCAGCAGCCGCGCGGTGAGCTCGAAGAGCCTGGCCGTGCCGTCCTCGCCCAGCGCGCCCCGGTCGGACTGCCCCAGCTCGGGCAGGATCCTGGCCAGCTCGTCCTGCTGGCCCTCGGCCGCGGCGGCCAGTTCGTCGGGCAACTGGCGGCGCAGGGAGCGCAGGGCCGCGGAGAAGGGTGCGAACGGCAGTCCGTCCGCGCCGATCTCGACACACCCGCCGACCGCGACGACGGCCTCGCGCGCACAGGCGACCCTGTGCAGTTCCTCGACGAGCCGGGTCTTGCCGACCCCGGCCTCACCGGCGATGAGCAGCGCCTGCGGCTCGCCCGCGGTGGCGCGGGCGACGGCTTGGGTGAGCGCGGTCAGCTCGCCGGCCCTGCCGACGAACACCGGGCTGACGGACCTGGTCTCCACAGGCCCGAGCATCGCACAGGCCTCCGACAACGCGGCACCCGTTATCGAGGCGCCCGCGACGGAGGCGCCCGTCATCGGAACGCGCACGGGCGAGGTGCTCGGGCTCGGGGCGCGCACGGGCGGGGCGCCCGTCATCGGAACGCGCGCGGGCGGGGTGCTCGCGGGCGGGGCGCGCACGGCGTCATGCCGCGCGGGCGAACCGGCCGCCGGGTCCCTTGTCCCGCTCCTCCCCCGTCTCCTTGGCGGCCCTCCGGGCCTGGCGGCGTGCCTCGCGGCCCGCCTCACGGACCGCGCGTACGAGCCGCTGGTTGTCGGCCCTGCGGATCAGCTCGGCCGTGTGAATCCTCTGGAGTTCGAACTCGAACATCGGGCTCCCCCTGGTGCGAAGGTGTGCTGGCGTCCTGTGGACGTCTCCACCTTCGTCTCCCAGGGGGTACCGGCACATCGGGAGAGTTCCGCATCCTGGCGGGCCCCCGGGCCTTAGAAAAGGACCAGGGAGGGTCTGGTACAGCCCTGAGGGCCTAAGGCGCCCCTCGCCGACGTCTGAGGGTCCTCAGGCCGACGGCCTCAGCCGGCGGGGGCGGGTGCGGGGGCGGGTGCGGGCGGGGCCGGCAGGGCCGCGAAGAGATCGAAGTACATCCCGACGGACACCAGCACACCGAGCAGACCGAGGACCGTCGCGGCCACGGCCACGGGGCGTACCCAGCCGGAGCCGGCCCGCTGGGGCAGGACCAGCACGATCACGGCGATGAGCAGCGCCACCAGGGCCACCACACCGTTGGCGGCGGCGGTGGCGTGCCACGCGTCGCCGTAGCCCTCGGCGATCTGCTGCTCCGGGGTGGCGGTCTGGCCGAGTGTGATCTGGCCGACGAGGGCCTCGCGCTCGGAGATGACCCGGCCGGTCCAGGTGCCGGTCAGGGCGACGATGCCGAGGCAGGCCGCCACGACGGCCGCGGCGGCGGCACCGAGTCCGGACGGACGGCGCTCATCGGCGGCGAGGTCGTCGTCCAGGTCCTCGTCGTCGTCCAGGTCGTGGACGCCTTCAGGGTCGTCGGTGGTGCTGCCGGCCTTGACGAGGGAAGGACCCTCGGCCTCCGAGGCCGAGTCGGACAGCACCTCGGGTGCCTTGGTGGTGGGGGCCTCTGCCGTCTCCGGCTCGGGGCTCTGGGTCTCGGGGGTGGGGTTCATACCCGCACGCTAGGGGCCTCGTCTGAGAACTTCCTGAGAACGGCGGAACGTCCCCGAACGAGGCAGTTCCACCGTTCCAGCTTCCGCCTTCCAGCTTCCACCGTTCCAGCACCCCGCGCGGAAAGCACGGGCACTCGCGGCCGGTCCGGCTCGCGGCCCCCGGCTCGCGGCCCCCGGCTCGCGGCCCCCGGCTCGCGGCCCCGTGCTCGCGGCTGGCCCGGCCGTCGCGCACGCGGCTCAGAGTGCGGTGGCGCTCTTCTGTTCGCGCCACTCGGGCGCCAGGACCGACCAGATCTCGGTGTTCTGCCGTATCCCGTCGAAGAGATAGCTCTCGCGCAGCACCCCTTCGCGCGTCATACCGAGCCGCCGCGCGACATTGACGCTCGGCTCGTTGGCCGACGACACACGCCACTCCACCCGGTGGATCCCGCGCTCCTCGACCGCCCAGTCGATCAGTACCCGCGCGGCGCGCGTGACCAGCCCGCGTCCCGTCCCGGCCGGCTCCAGCCAGCAGCCGACCTCGCAGTTGCCCCCCTTGGCGTCGAAGACCCGGAAGAGCACCCCGCCGACCAGGGTGGAGTCGAGCCAGATCCCGTAGAGCCGTCCGCTGTCGGCGGCCTGCTTCTCCGCGTACGAGGTGAGCAGCGCCTCGGCCGACACGAGATCCGCGGCGGCGCGGGCGAACCCGATGTGCTGATCGACCAGGTCCCTGGCGCGGTCGACATGGGCGAGGAACTCTTCGGCCTGCCACGGCTCCAGCGGCCGTAGCTCCGCCCCGTCACCCAGGGATATCGCGAACATCGGGGTCCTCCTGTGCACTGTGTACCGTTACGAGCCCAGGGATCCTCGCACGTCCGCGGCTTTCGGGCGCCTCATATACCTTCGAAGACCACGGGGCGCCGCCGTACCGTGCCCGCCGCACACCGGCGGGCACGGTACGGGAGCGCCGCACACCGGCGGACGGCTCAGCCGGAGACGCTCGGACGGCCGTTCTCGATGTGTCCCATCAGACGACGGCGGAAGCCCGTCCCGGTGTCACCGGTGACACCGGGGCCGCCGTGCGTGGACGGCTCGGCGGTGATCTCGATGTCGTACCATCCGTGCGCGTCGGCCGCCGAGTGCACGACACTGCGGCTGCGGCCCGGTTTCACCGTGATCCGGCGGGTCCAGCCGTTCAGATCGGCCTCGTCGACATAGCCCAGGGGCCGCACCGTGAAGGTGACCGGCAGACCACCCTTGTTGCGCAGGGTGAGCTGGAGATCGCGGTCATGGTGGTCGACGGCGGAGGAGACCTCGGCGCCGAATCCGGTCACCG
Source organism: Streptomyces sp. NPDC055025 (assembly GCF_053608565.1). Taxonomy (NCBI): domain Bacteria; kingdom Bacillati; phylum Actinomycetota; class Actinomycetes; order Kitasatosporales; family Streptomycetaceae; genus Streptomyces; species Streptomyces sp. NPDC055025. The sequence continues at coordinate 23,198 of NZ_JBSGVS010000056.1, forward strand.
GCCCCGCGAACTCGCGGCGGAAGCCGTTCGGCCCGGTGATGGTGAAGCGGTACCCGTCACCGCCCAGCCCGGTAAGGGGCACCGTCCATTGCCCCGTGCCCCTTACATCGCGGTGCTGCGGGATCGCGAACTCACCGGCGTAGGGATAGAGCGCGAAGTGCGCGCTCGAACGGCCCGTGTTGCTGAGCGCGACGGTGAACGTCCGCCCGTCCGCGTCGAGATGGCCGTACGCGTCGGTCTGGTACGGCAGCGGTCTGGCCGGGCGCGCGCCCGGCTCCTGTACGGGCATCCGCTGCCGGTCCGGCGGTACGGGCAGCCAGCGGCCGGTGAACGGCGGTATCGCGCGCGGCTGTTCCACCTCGGGCTGGGTCCGGCCGCGCTGGAAGTCGAAGGCGGAGGTCAGATCGCCGGTGACATTGCGCCGCCACGCGGTGATGTTGGGCTCGTCCACCCCCGTCCACTTCTCCAGGAAGCGGATGACCGAGGTGTGGTCGAAGACCTGTGAGCAGACATAGCCGCCGACGGTCCAGGGCGAGACGACCAGCAGCGGGACGCGCATACCGAGCCCGGTCGGCCGTCCCTCCCAGCGCTCCGCGGACCCGGTGGGCCCCTCGGCGGGCGGTACGGGCGGCGGCACATGGTCGAAGAAGCCGTCGTTCTCGTCGTAGTTGATCAGTACGACGGTGTGCCGCCAGACATCGGGATGGGCACCGAGCGCGTCGAGCACCTGGTAGACGAGGGTGGCGCTGGCGATCGGCGACGAGGAGCCGGGGTGTTCCGAGTCGATCGCGGACGGCACCAGATACGACACCTCGGGCAGCGTCCCGGCCGCCACGTCCGCGCGGAACCGCTCGGCCAGCGTGCCGCTCTCGACCCGGCGCAGCCCGCGCTCGAACAGCGACCGCTCATGCTCGGTCAGCAGGGCGACGCCCGCGTCCAGCGCGGCGAGCAGCCGCGCGCGCCCGGCGGTGTCCTCCGTGTCGCGGACGGCTGCGTAGAAGGCCTCCATGTAGGTGAAGCCGGCCGCGCCGGGCACTCCCGGCAGCGCACGCGCCTCGGTGAGCGCCTTGCGGGCGATGTCCTTGAAGGTGGTGAAGAACTCGATGTTGTTGTCGGTGAAGTTCTCCCACTCCGTGTACGTCTGCCAGCTCCGGCCGGCCCGTTCGAGGCGCTCGGCGTAGGTCGGCCACGGATAGCCGGGGTGGGTGTCCTCCTCGTACGCGTCATTGCCCACGGCCCGCCGGCCGTCGGCCTCGTAGCCGGTCCAGCCGCTCCACAGATGGTTGCGGTTGGGGCTCGTCGAGGTGTGGACGGACGAGTGGTACGCGTCGCAGACCGTGAACGTGTCCGCCAGCTCGTAGTGCAGCGGGATGTCACGCCGGTCGTAGTAGGCCATGGTGGCGGCGGTCTTGGCGGAGACCCAGCGGTCCATCCAGCCGTTGTTCCAGGCCTTGGCCCCGCCGTCCCAGGAGTGGTCGAGGGCGTCGATGTACTGGAGGTCCTTGTGCTGGGTCGCCGCCGCGTCCCTGATGGGGAACGGCAGGACGCTGGTCAGCGGGCCGGGCTGCTCGAAGACGGGCCTGCCGGAGGGAAGCCGCACCGCGTTGCGGTCACCGAAGCCGCGTACGCCGCGCAGCGTCCCGAAGTAGTGGTCGAACGAGCGGTTCTCCTGCATCAGGATGACCACGTGCTTGATCGCCCGCATCCCGCCGGCGGGGGGCTCCGCCGCGAGGGCGGTCCGCAGGGACGGCGGCAGGACGGATCCGACCGCCGCCGCACCGAGGGCTCCTGTGCCGAGGGTGACCATTCTTCTCCGCGATATCTCCGCTGACATGCGCCGGACGGTAATGAGAGCGAATGGCAGAGAAGAGTCCCAGGTGCGACTACGAGGTGAACGTCCCCGGGAGCCGGCACGGGGGCGCCGGGGCGGCTACGGGGGCGGCCAGGGGCGGAACCGGAGCGGGTCGGCCATACGTAGCAGGGCAGGTCGGCCGTGTGCGCCGGCGCGGATCAGCCGTACGTGCGGGGACGGGTCAGCCGTAGGTGCCGGGGCGCGTCAGCCGTACGTGCCGGGGCGGGTCAGCTCTGCGTGCCGGGGCGGGTCAGCCTGCCCACCGAGACCACCACCGCGTGGCGTCTGGCGGCGATCTCGGTGGCGCCCGTCAGTTCGCCGAGCGGCTCGGGAGTGCCCTCGCTCCATGTGCTCGTGAGCGCCACGAGCAGCGCCAGCAGGAGACGGGGCGGCAGCCCCGCGTCGACCTTCCCCTCTCCCTGGGCCGCGGCGAGGGCCCGGAGCTTGGCGTCGTTGGCCTTCGCCGCGATCGGCAGGACGGCTCCCGGCCGCTCCAGACTGTGCCAGCGCGTCAGCCGCATGAGATGAGGGTGCGCGTAGTGGAAGTCGAAGAGCGCGCCCGCGTATCCGGGCAGATCCCCGGCGTCGAACGGCGCCGCTTCGAGGATCTCCTGGACGGCGGCCTCGTACACCGCGTCGAAGAGCTGTTCCTTGCTCCCGAAGTGCACATAGATCAGGTTCTTGTTGTATCCGGCCGCCGCGGCGACGCGGTCGACGCGCGCGCCGGCGATGCCGTACGCGGCGAACTCTTCGGTCGCGGCGCGCAGCAGACCGCTCTTGGTGGTTCGGGAGTCTCTGGCCACGCCCTCATCGTAATCAGCGCCCAGGACGGCGGGACCGGTCGATCACCCCGTGCCGCGAGCGGTAACTGACCGTACGGTTACTTCCATGCAAACCGACTGACCTGTGCGTCACCGCCGATCGACGCTCCTTGCATGCACGCGGATCCGGGTTTACGGTGAAGTAACTGGATAGTCAGTTACTTCACTGAAGGGCTCCACCATGTCACAGGTCTGGTTCATCACCGGCAGCTCGCGCGGTCTGGGCCGCGCCATCGCCGAGGCCGCCCTCGCCGCCGGCCACCGGGTCGTGGCCACGGCGCGCAAGCCCGGCCAGCTCGACGATCTCGTCCATCAGTACGGCGAGCGGGTGCGCGCCGTGGCGCTCGATGTCACCGACGCGGACGCGGCGCGCGCGGCGGTCCGGGGCGCGGTCGAGACGTTCGGACGGCTGGACGTCGTCGTCAACAACGCCGGATACGGCGACATCGCCGCCGTCGAGGACGTCACCGACGCCGATTTCCGCGCGCAGATCGACACCAACTTCTACGGGGTCTACTACGTCACCAAGGCGGCCGTACCGATCCTGCGCGAGCAGGGGTCCGGACATATCGTCCAGATCTCGTCCAGCGGCGGCCGGATGACCACCGCCGGCCTCGGTGCCTACCAGAGCGCCAAGTGGGCGGTGGCCGGCTTCTCCGAGGTGCTCTCCCGCGAACTGGCCCCGCTGGGTGTACGGGTCACCGTCATCGAGCCGGGCGGTCTGCGCACCGACTGGGCCGGGTCGTCGATGACGATCCCCGAGATCAGCGCGCCGTACCGGGAGACGGTCGGCGCGATGGCCGAGATGGTGCGCACCATGGACGGCCGGCAGACGGGCGACCCGGCCAGGGCGGCACAGGTCATCCTGGGTCTGCCGGATCTGGACGAGCCCCCGGTCCATCTGCTGCTGGGCAGCGACGCGTACCGGTATGTGACGGACTCCGACCGGGCCCGTAGCGAATCCGACGCGAAGTGGCGTGAGTTGACCGAGTCGATCGACTACGACTCCACGAACTGACGACCCGGTCCCGGGACGGCTACGGCTACGGCTACGGCTACGGCCACACCAGCAGCACCGGGCACTCCGCGTGGTCGACCACGAAGCGGGTGGCGCGACCGAGGCTGTGCGGTCCCGGGTGGCCGCGCTCGCCGTCCCGCGCGCAGATCAGCAGAGCCGCGTCCGCCGCCGCGCGTACGACCTCGTGCTCCGCGCGGCCGTGGTGGTCGAGCAGTTCGCAGGGCCGTCCGAGCCGGTGCGCCGCGGCCTCCAGCAGATCGGCCGCCGCCGTCCCCGAGAGGGCTTCCAGACGGGCGCCGGGGTCGCGGTCGGGCCGGTGACCGCGGCCGAGGAGCCCCTCGTAGGCGTGGTGCGCGGCGGCGGCGACCTCGTCGTCGCTCACATGGAGCAGCACCACCGCGTCGTGCGGGGCGCGCTCACGGGCCGCGTCCACACAGGCGGGCCAGGTGGATTCGGTGATCCAGACGAGAACGGTCCCTTTCGGATCCGCTCCCTTCGGATCCGTCCACCTGGAATCCGTCCACCTGGAATCGGTCCGCTTCGGATCCGTCACGGGCGGACCGGGCGGACCGGTCTCCGGCGGACCGGTCTCCGGGGAATCGGGCATCGGTACGGTCACGGGGTCAGCCTCCGACACGGGCTCATCGGCATGGGCTCGGCCGACGCGGGGTCAGCCTCGGATCACTTGCAGCGTGCCCCACAGTGCCACGGTCGAAGCGACGAGCGCGGCAGGCACGGTCAGCAGCCCGAGCCGGGTGAAGTGCCCCAACTTCGGCTCGGTGGCGTGCTCATGGAGCACGCGCCGCCACAGCAGGGTGGCCAGTGATCCGACGTAGGTCAGATTGGGTCCCAGGTTGACGCCGATCAGCGCGGCCAGCACCGGCCCCGGTCCGGCGGGCGCGACGACCGGCAGCAGCGCCAGGATCGCGGGCAGGTTGTTGATCACATTGGCCAGTACGGCGGCGATCGCGGCGATCGCCAGCAGCGTGGGCAGGGACGAGCCGTCCGGCAGCAGCCGGGCGATCCCGGTGTCCAGCCCGTTGTCGACGACCGCCTTGACGACGACACCCAGCGCGAGGACGAACAGACAGAACAGCGGCGACGCGGCCCGGACCAGTCCCGTCACCGTCGTACGGCGACGGCGCAGCGCGCGGGCGGCGAGCACGGCCGCACCGGCGACGGCGGCCCACAGCGGTTCGATCCCGGCGAACGACGTCACCACGAATCCCGCCAGCGTCAGTCCCAGCACCACCAGCGTGAACACCGGCAGCTCGCGCCGCTCGTCCGTCCTCGGGGTGTGCGCCCCGGCCGCCAGATCGGCGGCGAAGAAGCGGCGGAAGACGACGTACTCGACGGCGATCGCCGCCAGCCAGGGCAGCGCCATCAGCGCGGCGAACCGGGTGAAGGAGAGCCCGCTGGCGGTGAAGGCCAGCAGATTGGTGAGATTGGAGACCGGCAGCAGCAGTGACGCCGAGTTCGCGAGATGCGTACAGGCGTAGACATGCGGCAGGGGACGGGCGCCGACCCGGGCCGCGGTCGCGAAGACCACCGGCGTGAGCAGGACGACCGTCGCGTCCAGGCTGAGTACGGCGGTGATGACGGCGGCGACCGCGAACACCCCGCCCAGCAGCCGCTTCGGCCGGCCGCCGCAGAACCGCGCCACCAGATCGCCGGCCGCGGTGAACAGCCCTTCCTCGTCGCAGAGCTGAGCCAGCACCAGCACCGCCGCGAGAAACACCACGACGGGCAGCAGGGTGCGGGTCTGCTCCCCCGCCTCCTGCGGCGAGAGCGCGCCGAAGCCGACGAGGAGCAGCGCGGCGGGCACGGCGGCCACCGCCTCGGGCCAGCCACGCGGGCGTACGACGGCGAACGCCAGCACGGCGAGCAGCAGGGCGATCGAGAGTGCCTCGGCGGCGACGGTGTTCAGACTGGCACTCCGGGTTCCGGGGACGGTCGGGGGCGGCGCACCACTGGGTGCGCCGCCCCATGACGTACGGGTACGGACGGGCCCGGAGCCCGGCGTACGGGTAAGCCGGAGCCGGCGGCCCGCGACGCCCGGCCGCCCCGGGCCCCGGCCCGTTACCCGTTACTCCGCCGGGGCGAGCCGCTCAAGGATCAGCTCACGCACACGCGCCGCGTCGGCCTGACCACGGGTGGCCTTCATGACGGCACCCACCAGCGCGCCCGCGGCGGCGACCTTGCCGGCCCGGATCTTGTCCGCGACGGCCGCGTTGGCCGCGATGGCCTCGTCCACGGCCGCGCCGAGCGCGCTGTCGTCGGAGACGACCTTGAGACCGCGCTTCTCCACGACGGTGTCCGGGTCGCCCTCGCCCGCGAGCACGCCTTCGATGACCTGACGGGCCAGCTTGTCGTTGAGATCGCCGGACGCGACGAGCGCGCCGACCCGGGCGACCTGCTCCGGGGTGATGGGCAGTTCGTCCAGCGGGCGGCCCGACTCGTTGGCGTGCCGGGCCAGCTCGCCCATCCACCACTTACGGGCCTGGTCGGCCGGGGCACCCGTGTCGATCGTGGCCACGATCAGATCGATCGCGCCCGCGTTGAGGATCGACTGCATGTCGTGCTCGGAGACGCCCCACTCCTCACGCAGCCGGTTGCGGCGCACGCGCGGCAGCTCCGGCAGCCCCTGGCGCAGCTCCTCGACCCACTCACGGGAGGGCGCCACCGGTACGAGGTCGGGCTCCGGGAAGTACCGGTAGTCCTCGGCCTCCTCCTTCACCCGTCCCGAGGTGGTGGAACCGTCCTCCTCGTGGAAGTGCCGGGTCTCCTGGATGATCGTGCCGCCGGAGTTCAGCACCGCGGCATGGCGCTGGATCTCGAAGCGCGCGGCGCGTTCGACACTGCGCAGCGAGTTCACGTTCTTCGTCTCGGAGCGCGTACCGAACCTCTCGCGTCCGTGCGGGCGCAGCGAGAGGTTCACATCGCACCGCATCTGGCCCATCTCCATCCGGGCCTCGGAGACACCGAGCGTCTTGATCAGCTCACGCAGCTCGGCGACATACGCCTTGGCGACCTCGGGGGCCCGCGCGCCGGCGCCCTCGATGGGCTTGGTGACGATCTCGATCAGCGGGATTCCGGCGCGGTTGTAGTCGAGCAGGGAGTGCGAGGCGCCATGGATCCGTCCGGTGGCACCGCCGACATGGGTCGACTTGCCGGTGTCCTCCTCCATGTGGGCGCGCTCGATCTGCACCCGGAAGATCTCGCCGTCCTCCAGTTGGACGTCCAGATAGCCGTTGAAGGCGATCGGCTCGTCGTACTGGGAGGTCTGGAAGTTCTTCGGCATGTCCGGATAGAAGTAGTTCTTCCGGGCGAAGCGGCACCACTCGGCGATCTCGCAGTTGAGCGCGAGCCCGATCTTGATCGCCGATTCGACACCGATCGCGTTGACGACCGGGAGCGATCCCGGCAGGCCCAGACAGATCGGACAGGTCTGTGAGTTGGGCGCGGCGCCCAGCTCGGTCGAGCAGCCGCAGAACATCTTGGTCTTCGTGCCGAGCTCGACATGGACCTCCAGGCCCATGACGGGGTCGTACGTCGCGAGGGCGTCCTCGTACGACACGAGTTCAATGACGGTCACAGTGAAACTTTCCCTCTCAGCCCAGCAGGACGTCGTCGTCGCCCAGGCGCTTCAGCTCACGCAGGAGCAGAGCGACGCCCGTGACGATGGCGGCGGCGGAGACGACCGCGTCGACCAGCCGGAGCGTGTCATTGTCCTGGCGGGCCGTCCTGGCCTGCTTGACGACGCTGATCGCGCCGAAAGCGGTGGTCCCGATCGACAGGTACGTGCCGGCCTTGGACTTCTTGAAACCCTTGGCCTTGCTCATTGCACTGGTCATAGTGACGGTGCCTCCTCCAGCAGCGGGTGCCCCCACTTTTCCACGAAGGCGGCCTCGACGGCGGCACCGACCTTGTAGAGACGGTCGTCCTTCAGGGCGGGGGCGATGATCTGGAGACCGACCGGGAGGCCGTCCTCCGGCGCGAGGCCGCAGGGCAGCGACATCGCGGCGTTGCCGGCCAGGTTGGTCGGAATGGTGCACAGGTCCGCCAGATACATCGCCACCGGGTCGTCGGCGCGCTCACCGATCGGGAAGGCGGTGGTCGGGGTCGTCGGGGAGACGATCACGTCGACCTGCTCGAAGGCCTTCTCGAAGTCCCGGGTGATGAGCGTACGGACCTTCTGCGCCGAGCCGTAGTACGCGTCGTAGTAACCGGAGCTGAGCGCGTACGTGCCGAGCATGACGCGGCGCTTGACCTCGTCCCCGAAGCCCGCCTCACGGGTCAGGGCCGTGACGTCCTCGGCGGACTTCGTACCGTCGTCGCCCACCCGCAGGCCGTAGCGCATGGCGTCGAAGCGGGCGAGGTTGGAGGAGCACTCGGACGGCGCGATCAGGTAGTACGCGGCGAGCGCGAGGTCGAAGGACGGGCAGTCCAGCTCGACCACCTCGGCGCCGAGCTCCTTGAGCAGCTCCACCGACTCCTCGAAGCGCTGGACGACTCCGGCCTGGTAGCCCTCGCCGCGGAACTGCTTGACGACACCGACGCGCATCCCGGCGACCGAGCCGTTGCGCGCGGCCTCGACGACCGACGGGACCGGGGCGTCGATGGAGGTCGAGTCCATCGGGTCGTGGCCGGCGATCACCTCGTGCAGCAGGGCCGCGTCCAGGACCGTACGGGCGCAGGGGCCGCCCTGGTCGAGGGAGGACGAGAAGGCGACCATGCCGTAGCGGGAGACCCCGCCGTAGGTGGGCTTGACGCCGACCGTGCCGGTGACGGCGGCGGGCTGGCGGATGGAGCCGCCGGTGTCCGTGCCGATGGCGAGGGGCGTCTGGTACGAGGCGAGCGAGGCGGACGAACCGCCGCCGGAGCCGCCGGGGACCCGGGTCAGGTCCCAGGGGTTGCCGGTCGGGCCGTACGCGCTGTTCTCGGTGGAGGACCCCATGGCGAACTCGTCCATGTTGGTCTTGCCGAGGATGACGACGTCCGCGTCCTTGAGCTTCTTGACGACGGTCGCGTCGTAGGGCGGGATCCAGCCTTCGAGGATCTTGGAACCGACGGTGGTCGGGACGCCCTCGGTGGTGAAGATGTCCTTGAGCGCGAGAGGGACTCCGGCCAGCGGGCCGAGCTTCTCCCCGGCCACGCGCTTGGCGTCCACGGCGCGGGCCTGGGCCAGCGCGCCCTCGCGGTCCACATGGAGAAAGGCATGGACCTTCTCGTCGACCGCTTCGATACGGGCGAGATGGGCCTCGGTGACCTCCACGGCCGTGAGTTCGCCGGCGGCGATCTTCCCGGCGATCGCGGCGGCGGTGAGCCTGATGATGTTCTCGGTCCTGCTCAGGTCCGTCATGGCTGTTAGTCCTCCCCCAGGATCTGCGGCACCTTGAAACGCTGCTGCTCCTGGGCAGGGGCGCCGGAGAGCGCCTGCTCGGGGGTGAGCGACGGACGGACCTCGTCCGCGCGCATGACATTGGTCAGCGGCAGCGGGTGGGAGGTCGGCGGTACGTCTTGGTCGGCGACCTCGGATACGCGGGCGACCGCGCCGATGATGTCGTCGAGCTGTCCGGCGAAGTGGTCGAGCTCGGAGCCGGACAGCTCCAGACGCGCCAGCCGAGCGAGGTGAACGACCTCCTCGCGCGTGATGCCAGGCATTCAGCGATCCTCAGGGGTTGATGGCTTCTTTGAGCCCAATCCTAGAGGGCGCGGTCACCTCACCACGCAACAGATAAATCGCCCCCGCCGCCGGGGGACGGGCTCCTGGGCGACCGGGCCGCGTCCTGGCGGGAAGAACGTCTCCGCGTGCGCGGACCGTCGCTTTCTGTGAGCGACCGCGGCGTGCGGCGGCGTGCGGCGGCGGGCCGCTCGATGGCCGGGGCGCCGGGGGCCGCAGGGGCCGCAGGAGCCCTTTCCGCCCGCTGAGGCCGCCGGCCCTTTCCCGGCCGCCGGGGGGGCGGGCCGGGCGCTACTGCACCACGTGGCCGGACTGCTCCACGACCTGGCCCGACTGCTTGCGGCGGGCCGCTTCCAGCTCCGCCGGACGCTGCCAGCCGCGCTCGCCCCTGGCCAGCAGCCAGGCCGTCGCCTCGGACGGCGGCATCGCGGCGGCCACCAGCCAGCCCTGGACCGCGTCGCAGCCCAGGTCCCGCAGCCGCTCCCAGGTCTCGTCGTCCTCGACACCCTCCGCGACGACCAGCAGGCCCAGCGAGTGCGCCAGATCGACGGTGCAGCGAACGATCTCCGCGTCCTCGGTGTCGACGGCCAGCCGGGCCACGAAGGAGCGGTCGATCTTCAGCTCGCTCACCGGCAGCCGCCGCAGATGCACCAGCGAGGAGTACCCGGTGCCGAAGTCGTCGAGCGACATCTTCACGCCGTGCCCGGTCAGCCCCGCCAGGGTGTCGGCGGCGCGCTGCGGGTCCTCCAGCAGGACATGCTCCGTTATCTCCAGCTGGAGCGAGCCGGCCGGCACACCGTGGCGGGCGAGCCGCGCCGCGACCGCCCCCGCGAAACCGGGGGTGTGGACATCGCGCGGCGAGACATTGACGGCGACCGGCACCTTCAGTCCCTGGGAACGCCACCGCGCGACCTGGGCGAGGGCGCTTTCGAGGACGTACTCGGTGAGATGCGGCATCAGGCCCGAGGACTCGGCGATGGCGATGAACTCGTCGGGAGGGACCCGGCCGCGCTCCGGGTGCACCCAGCGCACCAGCGCTTCCAGGCCCGCGACCTGGCCGTCGAACCGGACCTTGGGCTGGTAGTGCAGCTCCACCTCGCCGGCGTCCAGCGCGCGTCTGAGATCTCCCAGCAGACCGAGGCGGTCGGGGGTGTTGGAGTCCCGCTTGGACTCGTACACCTCGACTCCCGTACGGTCCCGCTTCGCCTGGTACATCGCGACATCGGCCCGGCGCAGCAGCCCCTCCGCGTCGAGCGCGTGATCGGGGTAGACGGCGACTCCGGCGCTGGCCTCCAGGACCAGCGTCAGACCGTCGAGGTCCAGCGGCGAGGACAGTTCGGCCACGAGATGGCGGGCGACGCGCTGGGCGCTGGTCGTGGAGTCGCAGGTCGGCAGGAGAACCGCGAACTCGTCGCCGCCGAGGCGCGCGGCCTCCGCCCCGCGCGGCAGCGCCAGCCGGAGCCGGTCGGCTATCTGGAGCAGCAGCCGGTCACCCGCGAGATGGCCGAGCGTGTCATTGACCGAGCGGAAGCGGTCGAGGTCGATCAGGACCAGCGCGGATCGGGCGCCGAGGCTTTCCGCGTCCTCCAGCGCCGACCAGGTCCGCTCCAGCAGCCACTGCCGGTTCGGCAGACCCGTCAGCGGGTCACGGAGCTGCTCCTCGGCCCGTGCCCTGGCGATCCACAGCGTGGAGTCCAGGGCGATCAGCGGGATGGAGAAGAGCGGCAGCAGTACCGGCACGGTCATCGCCACCACACAGATCAGCGGGGCGATACCGAGCAGGGCGACCGCGACAAGTCCCTGGCGGTACAGGGCCGTACGGGCCACGGTCGGGAGCCCGCCGCCCTGCGGGGCCAGCGCGTACCACAACAGCAGCCGGGTCACGAGCAGATGGACCCCGGCCGCCAGCACGATCTCCGGGACGGCCTCGATCCCCCAGTCGAGCGGGTCCCAGGGCTCCTCGACGGTGGGCAGCACATCGAAGAGTCTCAGGACGAGCGCGGCGGCGCCGATGCCCAGCATGTCCGCCGCGCCGTGCAGGACGCCCTGCCGCCAGCGGTGTCTGCGTGCCATACCGACCAGCACCACGACGGAGAGGCTGACGAGCACGGCGGGCACCCAGCCGTACAGCAGCAGGACGGCCAGGGTGAGGGCCGCGCCCGAGCCCGTGCCGCCCCACCAGCGGTCGCGGCCGAGCGCCACGAGATGGCCGACGATGATGCCGGTCAGCACGGCCATCGCCCAGCCCGTCGAACCGCCCGGGAAGAGCGCATGGCCGTCCCGCACCGTGCGGATGAGGCCGGCGGCCAGCAGGATCCCGGCGAGTCCCACCACAAGAACGGGCGTTTTCGCCGCAGTGCCCGCAATTCCCGCGAAACCACGCGGGGGTGAGACCGGGGCGGCGCTCTCGGTCGGTTTCATTCCCGTCCCTCTCACAGCCGGCGGAGCCGATGCCACGCGATGGCACGTTGTCATGCCATCACGGCTGAAATCGCACCACGCAGCCGTGCACGACAGGCGCACATCCCAACAGTAGGCCGCGAAAGGCGTCAACGGGCAGCGCTCTACAGCTGTTGCCCGAATGCGACCTGCCCATCCGTATCCATCTGGTATGCGCCGAACGGGTGAGCTTTGCGGCCCGAACCCGACGGTCGCGCACTACTCCTGAGGGCTCTTCGCGGCCGGCTCCGCGGACGTCTCCCCCGTGGTCCCCTCAGGGGTGTCCCCGCTGGTCCCTTCGGGGGTCTCCCCGTCCGTCCCGCCGGTCGTCCCCGTGCCGGGGACCTCGGCCGTCCCCTCGGCGGCCTCCTCGGGCTCCTCGGCCGTGAGCGCGACCTCCCGGGCGGCGTCCGGGCCCTGTTCGAGCAGTACGGCGAAGCCCTCCTCGTCCAGCACGGGCACCTTGAGCTGCATCGCCTTGTCGTATTTCGAACCTGGGTTCTCACCGACGACCACAAATCCGGTCTTCTTCGAAACGGAGCCGGTCACTTTCGCGCCAAGACTCTGGAGCGCCTCTTTCGCGCCATCCCGGGTGTACCGCTCCAGGGTGCCGGTGACGACCACCGTCAGTCCCGCCAGCGGCCTCGGGCCCTCGTCCTCGCCCGCGCCCTCGTCCTCCATACGGACCCCGGCCGCACGCCACTTGCGCAGAATCTCGCGGTGCCAGTCGACCTCGAACCACTGGGTGAGGGAGGCGGCGATGGTGGGACCGACACCTTCGACGGCCGCCAACTCCTCCTCCGTGGCCCGCTCGATCCGGTCGATCGAACGGAACTCCCTGGCCAGCGCCTCGGCCGCGACGGGCCCCACATGGCGGATGGAGAGCCCGGCGATGATCCGGGCCAGCGGGCGCTCCTTGGCCGCCGCGATGTTCTCCAGCATCGCCAGGGCGTTCTTCTTGGGCTCGCCCTCCTGGTTGGCGAAGACCGTGGCGATCTTCTCCTCGCCGGTCTTCGGATCGCGCTTGGGCAGTCCGCTGTCCTGGTCGAGGACATACGCCTTGATGGGCAGGAGCTGATCGGCCGTCAGATCGAAGAGATCGCCCTCGTCCAGCAGCGGGGGCGTCTCCGGCTCCAGCGGCTTCGTCAGCGCGGCGGCGGCCACATAGCCGAAGTTCTCGATGTCCAGACACTTGCGGCCGGCGAGATAGAACAGCCGCTCGCGCAACTGGGCGGGGCAGCTACGCGCGTTGGGGCAGCGCAGATCGACATCGCCCTCCTTCATGGCCCGCAGCTCCGTGCCGCACTCCGGGCACACGGCCGGCATCACGAACTCGTAGGCGTCGTCGGGCCGCAGATCGATGACGGGGCCGAGGATCTCCGGGATGACATCACCGGCCTTGCGCAGCACCACCGTGTCGCCGATCCAGACACCCTTGGCCTTCACCACGTCCTGGTTGTGCAGGGTGGCGAACTCGACCTCGGAACCGGCGACGGTGACCGGCTCGACCTGCGCGTACGGTGTGACGCGCCCCGTACGGCCCACGCCCACGCGGATGTTGACCAGCTTGGTGTTGACCTCCTCCGGCGCGTACTTCCAGGCGATCGCCCAGCGCGGGGCGCGTGAGGTCGAGCCCAGCCGGCCCTGGAGCGGGATCTCGTCGAGCTTGACGACCACCCCGTCGATCTCGTGCTCCACCGAGTGGCGGTGCTCCCCGTAATACGCGATGAACTCCCGCACGCCCTCCAGGCCGTCGACCACCTTGTTGTACCGGGCGGTCGGCAGACCCCACTCGCGCAGCAGGCCGTACGCGTGCGACAGGCAGTCGATGCCGAACCCCTCGCGCGCCCCGATGCCGTGCACCACCATGTGCAGCGGACGGGTCGCGGTGATCTTGGGGTCCTTCTGGCGCAGTGAACCCGCCGCCGCGTTCCGCGGATTGGCGAAGGGCTTGTCCCCGGCCTCCACCAGCCGCGCGTTCAGCTCCTGGAAGGCCTCCATCGGGAAGTAGACCTCGCCCCTGATCTCCACGAGGGCCGGCACGCGCTCCCCCGCCAGACGGTGCGGAATCTCCGCGATCGTACGGACATTGGGCGTGATGTCCTCGCCCGTGCGCCCGTCGCCGCGGGTGGCGGCGCGGGTCAGTCTGCCGTGCTCGTAGGTGAGATTGACCGCGAGCCCGTCGACCTTCAGCTCGCACAGGAAGTGGTAGTCGGTGGTGCCCACGTCCTTGGCGACACGATCGGCCCAGGAGGCCAGCTCCTCGTCGTCGAAGGCGTTGTCCAGGGAGAGCATCCGCTCGCGGTGCTGCACCGCCGTGAAGTCCGTCTCATAGGCGCCCGCGACCTTCTGGGTCGGTGAGTCGGGCGTACGCAGCTCCGGATAGGTCTCCTCCAGCGCCTCCACCGATCTGAGCAGCCGGTCGAACTCGCCGTCGCTGATGACGGGCTGGTCCTTCACGTAATACCGGAAGCGGTGCTCCTCGATCTGCTCGGCGAGTTGGGCGTGCTGGTCCCGCGCCTCCGCGGGCACGCTCGAACGCGCCTGTGCCGGTACTCCGGTCCGCTCTTCGCCAGCCACCGTTTCGTCCTCCCGTTCACCATGGCCCGTCACCCGGGATTGTCACTCAGGGTTGTCCGCGAGGGATCTCGCGGCCCTGGCACAGTGCGCGAGCGCAGCGCGCGCGTACGCGGGTGAAGCGCCCGCGAGCCCGCACGAGGGGGTGAGCACCACGGACTCGGCGAGAGTCCCCGGATTCAGCCCCAGCCTGCGCCACAACGTTCTGACACCCATGACGCTACCGGCCGGGTCCGACAATGGGCCGTCGGTGCCCGGCACGATCCCGGCGAAGAGTTTCGTACCGCCCTCCACCGCCTCACCGATCGACTCCTCGTCACGCTCGGTGAGCAGTCCGAAGTCGAACGAGACGGCCGCGGCGCCCGCCCGCCGCAGCAGCGCGAACGGCACGTCGGGCGCGCAGGAGTGCACGACCGCCGTACCCCCGCTCACCGCGGTCACCTCCCGCAGCGCGCTCTCGACCACCTGGCGGTCCACAGCCCGGTGGGTGCGGTAACCGCTGGCCGTCCTGACCTGGCCGCGCAGTACGGCGGTGAGGGACGGCTCGTCGAGCTGGAGCACCGGTACGGCCCCCGGGATCCGGCGGCGTACCTCCGCGAGATGCCCGGTCAGCCCCTCCACCAGCGATCCGGTCAGATCACGGCAGGCTCCCGGGTCGCCGAGCGCGGACTCGCCGTTGCGCAGTTCCAGCGAGGCGGCGAGCGTCCACGGCCCGACGGCCTGGATCTTGAGCGGGCCCTCGTAGCCCTGGGTGAACTCCTCCAGCGCGTCGAGATCCTCGCCCAGCCAGGACCAGGCCCGCCGGGTGTCCCGTCCCGGCCGGTCGCCGATCCGCCAGCCGCTCGGCTCCACCCGCGCGTAGACCTCGACGAGCAGCCCCGCCGTACGGCCGATCATGTCGGCGCCCGGCCCCCGCGCGGGCAGTTCCGGCAGATACGGGAAGTCCTCGAAGGTGCCGGTGACGGCCTTGGCGGTCTCCCGCGCGTCACCACCGGGCATCGAGCCGACGCCGGTGGCGGGTCCCCAGACGAGATCGCTCATCGGCCGGGCCGTACGGTCACATCGTCGATCCGCGCGTCACGCGGCAGATCGAGCGCGGCGAGGATCGTCGTCGCCACCGAACCGGGGTCGATCCAGCGCGACGCGTCGTACTCCTTGCCCTCCTGCTGATGGACCTTGATCTGCATGGGGCTCGCCGTACGGCCCGGATAGACGGAGGTCACCCGGAGCCCGTTCGGCATCTCCTCGCGGCGCAGCGAGTCGGCGAGCGCCTTCAGACCGTGCTTGGAGGCGGCGTACGCGCCCCACTCGGCGTGCGCGTTGAGCCCGGCACCCGAGTTGACGAAGATCACCTGGCCCTGGGAGATCCGGAGCTGGGGCAGGAAGAGCCGGGTCAGCTCGGCCGGGGCGACCAGATTCACGGTGAGCTGGTGCTGCCAGACCTTGGGGGTCAGCTCGCCGATCGGACCGAGATCGACCACACCCGCGATATGCAGGAGCGAGTCGAGCCGGTCGGGCTGCGGCTGCTGGGCGAGCGCCCAGGAGAGCCGGTCCGGGGCGGCGAGATCGCCGACGAGCGTACGGGCACCGGGGAAGTCCGCGCCGAGTTCCTTGGCGCGGCCGGCGTCACGGGCGAGAAGCAGCAGGTCGTCGCCGCGTTCGTGCAGACGGCGCGCGACGGCGGCGCCGATGCCCGAGCCCGCACCGGTGATGAGATGGGTAGCCATGCGGTCATGGTCGCATCACCGCGGACCGCCCCGCGCACACCCGCGCACCCCACCCCTGACAGGCCCGCGCAGGCCCGCGCACGCCTCTCCGGACAGACCGGCGCTCCCCCTCCGGACAGACCGGCGCTCCCGCTCAGGACCGCCCCGCGCCCCCCGTACTCCCGCCCCGGACCGCTCAGCGCACGCCCGCGTTCTCCTCCAGATAGGCGAGCGCGCCGACCCCGTCCTCCGCGAAGAAGACCAGGTCGGTGAGGGGCACCGGCAGGAAGCCCTCCTCGTCCATCCGCCGGAACTGCTGCTTCAGCCCGTCGTAGAAGCCCGCCGTGTTGAGCAGCACCACGGGCTTGGTGTGCAGGGCGTGCTTCTTCAGCTCCAGGATCTCCGTGGCCTCGTCCAGCGTGCCCGCGCCCCCGACCATGATCACGACCGCGTCGGACTTGGCGAGGAGCAGTGCCTTCCGCTCGGCGAGATCCTTGGCGATCACCATCTCGTCGGCGCCGGGCCGCGCGGACTCGCCGAGGAAGTCCACCGAGACCCCGACCAGCCGGCCGCCGCTCTCCTGCACCCCGTCGGCCACGACCTTCATCAGTCCGCTGTCGGAGCCGCCCCACACCAGGGTGTGGCCGCCCTTGCCGATCAGCTCGGCGAATTCACGGGCGGGGCGGGTGTAGCGCTCGTCGAGATCGGCGGCGGAGAGGAAGACACAGATATTCATGGGGCAACGGTACGGGCCGGTACGGTCCGGCCGGGAAGACCGCGCGCCGGATCGTTGCTGAAGAGAGTGGCGAGAGCCGGGAAACACGGCAAACGCATGAGCCGGGAACACCGAAGGGACGGAACACCATGGCCACGGGACACACCATCACCGTCGAGCAGGGCACCGAGCATGTACGCGTCGTACGCGACGGACAGGTGCTCGCCGAGAGCCGCAGTCCGCTGGTGCTGCGGGAGACCGGCTGCCCGGTGCGCTACTACCTCCCGCCGGAGGATGTGCGTACGGAGCTGCTGACCCCCTCGGCGACCACCACCCACTGCCCGTTCAAGGGCGACGCCTCCTACTGGTCGCTGCCCGACGCCGCCGATCTGGTCTGGGGCTATCCCACGCCCAAGGCCGAAGTCGCGCAGATCAAGGGCCACTTCTGCTTCTACGACACCGAGATCGTCCCGGACTGAGAAGAAGTCCGGGACCGGGAGGGAAGGGACCGGGAAAAATCTTCGCCGTTGGGCGATGAGTTGTACGCGGCGCGCCGGTCTGCATCACCATGGACCACGTGTGTACTGCCAAATCGGGGGACGGTACCTCCATCGCTTACCGGCGGACGGGCGAGGGCCCACCGGTGATTCTGGTCGGTGGCGCGCTCAATACGGCGGAATCACAGGCTCCGCTGGCGAAGCTGCTCGCGCCGGTCTTCGAAGTGCTCATATACGACCGGCGCGGGCGCGGCGCGAGCGGTGACACCGCTCCGTACGCCGTGGAGAGGGAGATAGAGGATCTGGCGGCCCTGATCACGGAGGCGGGCGGCAGCGCGTCCGTGTACGGCGTCTCCTCGGGCGCGGCACTCGTACTGGAAGCGGCGGCGGCCGGGCTGACGGTCACTCAGCTCGCCGTGTACGAACCGCCGTACGCCACCGATCCGACCGACCTGGCGGAGTACGCGGCCTACGCCGAGCGCCTTCCCGGTCTGCTGGCACGCGGGCGGAGGACCGAGGCGGTCGAGCTGTTCATGACCGTCGTGGGAGTGGCGCCCGAGATGATCAGCGGCATGCGGCGGTCGCCGATGTGGGCGGATCTGACGGCGCTCGCGGAGACGCTCGCGTACGACAACGCGGTGCTGGGCCCGGGGCTGGTCCCGGCCGAGCGGCTGAAGTCCATCAGGACCCGTTCGATGGTCGTGGACGGCGGATGCAGTCCGATCCTCCTGCGGAACACGGCGAGGTCGGTGGCCAGGGCCCTGCCCCGGGGCCGCCACCGCACCCTGACGGGCCAGACCCACGATGTGGCCCCGCATGTGCTGGCACCGGTGCTGGAGGATTTCTTCGCCGCGTAGACATCGCGCGCCGCGTGGACATCGCGCGCCGCGTGGACCCGGAGGTCCGTGCGTGACGAGATGTCAGAATCGCCCAACCTCGTTCAGCGCGGGGCCACTTGGAGACTCTTGACATGGGCATGACTCACCGATAGGTCTGGTCGTTCAACGGGCGTAGACCCCGGATCCGCTCGCGCGGAGACCGTCGAACCGACCGACCAGGAGGAAGCATGTACCGACGATCGACGCCATGGAGACGGACGGCACTGTCCGCGCTCGGTGCTCTGGTCACCGCGGCGCTCATCGCCACGGCCCAGCCCGCCGGCGCCGCGCCCGCTCCCGTCGGCCCGGCGGACCGTGACTCCATGGACCGGGCCTTCGCGCGCGCGGCCTCGGAATTCGGTGTGCCGCGGGATCTGCTGGTGGCCGTCGGATACGGCGAGACCCACCTCGACGGGCACCGTGGCGAGCCGAGCCAGGCCAATGGCTACGGGGTGATGCATCTCGTGAGCAATCCGCGGAGCCGCACCCTGGAGAAGGCCGCCGAGCTGACCGGCGAGCCGAGCACCGGGCTGCGTACGGACACGGCGGCGAACATCCGCGGCGGCGCGGCCGTACTGCGCTCCTACGCCGACGGGCTGGGGCTGGACGCCGCGGAGCGCCGCAGCGTGGACGAGTGGTACCCGGTGGTCGCCCGTTACGGCGGAGCCACCGACACCGCCACGGCCCGGCTCTACGCCGACACCGTCTACACGCTCCTCGGGCAGGGCATCACCGCCGATGTCGCGGGCGGCGAGCGGGTCACCGTACGGCCGCGCGCCGTCGAGCCCGAGCGCGGACGGTACGCGGCGGACGCGGCCGACGCGGCCGGCGGCCGGCAGCGCGCCGCGCTCAGCCCCGACTATCCGCCCGCCGCCTGGGTCCCCGCCAACGCGGCCAACTACTCCGCCGGCCGGAGCGCGTCGATCAGCACCGTGGTCGTCCATGTCACCCAGGGCTCGTACGCCGGGACCATCAGCTGGTTCCAGAACCCGTCCTCGCAGGTGAGCTCGCACTATGTGGTGCGCTCGTCGGACGGCGCGGTCACGCAGATGGTCCGCGACAGCGACACCGCGTACCACGCGCGCTCGGCCAACTCCTCCAGCCTGGGGATAGAGCACGAGGGGTACGTCGCCGACCCGAGCTGGTTCACCGACGCGATGTACCGCTCCTCGGCCGCCCTGACGAAGTATCTGTGCGACCGGTACGGCATCCCCAAGGACCGGGCGCATGTCGTCGGCCATGCCGAGGTACCGGGCAACGACCACACCGATCCGGGGCCGAACTGGAACTGGAACTACTACATGCAGCTCGTGGGCGGCAGCTCCGGCGGCGGGGGCGTGCAGCTCAACTTCGCCTCGTACTCCACCCTCAGGAGTGGTTCCACCGGCGCCCAGGTGACGGCGGTCCAGACCCTGCTGAACCAGCAGGGGTACGACGCGGGCACCGCGGACGGCGTTTTCGGCACCCGGACCGTGAACGCGGCCAGGTCCTTCCAGACCGCCCGGGGTCTCACCTCGGACGGTGTCGTCGGCGCCCGTACCTGGACGGCCCTGCTCGCCGCGGGCAGCACCCCGGTGGTGCGGGAAGGCAGCACGGGCGCGGCCGTGGAGCGTCTCCAGCGCGCGCTGACCGCCGCGCTCGGACGGACGGTGTCCATCGACGGACAGTTCGGGTCGGGGACGGCGCAGGCGGTCCGTGACTACCAGAGCGGGCGTGGGCTGGGCGCGGACGGCATCGTCGGCGCGGCCACCTGGTCCGCGCTCCAGACGGGCAGGTAGACGGCGCCCCCGTCACCCGGACACGGACTTCACCCCCGTGCGGGGGCCGCACGGCCTCCGCACGGGAACGGGCCTCTCCGCCGGACGGCCGACCTCGCGAGCGGCAACCCAGCACGGTGAGCGCCCGACCCGGTGGGCGGCCGAGAACGATGAGCGCCCGACCCGGTGGGCGGCCGACCCGGTGGGCGGCCGCTCGTCAGCCGGCCAGTGCCGTCGTACGCCGCCGTGTCGTCGCGATCGTCGCCGAGCCGACCACGCGCGTGCCGTCGTACAGCACGATCGCCTGGCCGGGGGCCACCCCGCGGACCGGCTCCGCGAAGCTGACCCGCAGTGTCCCGTCCGTCAGCTCCGCCGTCACCGCGGTCTCACCGCCGTGCGCGCGCAACTGGGCGGTGTAGCCACCGGGGCCCTCGGGCGCCGTACCGCACCAGCGGGGCTTGACGGCCGTCAGCGCCACGACATCCAGCGCGGTCGCGGGGCCGACCGTCACGGTGTTGTCGACGGGCGAGATGTCCAGGACGTAGCGGGGCTTTCCGTCGGCGGCCGGATGACCGATGCGCAGGCCCTTGCGCTGGCCGATGGTGAAGCCGTACGCGCCGTCGTGGCTGCCCACCTTCGTACCGGACTCGTCCACGATGTCGCCCTCGGCCCGGCCCAGACGCTTCGCGAGGAAACCCTGGGTGTCGCCGTCCGCGATGAAGCAGATGTCATGGCTGTCGGGCTTCTTCGCCACGGCCAGACCACGGCGCTCGGCCTCCGCGCGGATCTCGTCCTTGGTGGTGAGGGTGTCACCGAGCGGGAACATCGCGTGTGCGAGCTGCCGCTCGTCCAGCACCCCGAGGACATACGACTGGTCCTTGGCCATGTCGCTCGCGCGATGCAGCTCCCTGGTGCCGTCCTCGCCGGTGACGACCGTCGCGTAATGGCCCGTGCACACGGCGTCGAAGCCGAGGGCGAGCGCCTTGTCGAGCAGCGCGGCGAACTTGATCTTCTCGTTGCAGCGCAGACACGGGTTGGGGGTACGGCCCGCCTCGTACTCCGCGACGAAGTCGTCGACGACGTCCTCACGGAAACGTTCGGCGAGATCCCACACGTAGAACGGGATACCGATCACATCGGCCGCGCGGCGCGCGTCGCGGGAGTCCTCGATGGTGCAGCAGCCGCGCGCGCCCGTACGGAAGGACTGCGGATTCGCGGAGAGCGCCAGATGTACTCCGGTGACGTCGTGGCCTGCCTCGGCGGCACGGGCGGCGGCGACGGCGGAGTCCACGCCGCCCGACATGGCGGCGAGCACACGGAGTGGGCGCTGGGGATTCTGAGTCATGGCCTCCCCAGAGTACGGCCCGGCGGGAACCGGAGTCGCCCCGGTTTGCGTTGACGATCACATGGGCGAGAAAACACCGGGCACGGCCAGGGGCAGGGGCGGCGGCGGACGCCATCGCAGGGCCGCGGATTCCGGGGAGATCAATCGCAGGACGGTGCTGATCGGCGGCGCGGCGGCGCTGCTCGGCGGCGGTGTGCTGGCGCACGAGAAGGTCTCGCGGCTGTGGTGGCGGGTGCCGGGCATCGACAAGCCGCGCAAGGAAGGTGAGCTGGATTACGCGTCGGCGCAGTGGGTCGCGGCCTCCCCGGCGAACTGGCGCCGGGCGGACAGGCCCGACGACTATGTGGTGGACCGCGTGGTGATCCATGTCGTCCAGGGCAGCTATCAGGTGGCGCTCAAGGTCTTCCGCGATCCGTCCCATGGCGCCGCCTCGCACTATGTGGTGCGCAAGGACGGCCATGTGGCGCAGATGATCCGCGAGCTGGACGTGGCGTACCACGCGGGCAATCGCGTCTACAACGAGCGGTCGATAGGCATCGAGCACGAGGGATGGGTGGACCGGCGCTCGTCCTTCACGGACGCGATGTACCGCTCTTCGGCGCGGCTGACGGCCGGGATATGCGCGCGGTACGACATCCCCGTGGACCGGGAGCACATCATCGGCCATGTGGAGGTCCCGGGCACGGACCACACGGACCCCGGGCCGTACTGGGACTGGGACCGCTATATGGAGCTGGTGCGGGAGGCGGGCACGGACAGGGAGCGGACGGGCACGGTCTGACACCGGGGCGGTCGGGCCGGCCGGGGCAGGGCAGGGTCAGGACGTGGTCCTGTGCGGCCGCGACAGGTCCTGGCCGAGCGGGCCAGGACCGGGTTGAGCCGGTCGGACCTCGTGCCGCGCCCGGCAGCGACGCGCCACCGGCACCGGCACCGGCACCGGCCTAGCTGAGCCCGGCGCTTCTGGCCCGGTCGACGGCCGGGCCGATGGCCTTCGCCACCGCTTCCACATCCGCCCTGGTCGAGGTGTGGCCGAGGGAGAAGCGCAGGGTGCCCCTGGCCAGATCGGGGTCGCTGCCGGTGGCGAGCAGGACATGGCTCGGCTGCGCCACACCCGCCGTACAGGCCGAGCCCGTCGAGCACTCGATGCCCTGGGCGTCGAGCAGCAGGAGCAGCGAGTCGCCCTCGCAGCCGGGGAAGCTGAAGTGGGCGTTGGCGGGCAGCCGGTGGGCGGGGTCTCCGCCGAGCACGGCATCGGGGACGGCCGCGCGTACGGCCTCGATCAGCTCGTCCCGCAGGGCGCCGATGTCCTGGGCGAACCGCTCGCGCCGTTCGGCGGCGAGCCGGCCCGCGACGGCGAAGGCGGCGATCGCGGGGACGTCGAGGGTGCCCGAGCGCACATGGCGCTCCTGGCCACCGCCGTGCAGTACGGGTACGGGGGTGTACTCACGGCCCAGCAGCAGCGCGCCGATGCCGTACGGGCCGCCGATCTTGTGCCCGGAGACGGTCATCGCGGCGAGCCCCGAGGCACCGAAGTCCAACTCCGTCTGACCGAAGGCCTGGACGGCGTCGGAGTGCAGCGGAATCCCGAACTCCGCGGCCACCTCGGCCAGTTCACGGACCGGCAGAATGGTGCCGATCTCGTTGTTGGCCCACATGACGGTGGCGAGGGCGACATCCCCCGGGTTACGCGCGACGGCCTCGCGCAGTGTCTCCGGCAGCACCCGGCCGTGGGAGTCGACCGCCAGATACTCGACGGTCGCGCCCTCGTGCTCACCGAGCCAGTGCACGGCGTCGAGGACGGCGTGGTGTTCCACGGGACTGGCCAGCACCCTGGTCCTGGCCGGGTCCGCGGCGCGGCGGGACCAGTACAGGCCCTTCACGGCGAGGTTGTCGGCCTCGGTGCCGCCCGAGGTGAGGACCACCTCGCTGGGCCGTGCGCCAAGGGCCTCCGCGAGCGTCTCGCGGGCCTCCTCGACGGTACGGCGGGCCCGGCGGCCGGCGGCATGGAGCGAGGAGGCGTTGCCGGCGAAGCCGAACTGGGCGGTCATCGCCTCGATCGCCTCCGGCAGCATCGGAGTGGTCGCGGCGTGGTCGAGGTAAGCCATGGTGAGCTCGATTCTACGAGTCACGGAAGCCGTACACGCGCCCGGTCCGCACCGGCCGCGCCCCGCACCCCACCGGACCGGCCGCCGGCGCCGCGACCGGACCCCCGGCACGGCACGTCCGGATCCCCGGCCCGCGACACCGAGTTGGCCTCACCCCGAGGAGACCGGCTCCCGCGCCGACGGTGCGCGGGGCCCGCCCGGCCGGGGCCGTGACCCGCCGGGGCGTCAGCCGCGTGGCGCGCGGGCGAGTTGGCGGGACTGGGCCACCAGGCGGTCCGCGCTGTCCCAGATCTCCGCGTCCTCCTCAAGGAAGCCTCCGGCGAGGTTACGGGTGGTGAGGGCGACCCGGAGCGGGCCCGGCGCCGGGCGGCAGCGCACATGGGTGGTCAGTTCGACCGTCGGGGTCCAGCCCTTGAGGCCCATCTCGAACGCGGTCGGCGGCAGCGCGTCCACGACCAGCAGCAGGGCGAGCGGATCGGTGTCACGGCCGTCCGCGAAGCGGAACCAGCCGCGCATCTCGCCCAGCCCGGAGGGAGCGCCGACGGCCCAGCCGGCCGTCCCCGGGTCGAGCCGCAGATCGAGCCGGTCGATCATCGCGAAGTCGCCGGGCGGCGGCGGCCCGTCGGCGGAGCCGACACAGCGCTCCAGCGGTGGGATCTCGGGCGGCTTCGCCGCCGTCCGCACATCGTCGGGCAGCGCGTCCAGATCGCCGTACGAGGCGAGCACCCTGATCCGCTCGACCTCGGAGCCGTCCTCGGCGGTCTGGAAGAGGGACGCCTGGCCGGTGGAGAGCGTACGGCCGGTCCGTATCACCTCCGTACGCACCACGGCGGGGCCGGGGGTCGACGGGGTGAGGTAGTGCGCCGAGACGGCGAACGGGTCCGTGTGCGGCAGGGTGTCGCCGAGCGCGCGGCCGATCAGCGCCAGCAGATAGCCCCCGTTGAGGACGTTCATGATCGTCCATCCCGGGGAGAGCAGCGCGTCGTGGACGCCCGGTTCCCGCCGGGTGAGGGCCGTAGCGCGGTCGAACTCGCTGTCGCCGATGGACGCGATGGATGCCTGTGCCATGGAAGACAACCCTACAAGATGGCTGTACTAAGCAGTAGCTTACAAGGGTTACAGCCGTGAGAACTCCGGCCCCTCCGCTGCACGAACGCGGTGGGGGCGCACATGCCGCCGGCCCCCGGCCCCGTGGGGACCAGGGGCCGGCCGGCCCTGCCTGTCGCGCGCTCCGGTACCCGGGTCGGGCACCCGCGCGCCACCGTGCTGCCAGCTACTCCCCGGCCCCGGCGTCCGGTCCCGCGCCGGCGTCCTTCGGCCCGTCCTCGGTCCCGGTCTCCCCCGACCCGGCCTCGGCGCGCACCTCCACCGTCTCCCGCGCCGTCACCGACACGGTGTCCTGCACGTTCTCCGGGTGGTGGCAGGCCGCCTGGTGGCCCGGCGCCAGCTGGAGCAGCGGAGGCTCGGTCGTCTTGCAGATCTCCGTCGCCTTCCAGCACCGCGTGTGGAAGCGGCAGCCGCTCGGCGGATTGATCGGCGACGGGACATCGCCCTTGAGCAGGATCCGGTCGCTCTTCGCCCCGCGCCTGCTCGGGTCCGGCACCGGCACCGCGGAGAGCAGCGCCTTGGTGTACGGGTGCTTCGGTGACTCGTACAGCGACGCGCGGTCCGCCAGCTCGACGATCTTGCCGAGGTACATCACCGCGATCCGGTCCGAGACATGGCGGATGACCGAGAGGTCGTGCGCGATGATCACATAGGTCAGACCCAGCTCGTCCTGGAGGTCGTCCAGCAGGTTCACGACCTGCGCCTGGATCGACACGTCCAGCGCCGAGACCGGCTCGTCGGCCACGACCAGCTTCGGGTTGAGCGCGAGCGCCCGTGCGATACCGATGCGCTGCCGCTGGCCGCCGGAGAACTCGTGCGGATAGCGGTTGTAGTGCTCGGGGCTGAGGCCCACCAGCTCCAGCAGCCGCTGGACCTCCTTCTTCACACCGCCCTCGGGCTCGATGCCCTGGAGCTTGAAGGGGGTGCCGATGATCCCGCCGACGGTGTGGCGCGGGTTCAGCGAGCCGTACGGGTCCTGGAAGATCATCTGGACGTCACGGCGCATCGGCCGCAGGGCGCCGGCGGACAGATGCGTGATGTCCCGGCCCTCGAACTCGACCTTTCCGCCGGTCGGTTCGAGCAGCCGTGTGATCAGCCGGCCCATCGTCGACTTGCCGCAGCCGGACTCGCCGACCACACCGAGGGTCTCGCCGGGGCGGACGTCGAAGGTCAGCCCGTCGACCGCCTGGACCGCTCCGACCTTGCGCTTGAGCACACCCTTGGTGATCGGGAAGTGCTTGGCCAGGCCGGTGACCTTGAGGAGCGGCTCGGGGCCGGAACCGTCCGGTCCCTGGCCCGCCCCCTGCTCGGGAATCTTCTTGCTCGGATCAGTCACAGCTTCGGCGCAATCTCTTCGGTCCAGATCTGTTCCCGCTCCGCCGGCGACATATGGCAGGCGGAGAAGTGCCCGTCGGTGATCTGCCGCAGCTCAGGACGCTCGGTGCGGGTGATGTTGTCCTTGGGGACGTCGGCGTACGGGCAGCGCGGATGGAAGGCGCAGCCGGACGGGACGTTGATCAGGCTCGGCGGGGTTCCCTTGACCGGCACCAGCCGGTCGGTCTGCTCCCGGTCGATACGCGGCATCGAGCCCAGCAGACCCCAGGTGTAGGGGTGCTGCGGCTGGTAGAAGACCTTCTCCGCGGTCCCGCGCTCGATACAGCGGCCCGCGTACATCACCAGCAGCTCGTCCGCGATCTCGGCGACGACGCCCAGGTCGTGGGTGATGATGACGACCGCCGAGTGGAACTCCTTCTGGAGATCCCGGATGAGGTCGAGGATCTGCGCCTGGACGGTGACGTCCAGGGCGGTCGTCGGCTCGTCGGCTATCAGCAGCTGCGGGTTGTTGACCAGGGCCATCGCGATCATCGCGCGCTGGCGCATACCGCCGGAGAACTGGTGCGGATAGTCGTCGTAGCGCCGCGCGGGCTCGGGGATGCCGACCCGGTCGAGCATCTCGACGGCCCGCTTCTTGGCGGTCTTCTTGTCCACCGCGTTGTGGACGCGGTAGGCCTCCACGATCTGCGCGCCGATGCTGTAGTACGGGTGCAGCGCGGACAGCGGGTCCTGGAAGATCATCGCCATCTTCTGGCCGCGCAGCTTGCGCACACGCTCGGTGCCGGCGCCGATCAGCTCCTCGCCGTCCAGCCAGATCTCACCGGAGATCCTGGCCCGCTCGGAACTGTGCAGCCCCATGATGCCCAGCGAGGTCACGGACTTGCCCGAGCCGGACTCCCCGACGATACCGAGGGTCTGGCCGGCCTTCAGATCGAAGCTGACGCCGTCGACCGACTTCACCAGACCGTCGTCGGTGTCGAAGTGGATCCGCAGATCGCGTACGGAGAGGAACTTGTCGGCGGCGCCCCCGGCGGAACCCGTACCCGCGCCCGCACCCGTCGTACCCGTACCCGTGGCGGCCTGGTCCGCGTCGGTCTTCTGTACGTCGCTCATGAGAGCCTCACCCGGGGGTCGATCGCGGCGTACACAAGGTCCACCAGCAGGTTGCAGACAACGATGAAGAAGGCGGCGACCAGTGTCACGCCCATCACGATGGGCAGGTCGCTCTGCTTCACGCCCAGGATGGCGTAGGCGCCCATGCCCTGGAAGGAGAAGACGTTCTCGGTGATGACCGCGCCGCCGAGCAGCAGCGCGAAGTCCATGCCGAAGATGGTGACGAGCGGGGTCAGCGCCGCGCGCAGACCGTGCTTGACGACCACCCGGCTCTCCCGCAGCCCCTTCGCCCGCGCGGTTCTGATGTAGTCCTCGCCCATCGTCTCCAGCATTCCCGCGCGGGTGAGCCGTGCGTAGAGCGCCGAGTAGAGGAAGGCGAGCGTGCACCAGGGAAGGATCAGATTCCACGCCCACTCACCGGGATTCTCGGTGAACGGTACGAAGTGGAGGCCGTCCCAGATCGTCCAGTGGAAGCTGAACAGGGCGAGGGAGACGAGACCGGTGAAGAACATGGGCAGCGAGACACCGGCCAGGGCGACGCCCATGGCCAGCCGGTCGAAGATCGATCCCCGCTTGAGCGCGGAGAGCACACCGATCGCGACACCGGAGATCACCCAGAGGACCGCCGCGCCGACGGCGAGCGACAGGGTCACCGGCACGCGCTCGAGTATCTGGGGCCAGATCTCGACATGTGTCTTGAACGAGTAGCCGAAGCAGGGCACATGGCAGATCGAGGGGTTGGGGCCGAAGTTGTACTCGGCTCCGACCACGATGGCCTTGATGAAGTGCCAGTACTGCAGGTAGAGAGGCTGGTCGAGCCCCAGGTTCTTCTTGACAGCGGCGATGGCGTCCGGGGTGGGACTCTTGCCGATGTACTGGGCGGCCAGCGAGTCGGTCGTCTGCCCGCCGAGGCGGGGCACAAGGAAGAAGATCGCGAACGTGACTGCGCTGACCACCAGCAGCAGCAACACCGCGGCGAAGACGCGTCGGATGATGTACGCAGCCACAGCCGTTTGGTGCCGGGCCGTCCTGACGGGGTACGCCAGGACGGCCCGGCACCTTCACCTGCCTTTCGGGGGGGTGCTGTTTTGATGTACAGGTGTTACAGGTGTTACGGGGTGGCACCGGTCCCTCCCGGTGCCACCGGTGTCACTTGGTCGAGGTCAGCAGCGTGTAGTCGTACATGCCGAGGTACGCCTCGGTGACCGTGACATTGCCCGCGGAGGCGGGACGGTAGAGCAGGTTCTTGCGGTAGAACAGCGGGACGACCGAGGCGTTCTCCATGACGAGCTGGTCGACATTGCCCCAGGCGGCCTGACGGGCGGCCGGGTCAACGGTGCCGATGCCGTCCGACAGCGCCTTGTTGATCTTCGGGTCGTTCAGCTCCATCAGGTTCGTGCCACCGGAGGGCTTGATGGCCGAACCGTTCACGATCTGGTCGAGGAAGCCGAATCCACTGGGCCAGTCGGCACCCCAGGCCATCATCATCAGGCCCGCGTTGTTCTTGTGGACCCAGGCCGGCACACCGGCGAAGTCCGTGAAGTACTTGTCGGACGGGAACGTCTTGATGTCCGCCGTGATCCCGACCTTCTTCAGGCTCTCCTGGATCTGGGTGGCGACGGTGACCTCGTCGGGACGGTCCGCGCGGGCCGTCAGCGTGGTCTTGAAGCCGCCCGGCTTGCCACAGGCGGTCAGCGCGGCCTTGGCCTTGGCCTCGTCACCCTTGTTGCCCGGGGTCGCGTACAGGTCGAACTTCTTGTAACCGCTCACCGACGGCGGGATCAGCGTGCTGGCCGGGTCACCCTTGACCGAACCACCGATGGAGTTGACCGCACCGGCCTTGTCCACCGCGTACTGCACGGCCTTGCGGCAGTCGACGTTGTCGAACGGCTTCACGTTGACGTTCATCGCCATGTACTGGAGCGCGCCCGCGTACGGGTTGTCCGTCTTGGCCTTCTCGTCGGCCTTGACGAGCACCTTCGGCTGGGTCTTGGACTGGAGCCCGGTGCCACCGGCGTCCGCCGTGATCGTGTCGTTGAGCAGGTGCTCGTCGATCGTGGTGGCGTTGATGTTGAGCTTCAGCTCGATCTTGTCCGGCAGCGCCTTGCGGATCGGGTCGCTGGCCTGGTCCCACTCGGGGTTGCGGGAGAGCGTCGCACCGCTGCTCTCGCTGTACGAGTCGAACTTGTACGGGCCGGAGGACACGATGTTCTGGACGTACTCGGCACCCTTGTCGGCCGCCTGCGGAACCGGGGCGGTCTGCGAGAAGGTGGCCAGGTAGTCCATGTCCGCGAACGGCTTGTTCAGCTTGAACGTGATCGTGTAGTCGTCCGGGGTCTCGATCGACTTCAGACCCTCGGGGGACTTGTCCTTGTAGGGACCCTTGTACTTGTCGCCGCCCACGAGGTACGACTTGAAGTACGTCGGACCGTTGGAGAGGGCCTCGGGCGCGAAGTTGCTGCGCTCGATCGCGTACTTGACGTCCTTCGAGGTGACCTCGGTGCCGTCCTGGAACTTCACGCCCTTGCGGAGCGTGTACGTCCAGGTCTTGGCGTCGGGGCTGGCCTTGCCGAGCGAGGTCGCGAGGTCGGGGACGACCTCCAGACCTTCCTTGCCGGCGGCCGGCTTGAAGGTGACCAGGGTACGGCCGTACAGGCGGGAGAAGTTCTGCACCCAGCCGTAGTACGTGTTGCCCGGGTCCAGGGAGTCCGGGCCGCTGGAGTGCTCGAAGACGACCGTCCCCCCCTTCTTGTCGGTCGAGTTGACGATGCTCGACATCGCGGCATCGGCCTTGGCGCTGCCGCCCCCGCCGCCCTTGTTGCCGTCACTGTCGTTCTTGTCGGAGCTGCCGCAGGCACTCGCACCGAGCGCCATGGCCAGCGTCACGGCGATGGCCGCTGCCGTCTTTCTGCTGTTCATCCTGAGGAAAGCCCCCTCGATTGACCGATGCGGCAGGGCCGCTATTACTTGCCACGGGGGTCGAGTGCGTCACGCAGCCCGTCCCCCAGCAGATTGAAAGCCAGCACGGTGATGAAGATCGCCATGCCGGGGATGATCATGAACATCGGGTCGACCTGGTAGAGGTCGACCGCGGTGGACAGCATGCCGCCCCATGAAGCCTGTGGCGGAGCGATACCCACACCCAGGAAGCTCAGGGAAGCCTCGAAGAGGATGTTGGTGGGGATGAGCAGGGTGGAGTACACGAGGATCGGCGCGACCAGGTTCGGCAGCAGCTCCCGGAACAGGATGAACGGTCCCCGCGCACCCAGCGACCGGGCCGCCTCCACGAACTCCCGCTCACGCAGGCTGAGCGTCTGCGCGCGCACGATCCGGCCGATGTACGGCCAGCTGAAGAAGCCGATCACGAAGATCAGTACGGCGATACGGAGCGGAAGCCCCTCAAGACCGAAGGCGTTGCCCTGGAGCGACGCCGAGATCGAGATCGCGAAAAGCAGTAGCGGGAAGGCGAGGAAGGTGTCCATCATGCGGCTGATGGCGCTGTCCACCCAGCCGCCGTAGAAACCTGCCACGACGCCCATCACGACGCCGATGACGACCGAGAGCAACGTCGATCCGGCCGCGACCACCAGGGAGACCCATGAGCCCTCGATGATACGGGCCAGGATGTCACGCCCGGTCTGCGGTTCGACGCCCAGCGGGTGATCCCAGCTCATACCGCCGAAGCCCCCCTTGGGCGCCAGCAGGGTGGGATCGACCAGATCCTGGTTGAAGGCGTTGGGGTCGAGACCGAACACCGCCTGGATCGGTTTGGACAGTACGGCGACAAGAACCAGCAGGATCACGATGACGCCGCCCGCTACGGCGACCTTGTCCCGCTTGAAACGCGTCCACGCGATCCGGCCGAGCGAACGGCCTTCGATCTGCTTGCCCCCGGCGCCCTCCAGGACCGCTTCCGGCTGCGCTGTCGCCGCCGACCCGGTGGTCTCGATAGGTGCCGTCATTGCGCTGGAGACCCCTCTCGGCCGACGGTGGCCGGCCCATGACCGCCGCTGTAGCGGCACTTTCACATCACATGACGCACGTGGTCTCCCTGTGGCGGGAACTGCTTCTGTCAGCGCATCGCACACTAGGCCGAGACCACCTGCTCCCCGGAGTCTTCAACCACTTCGCGATCACCCGCCAGCCCCAACGGGGAATGTTTGCTCAAACGTGATGCGGGTAGAGGTGTTCCGTTATCCGGACGGCACGCTCGTCTCAGCGGACCAACTCGGTCACTATTCCACCAGATCGGACATACGACTCAACTCGTCCGATCTACGGCGGAATCGGAGCATCCGTATCGTGCGCGGCAGGTCGTCCGGCGGACGCGGGGGACGCCCGGGGGCTCAGTAGGCGTGGGAAGCGGGCGGCGGATAGCCGTATCCGGAGGTCGGCGCCGGCCCCGCGTGCGCCTCGCGGTCGTAGAACGGGCGGGAATTGGCCCGCAGCCACATCGTCACCGGGTCGTACTCGTCGGACATCGCCACCGTCGACACCGGCAGTCCGTCCGGGACCGCCGTGATCGACTGCCGCATCATCGCGCGTACGGAGTCGACGGACGCCGGGCTCGTGTCGTACAGATCGAGGCCGATCGTCAGATACGGCACCCCGAGCGCCGGCTGCACCCAGGCGCGGCGCAGCGAGCGGACCGCGGGGGTGCGGTGGGCGTTCTGCGTGAGCAGGGCGTAGAACTGCGGAAGCGCGATGGCCGGTTCGGAGAGCCGCAGCGGTCCCGCGGGCATCCGCTCCAGCCCGGTGGCGATCCGCCGCAGATCGAGCCAGGGGATGCCGATCCCGCCGCCGGGCGCGTGCGGGTTGAGCCAGATGCCCCAGCGGTCGGGGTAGAGCGCGCGGGCGATGTCACGGCCGGTGACCACCTCGTGCGCGCGGGTCCAGCCGCTGACGGCGAGCTCCTGGGCGGAGGTGACGCACGGGGCGTACCCGAGCCCGTCGACCTCCATGTTGCCGTACTGGGAGTCCGGTGAGCCGGCCCGGCCGTGCCAGAGCAGCATCCAGACGCTGTCGTCGGCGAGAGCCTGGAGGAGCGCCTCGTACGCGTCGTAGCGTCCTGGCGTCACCTGGCGCAGCATCTGCTCGACCTGCCCGGCCGCCGCGGTGCCTGACGCGCTCACTGTGGGTCCCGCCCCTCTTCGATCCACCATTCGGCCAGCACCCCCGGAGCCCGTCGGCCCCTGTGCGGGAGGGCCCGTACCGGCACACGGGGGCCCAGCCATCAAACCAGCTTAGGGGGCCGCCCTGACACACCCTTGACGCCCGGTGCGCTCCCCGCCGGCGACCGGACGGGGCCTGCGCTCCGTCCGGGGTGACCGCTCCTCGCGTATCGCGTATCGCGCCTCTCGTACCCGCGACCGCCGCGGCCGACGCCTCTACGCGCGCTGGTAGAACGGCCGCACCTTCGCCAGGAGATAGTCGCCCACCGGGTCCTGGGCCACATCCAGCAGGATCAGATTGACGGGCCAGCCCACCCCTACCCGCCCCAGCGCGCGCCCGAGCGCGTCCAGCGGCGCGTTGCGGTCGGCGCTCTCCCAGGACGAGAGCTGTACGCCGATGAAGAGCGCCGGGGAGTCCCCCTCGACGCTGGCGAGCGCGCGGCGGGCCGAGAGCACCACACCGGATGTCTCGAACTCCTCCGCGGCGGCGGAGAGGAAGTCGACCGGGTCCTCCTGCCAGTCCGGCTGGAAGAGCCTGACCCGGGCGCCGCTCGCCTGTCCGTCGAGCGCGGTCCGTCCCGCCCGGCACAGCTCGGCGACGGCCGGCGGCGGCAGCGGCAGTCCGACCATGCCGCCCGGGTTGACCGCGATACCGAGCTGCGGGGGCAGGCCCCGGGCGAAATCACGGGCCGGCGCCACGGTGAAGGGCATATGGGCGCCGACGCACTGGAGGAACTGCTGCTGGGAGCTGAAGACCGGGACATAGGGCGCGCCCTCTATCTCCAGGGTCGGCAGATCGAGACCGGGGCTGTCCGGCCCCCCGCCGTTGGGCAGCGGCACCCAGACCTCGCTGCGTCCGAGCACCTCCACCAGCCGTCCGCCCGCCCCCCGGCTGCCGAGCGAGGCGGCGAGCACCTCTTCCAGCTCATTGCCCGGCCATGCAGTGTTCACAGTCGCTTCCTCCACCCTCGTGCCTGCCGCAGCACCCTAACGCCGCAGGCGGGGGCCCGTACCCGCGTGTGCGGCGGTCACCGCGCCGTCACGGGCCGGGCTTCGGGGTCAGGGGCCGGGCTTCGGGGGGAAGACGATCCGGTCCAGCGCTCCCGCCGCGTCCCTGTCCAGGAGCACCGCCGTGGCACAGCCCTTGGGCAGCCGGCCCGACTCGGCGCCGACCAGCAGACGGCGGACCGCCCTGCGATGGCGGGCGAACGCGTAGCCGGAAACCCCGCGACCGCGCTCCCGCTGGCCCTCGCGGGCCACCTCCGGTGCCACGTCCAGCAGGACGAGATGGAGCCCGCGGCCCCGTCTGCGGGCCTCGCGGGCCAGCCAGCGCCGTACCCATCTCTGCGTACCGCAGTCGTGCACGACCACGCTCTCGCCGGAGCGGAGCGCGCGCCGCAGTCCCGCGTAATGCGCTATACGGACGAGCGGGCGGTAGACGGCATAGGGGAGGCTGCCCGGCAGTCTGCGCTCCCAGCGGTCCCTGGCGTCCTGCGAGTCGATCCCGCCGCCCGCGGCGGCCCGCCGGATCAGGGTGGACTTGCCGCTGCCCGGCAGCCCGGAGACCACCACCAGATCCCCGGCGGTGAAGACCAGGGACTCCGGCACCCGGCCCCGCCGCCCCCGTAGATCCCGTACGACCGCCACGGGCCGCGCCACGGCTTCCCGGTCGGACACCCCCTGCTGCGCCGGCACCCCCGCGGTCGTCACATATGCCCCCGCCCTCTGCGACATGTTCGCCGTCCCCCTGTCAGCTCAGTCGGTCTGGCCCATGAACCTTGCCCACAAAGTGTAAAGAAATGGTAATGCGCCACAAGCTTTTCACGCCGTCCGGCAAGTTGCGGGCCAGGCGCTCCGAACCACCCGGATGCGTGCGATGATGTGCCCGCCAACTGCATACCGGCCGTTTGAATCCGCGCGGGAGAGTCCCGGTCACCGTGTGCACCGGGCGCCGAAGGAGCAAGTTCCTCCCTTGAATCTCTCAGGCCCCGTACCGCGTGGATGAGGCAGATCTGAAAAGCGGGCCGCTGTGCGGCGGCCCCACCCAAGGTGCAAGTCATGACCCCTGACACGGGTGGTCGTGGTGAACCTCTCAGGTTCCGATGACAGATGGGGAGGACCGTCCTCGTCGTCATGCCCTGGGAGCCACTCCGATGAATCACGCCCCGCCGAGCAGTACCCCCCGTACGACCGCTCTCGACGCCGTGCACCGCGCGCTGGGCGCGACCATGACCGACTTCGCGGGCTGGGACATGCCGCTGCGGTACGGCAGCGAGCGCGACGAGCACAACGCCGTACGGACCAGGGCCGGGCTCTTCGATCTCTCGCACATGGGCGAGATCACCGTCTCGGGACCCGCCGCCGGTCGGCTGCTCGACTACGCGCTGGTCGGCGACATCGGCGCCGTCGCCGTGGGCCGCGCGCGCTACACCATGATCTGCCGGGAGGACGGCGGAATCCTGGACGACCTGATCGTCTACCGCCTCGGCGAGGACGAGTTCCTGGTCGTCGCCAACGCCTCCAACGCCCAGACCGTGCTGGACGCGCTGACCGCACGCGCGGACGGCTTCGACGCCGAGGTGCGCGACGACCGTGACGCGTACGCGCTGCTGGCCGTCCAGGGGCCGCGGTCCCCGGGCATCCTCAAGTCGCTGACCGACGCCGATCTGGACGGGCTCAAGTACTACGCGGGTCTGCCGGGCACCGTGGCCGGTGTCCCCGCCCTGATCGCCCGGACGGGCTACACCGGCGAGGACGGTTTCGAGCTGTTCGTCGAGCCCAGGCACGCGGAGACGCTGTGGCGGGCGCTGACCGAGGCGGGCGAGGGCGTCGGTCTGGTGCCGTGCGGGCTCTCCTGCCGCGACACCCTCCGGCTGGAGGCCGGGATGCCGCTGTACGGGAACGAGCTGACCACCGGTCTCACCCCGTTCGACGCGGGCCTCGGCCGGGTCGTGAAGTTCGGGAAGACGTCGAACGAGGGCGCCTTCGTCGGACGCGAGGCCCTGGAGGCGGCGGCCGAGCGTGCCGCGAGCGCGCCGCCCCGCAAGCTGGTCGGTCTGGTCGCCGAGGGCCGCCGGGTCCCCCGGGCGGGCTATCAGGTCGTCGCCGGCGGCGTGGTCGTCGGCGAGGTCACCTCGGGCGCTCCCTCCCCCACCCTGGGCAGGCCCATCGCCATGGCGTACGTCGACGCCTCGTACGCCGGGCCGCAGACGCCGGGCGTCGGGGTCGACATCCGGGGCACCCACGAGCCGTACGAGGTCGTGGCGCTGCCTTTCTACAAGCGCCAGAAGTGATACGGACGACTTCGGAGTCCCGCCTTCCCTGGGCGCCCCGGTGCCGTCCTCCCGGGTCCCGGAGCGGTCCCGGTACCGTCCCTGGACCGCTCCGGAGCCGTCCAGGGACCGCCTCGGAGCCGTCCCGGTGCGGGTGCCGGAGCCGCCCGGCCGTATCCCGTTCCGTCTCGCTCCTTCTCGTTCCGTCTCGTTCCGCAAGACAGCCGTTCCGCACCACTCCCCCGCGTACAGGAGAATTCAGGTCATGAGCAACCCCCAGCAGCTCCGCTACACCAAGGAGCACGAGTGGCTGACGGACCCCGAGGACGGGGTGTCGACGGTCGGGATCACCGAGTACGCGGCCAACGCCCTCGGCGATGTCGTGTTCGCCCAGCTCCCGGAGGTCGGTGACACGGTGACCGCGGGCGAGTCCTGCGGGGAGCTGGAGTCGACCAAGTCGGTCAGCGATCTCTACGCCCCGGTGACCGGTGAGGTCACCGAGACGAACCAGAACGTGGTGGACGACCCCTCACTGGTGAACTCCGCTCCGTTCGAAGGCGGCTGGCTGTTCAAGGTACGCGTGGCGCAAGAGCCGTCCGATCTGCTCACCGCCGACGAGTACCGAGACTTTTCCGGCAACTGACCTGCTCCGGCCACTGACACCCCAGGGACTGTGATGTCTTCGAAGTCGCTTCTGAACTCCTCACTCCATGAGCTCGACCCGGACGTCGCCGCCGCGGTCGACGCCGAGCTCCACCGCCAGCAGTCCACGCTCGAAATGATCGCCTCGGAGAACTTCGCCCCGGTCGCGGTCATGGAGGCGCAGGGCTCCGTCCTGACCAACAAGTACGCCGAGGGCTACCCCGGCCGTCGCTACTACGGCGGCTGCGAGCATGTCGATGTGGTCGAGCAGATCGCCATCGACCGGGTGAAGGCGCTGTTCGGCGCCGAGCACGCGAACGTACAGCCGCACTCGGGCGCGCAGGCGAACGCGGCGGCGATGTTCGCGCTGCTCTCCCCCGGCGACACGATCATGGGTCTGAACCTCGCCCACGGCGGGCACCTCACCCATGGCATGAGGATCAACTTCTCCGGCAAGCTCTACAACGTCGTCGCCTACCACGTCGACGGCGAGACCGGCCAGATCGACATGGCCGAGGTCGAGCGGCTCGCCAAGGAGTCCCGTCCGAAGCTGATCGTGGCCGGCTGGTCGGCGTACCCCCGTCAGCTCGACTTCGCGGCGTTCCGCCGGATCGCGGACGAGGTCGGCGCGTATCTGATGGTCGACATGGCGCACTTCGCCGGTCTGGTCGCGGCGGGGCTGCACCCCAACCCGGTGCCGCACGCGCATGTCGTCACCACGACCACGCACAAGACCCTGGGCGGCCCGCGCGGGGGTGTGATCCTCTCCACCAAGGAGCTGGCGAAGAAGATCAACTCCGCGGTCTTCCCTGGTCAGCAGGGCGGCCCGCTGGAGCATGTCATCGCGGGCAAGGCGGTCTCCTTCAAGATCGCGGCGACGGAGGAGTTCAAGGAGCGCCAGCGGCGCACCCTGGAGGGCGCGCGGATCCTCGCCGAGCGGCTGGTCCAGCCGGATGTGGCCGAGGCGGGCGTCTCCGTACTCTCCGGCGGTACGGACGTGCATCTGGTCCTGGTCGACCTGCGCGACTCCGAGCTGGACGGCCAGCAGGCGGAGGACCGGCTCCACGAGATCGGCATCACGGTCAACCGCAACGCCGTCCCGAACGACCCGCGTCCCCCGATGGTCACCTCGGGCCTGCGGATCGGCACGCCCGCGCTGGCCACCCGCGGCTTCACCACCGAGGACTTCACCGAGGTCGCGGAGATCATCGCGGCGGCGCTCAAGCCGTCGTTCGACCGTGACGAGCTGGCCGGGCGGGTCTCCGCGCTGGCCGTGAAGCACCCGCTGTACCCCGGCCTGAAGTAACCGCGGCCGGCTCCAGGGCCCGGACCGATCGCCCCCCGGCTCGAACCGGCCGGCTCGAACCAGCCGCGGCGATCGGTCCGGCCCGACCGTGGCATTCGGCCCGGACCGACCGTGGCGTCCGACCCGACCCGACAGTGGCGTACGGGCTCGGACCGACCGTGGCGTCCGGCTCGGACCACGTGGCGTTCGGCTCGAATCCACCGCAACACCCGGTCCGACGTGATCCGTTCGGCCGGGGTTCACGGGGCACCGCGCACACTGGACCGTGCGGCGCGGTGCCCCGAACCGTATGTACGCGTCATCTCTGCACCACCCCGGCAGACAACGGCGTCTACCACTCAGCAAGGAGTCACCCCCGTGGCCATCTCGGTCTTCGACCTGTTCTCGGTCGGTATCGGCCCGTCCAGCTCCCATACGGTCGGTCCGATGCGCGCGGCGCGGATGTTCGCCCGCCGGCTCAAGAACGAGGGCCTGCTCGCCCACACCGTCTCGATCCGCGCCGAGCTGTACGGCTCGCTCGGCGCGACCGGCCATGGCCATGGCACCCCGAAGGCCGTTCTGCTCGGTCTGGAGGGCAACTCCCCGCGCACCGTCGACGTGGAGCGCGCGGACGAGCAGGCGGAACGTATCCGCACCGAGGGCAGGCTCAATGTGCTCGGTGTGCACGAGATCGCCTTCGACGCCGGTACGGATCTGGTCCTGCACCGGCGCAAGGCCCTGCCGTACCACGCCAACGGGATGACGGTCCTCGCGTACGACGGCGACGGCGGCCTCCTCCTGGAGAAGACGTACTACTCCGTGGGCGGCGGGTTCGTGGTGGACGAGGACGCGGTGGGGGAGGACCGGATCAAGCTCGACGACACCGTGCTGGCACACCCCTTCCGCACGGGTGACGAGCTGCTGCGGCTGTCGGGCGAGACGGGCCTGTCGATCTCCGCGCTGATGATGGAGAACGAAAAGGCCTGGCGCACCGAGGACGAGATCAGGGCCGGACTGCTGGAGATCTGGCGGGTGATGCAGGCGTGCGTCTCACGCGGGATGGCCCGCGAGGGAATCCTGCCGGGCGGACTGAAGGTCCGCCGCCGCGCCGCCCACTCCGCGCGCCAGCTGCGCGCCGAGGGCGACCCGCAGGCGCACGCCATGGAGTGGATCACGCTCTACGCGATGGCCGTGAACGAGGAGAACGCGGCGGGCGGCCGGGTGGTCACCGCCCCCACCAACGGCGCCGCGGGCATCATCCCGGCGGTCCTGCACTACTACATGAACTTCGCGGCGGGCGGCGCCACGGCGGAGGAGAAGGACGAGAACGTGGTCCGCTTCCTGCTGGCGGCGGGCGCCATCGGCATGCTCTTCAAGGAGAACGCCTCCATCTCCGGCGCCGAGGTCGGCTGCCAGGGCGAGGTGGGCTCCGCCTGCTCCATGGCGGCGGGCGCCCTCGCGGAGGTCCTGGGCGGCAGCGCGGAACAGGTCGAGAACGCGGCCGAGATCGGCATGGAACACAACCTGGGCCTGACCTGCGACCCGGTCGGCGGTCTGGTGCAGATCCCGTGCATCGAACGGAACGGCATGGCGGCGGTCAAGGCGGTC
Source organism: Streptomyces sp. NPDC055025 (assembly GCF_053608565.1). NCBI lineage: Bacteria > Bacillati > Actinomycetota > Actinomycetes > Kitasatosporales > Streptomycetaceae > Streptomyces > Streptomyces sp. NPDC055025. The sequence goes on from NZ_JBSGVS010000056.1 coordinate 62,124, forward strand.
ACGGCGGCGAAGATGGCCCTGCGCGGCGACGGCAGCCACAAGGTCTCCCTGGACAAGGTCATCAAGACCATGAAGGAGACGGGCGCGGACATGTCCGTCAAATACAAGGAGACGGCACGCGGCGGCCTCGCGGTGAACATCATCGAGTGCTAGGCGGATGTGCCCTGACCAGCGCATTCGCATCTTTCAGTGCTGTCAGGGCCTTCCCTGCTTACGCGGCGGAAAGTCCCTGGAATCTCCCCGGGACAGGCGTGGAAGCCCCTGAAAAGTCCCTGGGATGTCCCCTAGGACAGGCGCCTGACCTGGGGAATCGCAACACCATCGGTTGCTGCTCAGCTTCGCTCAGGCCGTCGAAACCGCGAAAACGTATCAAATCGATCCCCTAAGGCCACCACAGGGGTACTATTCAATACATGAGTGCCGCCGAGACCTCCCGCCTGAAGCAGCGACTGACCGGCCTCACCCCCACGTTCACGACGGCACAGGCACGCCAGGCACTGCTCTCCCCCCGTGATCTGACGTCCTTGGTCGCGGCGGGAGAGATAGACGAACTGTCCCGGGGGGTCTACCGGCGGGCAGACGCACCGGAGACCGCGCACGCAGATCTGCTGGCCGTGTGCGCACGGGCTCCGCGTGCCGTCGTTTGCGGCGAGTCCGCCCTGGCCCTGCACGAGCTCATCGACGACATCCCCACAGCGGTACACATCGCTGTGCCGCGCGGTACACGCCGCCCCACGATCTCCTACCCCCCAACCGTGGTGGCGCAGTACGCCCCGGCGACCTTCGCCCTCGGCGTCGAACGATTCGAAGCAGCTCCGGGAGAGACCGTCCCCGTGTACAACGCCGCCCGCAGCGTCGTCGACGCAATGCGCCACCGCAGCCGCATCGGCGAGACCCTCGCCCTGTCCGCACTCGGCCGCTACCTGCGCTACAACGGCCGTAGCGGCGTCGGCGAACTCCAGCATTTCGCACGCGAGTTGGGTGCTCTCTCCGTCATCCGCCCTGCCGTCGAGGCGGTCCTCGCCTGATGGCCAACCCCACGCGTGACACCACCGCCGGCCGCGTCTACAACGACCTGCGCAACCTGGCCCGCCGCACCAGCCGCTCAACAGACGAAATCATGGTCGAGTACGTCCTCGAACGCTTCCTCTACCGCCTGGCCACATCGCCCCTCGGCCGCGAACACTTCGTCCTCAAGGGTGGCCTGCTCCTCGCCCAGTTCGGCGCACGCCGGATGACCCGCGACATCGACATCCTCGGCCGCTCATTCCCGGGCACCGAAACCGAGATCGTCCACAGGATCGGGGCCATCGCCACTAACGAGATCGACGACGGAGTCGCATTCGATCCCGCGACGCTCAAGACCGTGCCTATCCGCGAGGAGGACGAGTACCACGGTCTACGCCTGTCCATGGCCGCCTCCATCGCCCGAGCACGACTCAAGCTCCAACTGGATGTCAGCTTCGGTGATCCAATCACTCCCGGCCCCCGGATCATCGACTACCCACAGCAACTCACGACGGACAGTTTCCAGCTCCTCGGCTACCCACTCGCCACCGTCATCGCCGAGAAGCTCTCCACCGCCGTCTCACTCGGCGACCTCAACACCCGCGACCGCGACTACGGCGACCTCTACCGCCTGCTCACCCTCAACGACCTCAACGGCCAGGAACTCACCACCGCGCTGACCGCCACAGCCGCACACCGCCGCATCACCTTGAAACCCCTCAGCACCGCCATCAGCGACCTCGGCGAGCGTCGCCAGACCTCGTACGCCGCTTGGCGCCGTCGGCAGGGCCCTGCTGCAACTGGCTACCCCGAACGCTTCATTGACGTCGTCCGGCAGGTCGTCACCTTCGCAGACATACTCCTCGACGGCGACGCCGCCACCCGCACATGGAATGCGGCGACCCTCACCTGGTCGTGAACCAGGCCCGGCCGACCATACCTTCGCGATTCAAACCCGAGACCCAGGGCGTGTCTCTTTGATCGGTTGGTCAGTTGATCGGGTGTGTCCGTCCGATTAGTGATCACTGATGCGATGTGGGACCGGATCGAGCCGCTGATGCCGACCGATCCGGTCCGCGGTCGGCGATGGGCGGATCACCGCCGAACCTTGGAGGCCATCGCGTGGAAGTACCGCACCTGCTCGCCCTGGCGGGACCTGCCGGACGAGCTCGGCTCGTTCCAGACCGCTCACAAACGCCTGATCAGGTGGGCCGTGGACGGCACCTGGGAACGCATCCTTGCCGCAGTTCTGGCAGAAGCCGACGCTGATGCCGACATCGGCTGGACCGTCTCGGTGGACTCCACCGTCTGCCGAGCCCACCAGCACGCCGCCGGAGCCAGGAAAAAGGGGCGCCAGGCCGGGCCGAACCTGACGACCACGCCCTCGGCCGCTCCCGAGGTGGCCTGAGCACGAAAGTCCACCTTGCCAGCGACAGCCGTGCACGGCCCCTGGCCCTTCTGGTCACCGCAGGCCAGGCGGGCGACGCCCCGGCCTTCGAGACCGTCATGGCAAGCATTCGGGTTCCGCGAAACGGACCCGGAAGACCGAGGACTCGGCCGGAGGCCGTCCTGGCCGACCGCGCGTATTCATCCCGCGCGATCCGGAATCACCTCCGCCGACGCGGGATCCGCGCTGTCATACCTCAGCCGTCCGACCAGGTCGGCCACCGTTTGCGGCGAGGCCGCGCCGGCGGTCGCCCACCAGCTTTCGACGCCGAGGCGTACAAGCAGCGCAACGCCGTCGAGCGGTGCATCAACCGACTCAAGCAGTGGCGCGGCCTGGCCATGCGAACGGACAAGCTCGCCATCGCCTACCAGGCCGCACTCCACCTCGCCGCCATCCTCATCTGGACAGCCGCGTGACCGCCGAAGCGCCTTGTCCGTGAAGATGGGCCACATGGACGATCTTGTGACGTTCCTCATCGCACGCATCATGGACGACAACCACGCCTATGCCTACGTGGCCGACACCCTGGGCGGCGAGGCTCTTCTCGACAGCCATCTCCCCATGCTCGACCTGACCGAGCAACTGGCGCACGACTACAAGGCCATGGATCCCTCGGACTCCCGCTCGGCCGGCCTGGCATACGGGCTTCAAGTCCTTGCCCAGTCATACGCAGAACACCCCGCCTACCGCCAGGAATGGCGCCCATAGCCTTTCAAGGAGACAAGCCCTAGTAGGGCTTGGTCGGGTTGGTATCGGTTCTGGCGTGTTGCGGTGGCAGGTGGGGCAGGCGCCGGTCCAGACCGCGAGGAGCAACTGCAGTTCGCGGGTGACCTGGTAGA
>NZ_JBSGVS010000057.1:0-65261 GCF_053608565.1 Streptomyces sp. NPDC055025
CAAGGGGAGGTGCATCACGCGCGGGGCTGTGTAGGGCTTGGGGTTACTGCCCACCACCCCCGCAACAGAAGTGACGGACCGTCGGCCCGATCGGGTGCCGGCCTCACCGCAGTGACGGGCTCCGCTGCGCTCCACCCTGACCGCTCCCCCACCCTCGAAACTGTCCGGCTGCTGTTCAACAGCACCCCGCCAGCATACACTGTGATGTGTCGCCATGGGTGGGAATCGGCCAAGTATCAGCCGTAGGGACGAACTTGGCGCATGAGTGATGCATCACGGGCGCTCACTGTGTAGAGTCTGGGAACAGACATCAGCACCCCGGCCCCTCGCGCCGCGCCGGACTTTCTTTTCTGATTGCGCGTCGAATTCCGCGAAAAGGAGAACACGGGAATGGCCGTGAAACTGCGTGACCACCAGATCGAGGCCGTTGCCGCCATTGTGCGCGGCCTCGATATCCCGCCGGGCGGCATTCCCGTCAATGGCCTGCGCGGGCAGGTACACGCCGCGTGCGGGACGGGAAAGACCATCATCGCGGCTGCGTCGGCAAAGCGGATTGTGCCCAAGGGGCGCATTCTCGTTCTGGTGCCGACGCTGGATCTTCTGACCCAGACCGTCCAGGCGTGGCGCGGGGCCGGGCACACGGGGCCGGCGGTCGCGGTGTGCAGCCTCACCGACGACCCGGAGCTGTGGAACCTGAAGGTGCGCTCCACCACGAACCCCGTGCGGCTGGCTCTGTGGCACGGCGAGGGGCCCGTCACCATCTTCGGGACGTACGCCAGCCTCGGTGTCCTGGCGGAGGCGTTCGAGGGCGTCTACGGGAAGCAGCTCGCGCCGATGGACCTCGCTGTAGTCGATGAGGCCCACAGGACATCCGGCTCGATGGGTAAGGCGTGGGCGGACATCCATAGCCAGCACGTCATCCCGGCGCACCGCCGGCTGTACCTGACGGCCACCCCGCGGATCTGGCAGGAGCGGCCGAACCGGGAGGTCGCTGAGGGGGTGCGTGAGGCGCTGCCGAAGGAGATGGCGGCCTCGATGGATGACGAGGCCGTGTTCGGGCCGGTGCTCTACAAGCTCTCGCTGGCGTCGGCAGTCTCGCGCGGTTTGCTTGCGCGGTATCAGATCATCGTCCTGGAACTGAAGGACCCGGTGGTCACTCCGGAGCGCCTGATGAGTGAGGAGCGGCGTGGTGAGGAGGTGCGCGGGCAGCGCCTCGGGGCGCTCCAGGCGGCGCTCCTGCACACGATGGAGCAGCACCAGCTCCAGACGTGCATCACCTTCCACCATCGGACGATAGAGGCCTCGGCGTATGCGGAGGGCCTGGAGCGGGTGGCCAAGCGGCTGCACGCGGACCAGCCGGAGAAGTACCCGGCCGCGATCTGGGCGGACTGGCTGTGCGGTGAGCACGTGCCCGAGCGCCGGCGGGACGTCCTGGGCGAGTTCGGGTCCACGGCCCGGCGTGCGGTGCTCTCGAACTGCCGTGTCCTGGGCGAGGGCGTCGACATCCGGGCCGTGGACTCCGTGGCCCTCCTGGACCCCAAGGGCGCCCCGCACGACATCGTCCAGGCCATCGGCCGGGCACTGCGGCAGAAGCCGGGACAAGGGAAACTCGCCTCTCTGATCGTGCCGGTATTCCTCCAGCCCGATGAGCAGCCTGAGGATATGTTCACCTCTGGATCGTATCGGCCTTTGGTGAAGGTATTGGAAGGTCTGCGGGCTCACGACGAAGAGGCCGTGGAATTGCTGGCGATTCCGCAGGAGCCGCAGAAGGACGTGGTGCAGCCGTCAGAGTTCATCGGTTCTAAGCCCGAGGACGGTGAGGAAGAAACCCGTCTCCTGCTCCGTTTTGCGGCTCCGCGTGACCCGGTGATGGTCGCGGACTGGATTTCCTTCAACGTCATCGACACGGAGAAGCAGGACTGGGCTCGCGGCTGGGCGTCGCTCAAGAAGTTCACTGAGCGTGAGCTTCACGCCCGCGTTCCATATGGGTACAAGGAGGGCGCGTACCCGCTCGGGCAGTGGGTCGCGGAGCAGCGACGGGCGTACGGGGCCGGGCAGATGACCGGCCAGCGCGCCGGGCGGCTGGAGAAGCTGGGCATGGTCTGGTCCCCGGCCGATGAGCGGTTCCAGGAGAACCTGGAGGCCGCCAAGGCGTACTACGAGCAGCACTGGACGCTGTGCGCGCCCCGGTCCGCGACGATGCTGGACAGGCCATTGGGGATGTGGCTCGCGAATTTGCGGCGGCCCGGTGCGCTGGAGGGTCACCCCGAGTGGAAGACGGCGCTGGAGGCCGTGGATGAGCACTGGGACCCCGCGTGGCCGGCGGAGTGGCAGAGGCACTACGCCGCGCTGCGGGAGCTGCTGACGGATGAGGAGGACCACTCCGAGGTCCTGCCCGGCTTCACCGTCCACGGCATGGACGTCGGGAAGTGGCTGGTGAGGCAGCGTCAGCACACGGTCTGGGCAGGGCTGATGGACGGGCAGCGCGAGCTCCTGGAGGCGGTCGGCGTCGTGCCGCTGCCCCCGGAGCAGGCGGAGCCCGCCACGGCCCCCAAGGCGGCCGTGAGCGCCTTCGAGAAGGGCGTTGCGGCCCTGGAGCAGTACAAGGCCCGCACCGGCTCTGTGACGGTCCCCAGGGCCCACGTAGAGGAGTTGCCGGATGGGTCGGAGGTCAAGCTCGGGGTGTTCCTGAGCAACAACCGCAGCCGCCGGGCCAAGCTGACCGCCGACAAGCTCCAGGCGCTCGCCGCGCTCGGGCTGGAGTGGGCGTCGACGGAAGGGGTGGCGTGATGACCACGGGCGGGCAGGAAGCGGGCCAGCAGGTGGTCAGCGTCGATCCGCGTCAGCGGATGGGCGACTACCAGACGATGGCGGTCAACGCCCGGATGAAGGTCCACGCGGTCCTCGCGGCGGCCGGGCTGGAGCCGGATGAGGCCGACGAACTCGTCTGCGCGATGGAGGCCGGCGCCGTCGCGGGGGCGCACTGCTGGGTGGAGGAACTGCCCGGCTGCGCCCCGGACGCCCACGGCACCGTGTACGGCGACGGCTGGGACGGCGCTGTGGACCGGGCGTTGGAGGTGCTGGTCTCCACCGCCGACAGCGCCTACCGGCAGCGTGGGCGCGCCCGCGTCACCCGGTCGCTGCTGATCGGCGGGGAGATCCTCCGCAACCGGCTCGCGGCCGCGGAGCGGGCTGCCGGGGCCGGCCCTTCCGGTGGAGAGGAGAGCGACCGTGAGCGGTGACCAGGCGGAGGAGCAGCGCGTGCAGGAGGCCGTACGGCGGCACGTCCGCAACAGCGCCTTCGCGGAGGCGGAGAGGGTCATCTCGTTCGTGCTGTCCGACTCTGGGGTGCAGGAGGCGAGGGCACGGGTGGAGGCGGCGGAGACGGAGTTCGGCATGGAGCTGTGCGCCCGTCTCCAGCCGTTCCAGGACCGCTACGACCGGGCCGTGCGTGACGGCGACCTGGCCGGGCTCACCGGGATCTGCCCGGGCAAGCACGGTCGCTGGGGACGGATCTGCGTCTTGTCCGACGGTCACGAGACCTCGATGGAGGAGCCTCACTGGGGCCGCAACAGCGAGGGTCGGCCGATCGCGTGGGTGGGCAGCGCGCCCGACGACTGGTGAGGGCACCAGCTCGTGCCGCCGCCCCGGACTGAGTGGGCGGCGGGACGTTGGCAGGCAGGACCCCCGGGCGAGCTGTGCGGCCCGGGGGTCTTTCGCTGACCCGGGTCAGCGGCACCGTGCCCCAGGGTCTACACGCACTCCAGTGCGATGTCGGGGGCCCGGAGGCGGTGGCATCGCACTGGTGTGCGTGTAGACCCTGAGATCTTGGGCCCGGTCCCCCGGCCGAACTACGTGGCGGCCGGGGCGGGTTCGGCGGGTTCTGCTACCTCGGGAGGGGGAGCACACCATTGATGACGGGGCGGATGCCGTCCGGTGTGGGCCAGTTGGTGACGGCGACCTCGCGGTGCAGGGGGAGCCACATCTGTACGACGTGCGGTTCGGCGGGGCGCCAGACGGCGACGGGGCGGGCGGGCTCCAGGATGCCCATGGCTTCGCCGGGACGGAGCGTCTTCCAGCCCATCGACCGGTAGTACGGGAGCAGGCCGAACCTGTCCTCGGTGACGGTGCCGGTCATGAGGCGGAACCCGCGGGCGATGAACTGGCGTCGGGCGTGCTCCGTCATCAGGACACCGAGTTTGCGGCCCCGCGCGGCAGGGTCGACGGCCATGTACTCGCACTCCACCACGCGGCGGGACAACAGCAGGCGCCGGTCGTGCTCAAGTACCGGGACACTGTCGATCCAGGCCAGTGGCGGCACTGCGACGATCAGGCCGACCGCGGTGCCTTGTTCCTCGGTAACCCATGCGCCGCCGGTCGCGTAGTGGCCGGCTCGGGCGGCGGGGATCGGAATGGTCGCCAGCTGCATGGCGAAGTTCGCAGTGCCGGGATCTCCCGGGATCACCATGTCCAGCAGGCGGGCCAGCGTCTCCTGGTCCTCGGGAAGCGGCCTGCGGAGCAGCGGTTGAGCGGCAGTCGGTCGGCTGTGCCGTGCGGCGGCACGTGCGCGCGAGGCTTGCCCCATCTCTGTCCCTTGGTTTGGTGGCTGATGGCTGAGGCTGGCCACCGTAGAGGCAATGGATCAGGGGGCCCGGCCCGGCACGACGCACCAACGAGTGACGGGCGGGCGTTCGAAGCCACAGCCGGCCACCGCGTGACGCCGGGGTGCGGACGGGTATGTGAAGGCGGCGGGCGGGCGGGGCGGCGCAGGCGATCAGGTACAGGTGCGTGTGGTCACCGCGCGGCGGCGTCGCTGTCGACCTGGAGGAGCAGGAGGTCGTAGACCGGGCCGCCGGGCTCGTTGCGGTACGGGCCCGCGTACTGGTACCCGAGGCGGTCGTACAGGGTCCGGCCGGAGGTGTTGTCCGGGCGGACCAGGAGCGAGGCGTAGTCGGGATCGATGGCCTTGATCAGCTCTGTGTGGAGGCGGGAGCCGATGCCCTGGGACTGCCGGGCGGGGGTGACGGCGAGCTCGCACAGGCCCATGAGGCGGCCCGCGCGGACGTGTTCGGGGATCTCGGGGAGCAGCTCGCCGTACCAGTACTCGGGTGTGCATGGGAAGGCGTAGCCGAAGCCGACCATGGAGCCGCTGGCGTAGGCCGCGACCAGGGTGAAGCCTTCGTGGCGGAGGTGGTGGGTGACCTGGCGGCGCAGTGCGGCGGCGGACAGGCCGTCGGTGGAGGCGCCGGGGGTGTCGACGAGTTCGGGGTGGGCGTCGGACCAGATGTCGGCGATGGTGTCGAGCATCGGCGGGACCTGGCCGGGGCCGTAGGTGCGGATCACGACGTCTGTGCGGGTGCTGGTCATACCCGTCCTCCTCCGGTGGCGGTGGTGCGGTATTCCTCGATCCAGGACGCGACCGCGGGGACGCGGCCGTGTCGCTGGAGTGCGGCGGCGACGTTGTGCAGGGACTGCAGCAGCCGGTCGGAGCGCACTTCGGGGAGGAACGCGAGGACGCGGCCCGCGGCTTCGGCGGCTGCCTCTGGCTCGGGACGGTCCCTCACCGCATGTTGGATGGCGACGTCGGCCGTGTACAGGGCGCGGTTTCTGGCGAAGGCGTCGCCGTGCAGGAGAACGGCCTGTTCGGCGCCGGAGGCGGCGCGTTCGTGCTGCCCGAGGTCGGCGCGGGCGAGGCTTTCCAGGCCCGCGAGTTCGCCGGGTGCGTAGAAGTCCAGCCAGGGCGGGTCGGTGTCGGAGGGGCCCTTGGCGTAGAGGGTGTGGGCGCGGACGATCGCCTTGTCGGTGGCGCTCGGGTCGCCCATCAGTGCCCAGCCGCCGGCCTCGCGCATGTGGAACAGGGAGAGCAGCCGCGGGGAGCCGAGGTTGCGGGCGACGGCCTGGGCGCCCTGCGCGGCAGAGATCGCCTCACGGGGCCGGCCCGAGGCTTTGGCGAGTAGGGAGAGGCAGCCGAAGGCGTGCGCCTCGAGTTCGGGGTCCTCAGCGATCCGGGCGGCGGCGAGGGCCTCGCCGTACAGGGAGTGGGCGTCGCCTGCGCGGCCGGAGTCGTAGGAGAGCCATCCGGCGGCGATCGACAGGGCGCCGGTGGCCGATCGCAGCTTCGACTCGGTGCGGCTGGTGTACGTGCCGGACTGGAGCCACTGGTAGGCGGTGTGCAGCGCCTCGGACGCGGCCTGGCGCAGCGGCGCGGAGCCGTGGTCGTGGTCCTTGGCGAACAGCGTGGTCACGGCCGCCTTGACGGCCCGTACCTCGCTCGCGCCGATCTTTCCCGGCGTCTGCCCGGCGGTGAGCGGGAGGGCCAGGAGCACGCCGGCGCCGTCGAACAGGAAGGCGCGTCGCTCCACCGAATCCTCTTCCTGCCGCGGCCCGTTCGGCCTGGCGGCGGGCCGTGCAGGCCGTGCGGGCAGTGCTGGTGTGGGCAGGCGGAAGCCGAGGTCGGCCATGCTCCGCCCGTGGGTCATCTGGGTCAGGATGCGCTGGTAGACCGCGCGGGGACAGAGGACCTTCCCGTCTTCCCAGTCCGCCACCAGGCGCGGGCCGCAGGCGACGTTCTCGCCCATCGCCCGGCCGGTGTCGTTGACCTTGTTGGCGAACTCGCTGCGGCTCATCTGGAATTCGAGTTCGCGGACAGCGCGCAGCCGGGTGTTGGGGACGGGCTTGCTGTGGTCGGCCATACCGGCTCCGGGTCCGCGGGTGGGACGGGTGCGGCGACCGTACCGCTCCCCTGGTTCTCCTGCCCTGGTCTTGGCCGCAGTTCACCCGCGGGGGCCGACTTGCATCGTTCTTTCATCGGTTGGACGTCGCACCCGAAGAGGCGTTGCTGCTTGCGTGGAGGGTGACGTGACGACCGATCAGGGAGATGGCGAATGGCGAACGCTTCCGCCGCAGGAACAGCCGGGGCCAGGAAGCCCGCCGCCCGGACCTGGCACGAGCTGGCCGCGGTCACCGACGCCAAGCGCAGGCTGTGGCTGCGGGGCCGCAACCGCACCGGCTGGACGGTGTGCGGCCGGGAATGGGACGCGGTAGCCGTCGAACCGATGGCGGCCGGACTGGACGCGCTCGCCGCGATGCGCGCGGGCACCCGGCGCGGCTACCAGGTCCTCGCCGACCACCTCAGCGACCGGCTGTACGTCGCGGTACCGGCCGGCACCGGCCACGCCTTCACGGGCATCCCCGGCGTGCGGGTGCTCTCCAGCGGGCACCAGCTCCTCACCCCCAGCACGCCGCAGGACGGCACGGCCGCGGCCGACTGGGTCAGCCACCCGCGCGGCGACAGACCGCCGGCGCTCATCGCGGCCGACCGGTTCGCCGCCCACCTGCGCGAGCTCGTCTGTGCCGCGCGGGCGGAGGCATCGGTGTCGTGAACGGTCGCACGGTGCTGTACGACCCCGAGGACCGGATCGACGCGCAGCTGCCGCTCGATCGCGTGACGCACGAGCGGGTGGTCCGGGCGGTCCTCGCGTCATGGTGCGGTGTTCCTTTTCTGTGCTGTCGCCTGGTGAACCGGGTGTTGTGCCAGGCGGAGGGATCGTGTCGTCAGGCCGGTTCGCGGGCGTCGGCGGGCCGGGGCGGGTCAGTCCAGGTCGTCAGCCGGTTCGCGGGCGTCGGCGGGCCGGGGCGGGTCAGTCCAGGTCTGTGGTGCCGGAAGCGGCGCGGGGCCGGTTGCGGGCCCACTTCTTGAGGTCACGGGCGCGGTAGAGGAGTTCGGCGCCGCGCTTGTCGACCGGGCCGGGGAAGTCCGGGTCGTTGGCGCGCGCCCAGCGCAGGGCGGCGAGCGTGATCTCCGGCAGGTGGTCGTGCTGCGCTGTGCGCAGGCCGACCACGGCATCGTCCGGGTCTGGTGCCGGGGCCGGGTTCGCCGGCGGCGGCACCGTGGTGTTGCCGGGGTCCACAGCCGGGGTCGGCGGCGTGAGGCTCCAGGCGTCGGCGAGGACGTCCCGGTCGGCGGGCGGCCCGGTGGCGGGCGCGGGCGGGAGCGCGGGGGTGCTGGTGTTCCAGGCGTCGGTGAGCAGGTCGACGGCCGGAGCGGCCGTCTTCTGCGGGGAGTTGCCGGCCTCGCCCTTGGCGTGGACGCCGGACATCGCCCACTCGCGGGCCTCCGCGTTGGACAGGTTCAGCACCTGCGTCTCCTGAGCGCGGCCTCGGGTGACGACTTGGACGCGGCCGGGATGCTCGCTCGCCATCGGGATCGGGCTGACCTCGGGTACGAGCATTCGCCAGGCGTTGAGGGTGTAGCGGACCAGGATGCGGGTGGAGAAGTTTTCGCGCATTTCCGGGCCGCCGATGGCGCGGGCGGTGGCGGACTGGGCGACCAGGAGGACGTGCAGGCGGACCTGGCGGCCCATGAAGAGGATCTCGGCGAGCGCGTCGACGGCCGGGGACGCCTTCGGGTCGCCGCTCTCGCGGGTCTTCGCCCAGTACCGCTTGAGCTGCGCCATGGTCGCGTTGACCTCTTCGAGAAGGATCACCAGCCTCGGGCCGACCCGCCACGGTTCGCGTTCGAGGACATCGTCGGCCAGCTGCTCGGCGAGGGTGAGCCGGTGCCGGCCTTCCCGGGCCAGGTGGACCAGGGCGTCGTGGATGTCAGCGATGTCCCGGCAGTAGGTGATGCCGGGAACGCCGCGGGCCCAGGTGTGGGAGATCCGCTTGAAGTCCAGGACGTAGGCGAGCGCGCCGTTGTGGACGAACTGGCAGCAGATCGCGCGCAGGATGGTCGACTTGCCGCCGCCGGTGCCCGCGGAGATCAGGACGTGCGGGGATTGGTGGTCCAGGTCGACGGAGACCTTCTTCTTGCCCGAGCCCAGGCCGATCAGCGGTGCGGACTCCGGCATCTTCGCGAGGATCTCGCGCACCCCGGGGTCGGACAGGCTCAGCTTCTTGGGCGGGACCTTGCGCTTCCTGACGATGACGTACGTGTCGTTGCCCGCCCGGCGCCAGGTGAAGGAGACGTTCTCCAGGGCGAGCTTCTTGACGATGAGGTCGGCGACCTGGTCCTCGTTGAACCGCATGTGGGTGGGCACGTCGATACGTATCTGCGCGTCGTCGTCGGAGAAGTTGCGCGGGATGTGGAGGTAGCGGCGCGGGTCGGTGAACTCCGACATGCCCAGCGGCACGGCGAGCGCCTCGTGCAGCGGGATCACCCACTCGCGCATGAACTCCCGGCGCCCCCGGGTCAGCAGCCCGTACGCGACGCCGCCGACAGCCGCGGCCGAAGCGGCGGCGATGCCGCCAGTCTCCAGCGTCGCCAGGGCGGGGCCGGGGTTCTTCCAGATGTCGCGCGCGGTGGCGACGGTGGAGTCCTGGTTCTCCCACAGCACCCAGTAGCCGGTCCCGCCCGTCGCGGCCAGGCCGCCGATGCGGACGGTCAGGCGCTGCCACCCGGCCCGGTAGGAGGAACGGGACACCTTCGCTTCGACCTTCGGCAGAACCCGGGTGCCTGCCCGCCAGAACGTCGCGTCCGTCTTCCGCTCACCGTCCATCGGCCGGCCGGCCAGGAACCGGCCGATCCCGAACGCCACCGCTTCCGCGGTCTCCTCCACCTGCCTGTCGAACTTCGACTGCGCCATAGCCGTGCCCTCCGGGTGTGCGTCCAGGCACCTCACACCCGGAAGCGGACACCTCCTTCCTACGGCCGTTCACCTGTGGACAAGGTCCGGCGACCGGCGCCGCCAGATCGGGTCGGCGGTCCTGCGGTGACCGCTCGCAGTAGACAGATGGGGGTGTGCGCGAAATATGGCGCTCCGCGCTTCGGGTGGCATTCCTGGGTGCACCGCTGCGGCAGTATCGGCACATGGAACCGGAACTGGATGTGCTGACCGCTGCTGACGTGGAACGGCTGACGGACTGGAACGTCCCGCCGTTGGACGCGGTCCCCCATGACGTACGTCCGGAGATCGTGACCTACTACCTCGCCGTCGCCGGCATCCCCGACTGCTTCGACCCACTGGCCGGGCTGGACGTGGAGCTGCGCGCCGGGTGGTCCGCCACGGACGGGCGCACCATGCCGGCCACACCAGGCTCAGTCGACCTCTTCGTCGGAGCTCATCTGAGGATGATCGACACGTGGTGGCTGGCCATCGACTCCCTCGATACCAGCGTGCGCGGCCCGTACGGGCTGCCCCCGTGGGCCGAGGACTTCGTCAAGGGTGAGCTGCAGAACCTCTTCGACGCCACGACCGCCCTGCAGCGCCGTCATCACCTATCACCACGGCAGCGCCGGACCCGAGCTTTCCAGGTCACACGGATATGGGTACGTCCTGTCCAACGGCACGGTCGCCCCCTTCTGAAGCCGGCCGGCACACTTCTATCCCCACGGCAGTGAAGATCACCCAGATGACTGAGGGAACCCTTCGGCATTGCTCGGTCCGGCCGAACCCGCAGTTCAACCGGGAATCGCGCGAAGGACAGTCGGCCCGCCCCCCGTTGGAGAGCACGGACACGCCGTACCGGTGCCGAGCACGTCGGACGGTACAAGGGGATGGCGCCCCGGACGGCCGGGGCGTCGTCGCTCCTCAAGCCGCCCGCACCCCGGACCAGCCGCGCGCCGCGTGGCGCAGCTCGACGCGGCCGGCGGTTGTTCCGGCCGGGCGGGTGGCCCAGAAGGGGTGCCGCTGAATGCGTGCGGACAGGCGGAGGAGGCGGCGGCGCAGTGCCGTGGTGTTCTGCGGTCCGGGTGCGGCCAGGGCGTGGTAGGCGGCGTGCCAGTCGCGCTGGGTCTGGACCAGGTCGTCGGGAAAGGTGTGGTCGTCCATCCCCGCATTAGATCGTGTGTTCGATTTCTTTGTCATGCCGGTCCGTATGCGGGCGGGGAGGCCCCGGACCGGGTCCCCCCGTTCCGTCCGGAGAAGGGGTGAGGAAACCGCTGTTCCGGTACGAGTGTGCTGTGCGGACCGGTCAGGAGCGGTGCCGGATGCGGTCCAGGTCCGCGTCGAGGACGGCGAGATCGGGGTGGTCCCGCAGCTGCTGCTCGCGCGCCCATTCACCGAGGTCGGCCTTGTGCGCGGCCTGGACCGCCTCGCCGGTGGTGCCGGTGAGCGTGGCGAGGAGGTCCCGGTCGACGGGGCTCATACCGAGATACCGGTTGGCGGGGGCATAGGTGGAGGCGATACCGGCGGGGCAGCTGCTGCCGGCCTCGGTGAGTTTCCCCAACAGCCACTGCCGGAACGGGGTGTCCTGGTCCTTCCAGGCGGGGTCGTAATTGTCGTACTCGGGGTCGTTGACCCCGGGGCCGATGACAGGCATGCGCGGGCCCTTCCAATTCGGGTGCCGGTTCGGGTGCTGCGGTGGTTCAGGCCGGTGTGACAGTCGCGGTGTACGGGGCCTCAGCCGACGGCGGCGTCTCCGTCCAGGGGCCGGTGACCCGCCAGCCGTCCGCGAGCAGCGCCCGGTCCGCGGCGGCGCCGTCGAACGGTTCGTCGGGGCCGACGCCGATGCAGTAGCCCAGCGGCCCCTGCCCGGGGTGGTCGATGTAGACGTGCCAGTCGGTGTCGTATTCGGCCCGCGCGGTCAGCTCAACGACGGTGGTGTTCTCGTTCGGCATACGCGCACGGTAGAACGCGGGCACACCGGCCGGGGCCGGTTCGCCCGGTTCTGAACCCTCACGGGGAGCATGGTGGTAAACGGCCTCGCCGCGCGCGGACACGGCAGGCGGGCGGGTGCGCGGGTCGTCCGGCGGTGATCCACCGGGCCCGTCCGACGGGCCCGTCCGAATCCGGGGCTGTGTCAGCCGGCGATGTGGCCGGGATCGGGGAGTTCGGGCGGGAAGTGCCTCTCCAGGATCTTGACCCATCTGGGCGGCACCATGAAGCCCGTGTCGGCCTCCGCTCGGACCAGCTCGGTCAGCGCGTCGACGAAGGGCTGCGCGGCGGTACCGGCGGGCATCACGGCGGCGGCCCGCTTGAGACGCTCCTGCGCGGCGGGGAAAACGCCCCTGGCCCAGTCCTCCTCTTCCCGTATCCGACTGCTTCCTTCCTCCCCGTTGATGTGCATGATCGCGAGGGCCGGGCAGTCGCGGGTGTGCCAGGTCTCGCGGATCAGACCTTTCGCCACGTAAGTGATACGGGTCATGCCGCTGCTGCCTGGGAGAGCGACACAGTCGGTGCAGTCTTCATGTTCCATTTTCGGCATATCGGTCATCGCGGGCTCCCTTTCCGGTAGGGAGTGAGCCTGCCAGGCCGGTCGGCGGACGGCCAGGGGTTTGCCCGGCCGCTCCCGGCGCCGGCCCTGCCCGGTCTTTGCCGTGGTGCCGGGTCAGCGGGCGCGGCGGTGGTCGTAGACCGTCAGGGACAGGGCTCTCATCGCGGCGTCGGCCCGGCCGGCGTCCAGGCCCTGGTCGACGGCTTCCAGGGCTTCGGCCGCCGAAACCCGTACGGCCCGGGGCAGGCCGTCGTAGGCGGTCACGCGGTAGGCGACGGTACGGCGGGCGTCCCGTTCCTCCTCGCTCACCCCGCCGGCGATGAGCGGGAAGACCGCGGCCTGGTACGTGGCGATGCTCACGAGGACGGCGTCGGCGATCCCCTCCGCGTACCCGTCGGACGGAACGATCCCGGGACCGGGACCGGGCTGGAAGAAGGCTGTCACCTGGCGGCGGGCGAGAAATGATCCGGTCCCCGCGCCGAGGGCGGCCGCGCCCCCGGCAGCCACAGCCTCCGCCCTGCCGCCCAGAAGAAGCCCCAGGCAGGTCCCGCCCACCGTCGCCGACATCACCAGCACGAAGGTGACCAGCAGATGTATGCGGGCGGCGAACGAAAGTGTCATGCCCAGCAGTATGCACAGCCCCGCCCCCTCCGCCCCCGCAGTGCCGGGCACGCCCTGTGAGCGGGTTTGCCGTGGGGCCGTGACAACGAACCGGGCGGCCCTGTAAGCGCGATCGGCCGATTCCGAGGGCGATGTCCCCTACGCTTCATGAATCTCGAAGGGGGTGACCATATGGGCAAAAACCGCTGTGCTGTCGATGACGCCGGATGGGGCGTACGCGAGGACGCGGACGTCGGCTGGGGTCTGACCAGCACCGTGCGCTGACACCTGAACAGCGGGGCCGGACAGGACGGTTAAGACGTATCCTGTCCGGCCCCGCTGCCATGCGTCAGCCGAACCGCCCCGCGGTCAGCGTGCCTTCGGCAGCCCGGCCAGGGACCGGCGGCCCTCGTCACGGCCGACGACCCGCCACACCGGCCGGCCGGCCCCGTCACGGATCAGCAGGGGCAGGGTCGTGGTCGCCACGGTGAGCCGGTAGTTCACACTCCCGACGCGACGGGCACGGCCGTGGAACACCGCCTCCCTCGTCGCCGGGACCGCGCGGCCCGGGGCCGGGGCGAACACGAACAGCACCAACGGGAACGGCCGGTCCAGGGACGGCCCCGCGTAGGTCTCCTGCCAGTGGGAGCGCGGCGCACGGGCGGCGTTGCCGCGACCGGACGGGGGCGCGTTGCGGTAGGCGTCGTAGCCCTCCACCTTGGCGACCAGGCGGGCGTAGGACATGGTGCGGTCGATCTCCACGAACGCGCTGGACCCGTCCGCCAGGAGCACCACGGCGTCCGGGACGAGGGAGCCGGCGGGGGTGGGATGGGCGGCCTCGAGCCGCCAGTCGGCATGGTCGGCCGCCTCGGCCCGGTGGAAGGCGATGACGGTGTCGACCAGGGCGAGGCCGTGCTCCCGAAGGCCCGTCCTGCTGGAGGCGACGCGCTTCCCGGTGGTCCGCCCGGCCCCGGGCGCGAGCATTCCGGAGGCGGCGGCTTCGGCGAGGCCCGCAGGGGTGCAGTACCAGTAGCTCTGCTGGGCACGGTGGGTCCGCCCCACCAGAGCGGGGGATTCGGCGTACAGGTTGCGCAGCGCGCGGCGTACGTGGTCGGTGTCCTGCTGGTGGGGCAGCAGCAGCGTCTTGAGCCGGCGGGGTGTGGCCAGACGGAGCCGGGCGAGGGTGAGCAGGACCTCGCCGCGGATGTCCGCGCCGGCCTTCGCCACTGCGGCCTTCCGGGGCCGGGACGCTTCTCCAGATACATCTGTACTGGGAGAAGAGGAGTTGCAACCGGCCGGGGCAGGCGGACCAGGGGTCTGATCAGCAACAACGCTCAAACGGCGGCCAGGGGCCGCAGGGCTGGGAGCAGGGCCCGCCGCAGGGCCCGGAACGGGGCCCGCCGGGGCCGGCGGCGTGTGCGGGGTGGGGGTGGTGGTCATCGTGTCCTCGCGATCCTCCGGCCGTCGCGGCCGGATCGGTGACAGGTCCCGCCCGCACGCGGATATGCGCGCGGGCCGGGACCCACCGTGCGAAGCCACCCCTTGTCCGCAGCCTGACGATCACCGACGGCGGATGTCCGACTCCTCCGCAACCACCCCTGGTCCAGGCGGATTTATCCGTGACCGACGCCACACCGCCCGGCCGGAGTTCAGCGGGTAGGACGGGCGCTGGACGGCGAGGCTCCGCGACGCCAGTCCGAGGGCTTGTGAGCGCGGAACGTCTCACCGCTCTCGATCCTGGCCTTGTTCCGGGCGAACTCCCGCTCGGCCGCCGACAACTGCCGGGGCGCACAGCCGGGGTGCCCCCAGCCGTCAGTCACCTTCATGACGACCTCGCCCTTGCCGTAGTCCTTGAAACAGGCCGGGCAGGTGCCCGGGTACGCGGCCCGCACCGACCCGCGCGGCAGCGGCACCGCCTTCTTTGCCGCCCTCTTCTTGGCGGCCGGCTTCCCGCCGCCCGCCTTCTTCGCCGCCGCCTGCGCCCGCCTGACCGCCTCGCGCTGCGCCTTGCCGGGCCGCTTCTTCGGCTGCTGCCCGCGTGCCGCCTTCGCGGCCTTCTGTGCTGGGGTCTGTCCCACGCGTGGATCATAGAATCCGGGCGTCCGGCGGCTACGCGCGGCACGCTCACCGGGCGACAGCGCGTATGTGCGCACCGGTGCGCACACAGCGCGATGAGTTGCGCACGATGTAACGCACGCCCCCCACCCGGTGGAGCACACCTGAGTGGAGTCCACCCACCTGATACGCGTCGTGATCTCCACTCTCCGGTGGACTCCACTCCCACCCCGCCGCCAGTCCGCGCACCGGGTGCACGGTGAAGTACCGTGCCCGCTCATCTCCGGCGGCGGCGCAGGCGCGCGGTGCGCCGCGGGTTCGGCCAGCCACCGGGGTACCGCCATGAGCGGGAGCGGCGCCGGATGGGCGGCGGTTTCGGCGACAGGTACAACGCCGCGGCGCAGCCGGGACGCGTCGGCGAGCTGCTGGAGATGCTCCAGGCGCTCCGTCGACAGGTGCGGCAGGGTCGGGGCAACCATCGGGCCTCCGTGCTCGGTCGTCCCGCCGGACAGGTCGGCGGCGTGTCACGGCTGGAGGCCCTGGCCGGGGCCGGGCTGCTGGTGCTGCTGCTCGTGCTCCTGGCGGCGCCGGTCGACCGGGCCGGCCGGGCCCGCGGCCGGGGCCGGGGGCTCCCCGTCCTCGATGGCGCGGCGGCGGGCGCTGGCCGCGCGGGTGAGGGCGGCGAGCCGGTCCAGGTTCTCCGGTGTGCGCATCCACGTCGCCGGGTCGGTCGTCCGGCCCTCCAGGTACTCGCGCGGCATCGCGGCCTGCTGGTGGGCGTGGACGGCGGCGGCCCGCTGCGCCGGGGTGAGGGCGGCGTCCCGGTCCGGGTGGTCGACGGCGTGGGGAGCGGACGCCGTCTCGCTCTCGAGGTCGCGGTGATCGGCGGGTGCGGAGGAGGCCGAGGTCGTGGCCTCGCTGGCGGTGGCGGTGGCGGCTCGGACGCGGGCGGCGCGGATCGCGTTCTGCACGGCGAGGCTGGCGACCAGGGCCCGCTCGTACCGGCTCGACTCCCGGGGCGGCTTGCCGTCGGCGCCGGTGATCCACCACCTGTCGGGCTCGGCGAAGTCGGCGGTGTAGAAGAGCCGGCCGGGGTCCGGGGCCCGGCGGCCGGGCTGGGGAACGGTGAACTGGCGGGAGTGGTCGGACAGGGCACGGTTGGCGATGTAGTCGTCCAGGCCGCGCGTGAACTCCTGGCCGCGCAGGGTCTCCAGCAGATGCCGGCGGGCTTCGGCCAGGACATGGCGGCGGGCGAATTTCTTGCGGACGGTGGAGACGACCGCGGCGACGTCGACGGCGGCCAGGACGGCGTCGACGTGCGGATCTACCCGGGCCCGGATCGCCGCCCCCACCGTACGGCAGCGCTGGAGGAGCCCGTCGACCATCCGCTTGCCGCACCTGAGGAGCGCGGACGCCTTCCACCACGCGAGCAGCTGCTTCAGCGGGCGCGGGGTCTTCTTCTCGGGGCGGGTGTCCTGCGCCGCCTGCCAGGCAAGGCCGTGGCGAGCCTTCTCGCCGGGCAGCCGCCCGTGTTCCTGCGCGTACTTGTAGGTCAGGCCCTCCAGGGCGTCCTCGATCCGCTGACGGCGGGTCGAGGACCAGTCGATGAGCTCGGAGTCGACACCGGCTATCTCCATCACCGGGCGCAGGCCCGGTGTCACCTCCCGGGGCACCGTCGCCAGTCCCAGGGTTTCGCACACCTCGGTCGTCATCGCCAGGGTGTAGAGCGTCCCGGCCGCCACCACATGCTGGTACAGCCGGACCGTGTCCAGCGCGTACCAGGAACCGTCCGGGCGCTGCGCCCGGTTGGCGATCAGGCAGTGATCGTGGAGCAGGGGAAAGCCGTCCCTGTTGTCGAAGTGCCGCCACTTCGCGACCACCAGGGCCTGGGCCTTCGCGCGCTGACGGCCGGACGCCCACCGGGTCTCGGCGACCTCGTCCTCCAGCCGGCGCAGCACCGTGGTGACGGCCCGCTCGTGCGCCCGCTCGATGACCCGCCGGGTCCGGTCGTCTCCCAGCGCCCACAGCACGACCAGGGACGCCTGCGGACGGAACACGAAGTCCAGGGCGAGCAGCGGTGTCTGTTTGCGCTGCTCGATCTCCTCGACCGGCTGCCCGAGGACAGTGGCCAGCCGCGCCGTCTCCGGGTCGACGCCGTCGTCCAGGAGCCTGCGCTCGATCCGGTCGGCGTCCGGGTGCCGGCCTTCCCCGAACAGCAGCTCCATCTGCCGCTCCGTCACCACCGAGCCCGCGGTGAGCCCGAGCGCGGCCAGGCCGCGCCCCAGCCACACCCCGGGCGGGAGACCGGCCGTCTCCTGAGCGTCCTTCAACGCCTGGCCGACCGGACGGCGCCCGTCCCCGAACGCGACCCCACGCGTGTAATACCGCCACGAATTCCCCGGCTGAACCTTCGCCACACTGATCATCCCCACAGGCAACACCGGCTCTGACCTGCACAAAAGCACGATCCCATGCGGCGGGAGACTTCACCGGAACTTCACCACCGATCCCGCCCTGCGGACGCTTCCGGCGACACCATGCCCGCCAGGCGGACACCACCAGGGCCATGCAAATGCTGCGCGGCACCCAGTCACACACACCTCACATGCCTCGCACGCCTCAAAAACGCCAGGAAACGGCTCCAGCGGTATCCAGCGCGGCTTCACGTACCGCTTCCCCGGACAACGGCCGAGACACCGCCTCATGCACCACGTCACCCCGACCCCCTACAACCCGAGCGAGATCTCTCCGCCTCACCGGCCCGTGACACCCGCAGCCGACCGCCGGGCGGGGCGGTCCCGCGATCCGGCCGTACCGCTCCCCGGGCCCCTCGCCTCATAAATTCGAACAGGCGTAGCATTTGATGGGTGACGACCGACGGCTTCCCCCAGGACCTCCGCGACGCCCAGACCGAGCTGCACCGCACCCGTGCCGCGTACCAGGCGCTCTGCCGCCGACTGCCCTGGTCCGTGGAACCCGCGCCGGGGTGGAGCGGGGAGAGGACGCTGTACAGCGAATACCGCCGGGACACACCGGACAGTCCCGGCTACACACCGGAACAGAAATCGGAGGAGGACCGGCTGCGGGCCCGGCTGCGTGACCTGTCCATCCAGGTGTCGCAGCACCCGTACTGGGCGGCACTCGAACGCGGGGCCGTGGTGGACGCACGGATGGAACTGATGAAGGCCACCCGCGAGGCGCTCCCGCTCTCGCGTGGCGCCGGGGCGGATACCGTGAGCGCATGACGGCAGGGCACGGGCCGGTACACGGCACCGAGGCGTGGGACGAGGCTCACTGGCAGGCGTACGGCGAGGGGGCGTGGCCGCGGGTGCGGCGGCTGTCCTGGACGCTGACGAAGCGGCACATCGGCTACAGCCCCGGCGACATCGGCCTGATCGAGTCCGGAAGGGTCGACACCCCCGGGGCGCGGCGGGAGCGGACCGCGACGTGGCTGCCCGCCGCGCAGCTGCTCGCGCTGGCACTGTGGCGCGCGGCCCGCAGCGAGGACGTCCTGGTCGACGACGTACCGCTCACCCGGGCGCTGTGGTGGCTGGGCGGAGCCCACCACGATGGGCTGTTCACGGGACCGCTGCCGGTGTGGGAGCCGGGGCTGCCCGGCGGCGGGTGGCAGCGCCTCCAGCGGCGCGGCGAGCAGGTCCTCGGACCGGCGAGGGACATCGTCACCGGGCAGGTCCTCCAGGACCGCTCGGAGAACCGGGCGCTGCGCGACACCCAGGACGGCACACCCGAACCGCCGCTGCTGCTCGGGGACCGGTACCGGGCCGTGGCCGCCGGCCCCTCCCGTGACGGTGCCCCGCCCCGCTGGCAGGGCACCGTCGACCACGCGCAGCGGAGCATCACCCGGGCCTCGGACGAACTACGGGCCGGACACTGGACGCCCGGGCCGGACGCCACAGCAGCCGCGGCGATCCTCCTCCCCACCCTGGGCGCGGACCCAGACGCGCCCGCCCTGCCCCCAGGCGTCACCGGGCCCGCATGGATTCAGCGGGCCGTACGCCTCGCGCACATCCACGCGACCATCCGCACTGTCCAGCTCCACCACCGGCACGCCGACGAACTCGACAGCCACCCCGCCCAACTGCTCGGACTCGCCCTCGCGGCGGTCACCGTCGCACTGGGCGATTTCGGCCCGGCCGCAGCCGAGCTGGAGGGACTGTGGGACCGCCGGACCACCGGAATCGCCTCGTGGGAGCGGGCGCATCTCCCGGGCGCCGTACGCGGACACATCACCACCCTGGAGGCGCTCACCACAGCCCTGGCCGGACTCTGCATCGACCTGACCCACCCAAACGAAGAGCACTGAGCCCATGAGGGTTTGCGTTCATCTGTCGGGCTGTCAGCCAGATCGGTCCGCTGTCCCAACTGGCGTGATCTTGAGGCCCGTCGGCGAGTATGGTGCGCTCATGGATACGACGGGCGTCCGACCACCACATTTGGCCGGACGCCCGTCGTATCCGATCGCTAGCGGTTGCTGGACTTCATCCGCTCGAAGACGACATCGAACACCCGCGGGTCCTGCTCGTCGACGAAAGCGGCCAAGATGTGCGTCAGAACCTCATTGTGGGGGATGCGCCCACGGGCAAGCCGATCCGCGAGCGACACGGAGCGCCGGTCGACATCACGCTTGAGCGTGTCGGGCAAGGCGTTCGAGGGCTTGAGGGTTGGCGGCTCCGCTCTCTCTATGACGCCCGCCAGCGACTGAGCGATGACTTGCACGTCATCTTCGTCGCTGAGCGCCAAGCCCCCGGGGATCAGACTCAAGGTCTCCCGTAGCCGCTTGGCGGTGACCTTGTCCGCACCGACGGCCTGAACGACCATCTCGTACACCCCGACCGATGCCTTCAGCCCGTGCTTGTTCTGGAACGGGAGGAGCTCGCGTACCTGTCCCTCGGGGGCCTTGTAGCCGCGGACGGTGAGGACCTCACCGAGTTCCCAGCCGTCGCGGAGCTGACTGCACCGGGAGCGGCTGATGCCATGCTCGATCTCTGACCATTCTTCGATGGTCTTGTAGCAGCGCTCCGGCTCCAGCTTGTGCGGGATCTTTCGGAACAGGCGGCCGGTGGCCACGGTGTCGAGGGACTTGCCCGCGACCCATGTCGCCGTGGACAGCAGCTCGATCCCGGCCACGCAGGCATCGAGGCGTTCCTGCTCGTCTGCGGTGAGGGGGCCGGTGCCTGCCGGGTCGACTGGGTCGGGGATCTTGTCGAGTCCAGGCCGGGCGGCGTTGACGGCGGCGGTGATCCGTTCGGCGAGGGCCTGCTCGGTGAGCGCCTGGCGCTCTTCTTCGACTCGGGCGGCGGTTCGGGTCAGGCTGGTGGCGGCATCGCTGGATGCACCGTCGTCGTCCCAGCCGTCCAGCTCGAAATCCTTCTCGCTCACGCGGCGGTCACCAGCCCTGCGTTGGCGGCGATGGTACGGAAGAAGCCGGCGGTGTCCGTCTTGGGCCGGTAGAACACCACAGGGAGTCCCTTGTTGCGAGATTCCTTGAGGTCGGCGGACCGGACGGGGATCTCTCCCAGCAGCGGGATGCGCGGGTGATTGCGCAGCTGCTTGTAGACGGCGGCATCGAAGTCACCCATGGGCTTCATGACGCGGCCGATGACCATGCCGAGGATGTCGAGGTCGTCGGCGGGGCGTCCGAGGTTGGCCATGATCTTCTTGTGCTGAGCGACCTGCATCTTGACGGCCTTCATCGCCCATTCGTCGACGTCGACCATGATGATCGCTGCCGTCGCGGCTGCGGTCTGCGCGTCGGTGTCTGTGTCCAGAGCGGGGCGCATGTCGAGCAGGATGTCGTCGTACTCGCTCTGGAAGTGCTCCAGCATCCGGGCATAGAACTGGTTGGCCGACCCCGTCTCCCGCAGCCGGGAGGGCAGGAAGGCCATGTCCATGCTGGCGGGCAGGACGTCGATGTTCTCTACGCGGGTCTTGGCGATCAGCTTGTGCGGGTCGGACATATCGATAACGACGGTGGCCTGGGTGGGGCCCTTCTCGTCGTCCAGCATGGGCACCTTGAAGGAGCTGGTGGCGTTGCCCTGGGGGTCGCAGTCGCAGAGCAGGACGCGGCGGCCGTGCTCGGCAAGGGCGCCTGCGAGGTTGATGGTGGTGGTCGTCTTGCCGACGCCACCCTTCTGGTTGCACATGGCGATAATGCGGGTCCGGTCGCTGTCGCTGATGCGAGGCGCTGGCAGCCCGAGGGCACCAGAGATGGGGCCCGAAGCGGTTTCGGTCATGGCAGGGACGATATCCAGAGTGCGGCACCGCCCTGAGCAGCACGCCCGCATCCCACCCCTCTGAGAACGTAAATCGGAGGCGATCCCAGCGTCGACCAAGATCATTCTTCTACAATTGTAGAAGAATGATCTTGGTCGACGGGTTGGGTCAGGAACGCAGTCCGGCCAGGAACCGCGTCCGGCGACCCAGGCGCCACGGCCGCCAGGAATTCCCGATGTCAGATCGCCATCGGGGAGCGACGGACACAGCGGATAGGGTTTCGTCCGTGACGAATCAAGACCCTGGGGAGGCCGCACATTCGGATGACCGTGACAGTGATGGCCTGGTCTCGGTAGGTGAGTCAGTCGGCATACGTGAGCGCCTGCTGCGTCGTACGTGCGGATGGTGCGGAGCGCCGATGACATGGTCGGGGACGGGTCGGCCCCCTCAGTACTGCCGTGCCGCGCATCGTAAGAAGGCGTCTGCGGTGCGCCGTGCCCAGGCGCTCGCCGACCGGCCGGTAGCTGAGGGGGGCCGGTCGGCGGAGCCGGTGCGGGAGGTGGTGGAGCGTACGGTGACCCGGACCGTGGTGCTTCAGGCGCCGGTGGAGGTGCGGCATGTTCCGGCAACGCGTCTGAACGGTGAGCCGTACACGCTGCCAGCGGATGCGATCGAATGGGCGCAGGCGCTCGCACATCTGCGTGCCGCCGCGGAGGCAGCGCATATACCGGGCGTTGCGCGGGAGTCGCTCGCGAGGGCCTGTGATCTGACGGCCCATGCGCTGCGCGCTGGCGCGGGGCGTGTGGGTGAGCGGTAACGGCTACGGCCTGAAACGCAAAAAAGCCCTGCCCCAGCATGTGCCGGGGCAGGGCTTCAGGGCGAACTGGGTGTCAGGCCGCCCAGGTGCGGGCGCACCTTCGTCGGGGTTGGGGAGGCTGGCAGCGGTTGTCGGGGCGGCGGGATGCCGCATCGCGGTGATCGGGACCGGCCCCGGTCTCGGTGGCCGGCGCCCAGATCATGCGCCAGGTGTCGTCCCACTCGCAGCCGTGGTCGGGGTGCGGGTGCCGTAGGAAGAGGCCGTGGGTGTGGATGGCGCGCGGGATGCGGGGGATGAGCGCCGCGGGGTCGTCGCCGGGCCGGGGATGGGCGCGCTCGATGAACGGGCCGACCCGTACGGCGGCGAGCATCGCGCGGGCCTGGTCGACGACGGCCTGGTCCTCGGGGGAGATGGCGCCGGGGGCGTGACCGCAGCGGCGGAAGAAGGGGCGCTTCATCGGGTCGGCTCCTCGAGGGGGGTGGGGTGCGGGGTGGCCGTCGGCATGGCCGGGCTCAGGTAGCGGGCTGCGGTGTCCACGAAGTTGTCGTGGGCGACCTTCGCGGCCTCGCGGGCCTCGGTGAGCCGCTGCTTGGCCGCCTCACGGTCGGTGTCGGCCGCAGTAGTGGGGACCGCCTGCCGGATCGCGTAGGTCAGTGTGATCATGCGGTCGGCGGCGGCGCGCACGGCCTGGTTCTCGATGAGGACGCGCAGGGCGACCAGTGGGCGGGTGATAGCGCTGCGGGTCATGTGGCTCTCGCCGCGCAGGGTCTCGATCCGGTCGGAGCCGGCGCCCTTGAGGACGGCGTCACCGCGCCTCCACATCTTCGTGCGGTGGTCGCTGGCGGCGCAGGCGAGCGCGGTGACGGCCTCCAGGCGGTCACGGCGGATCGCCTCGCCGTGGCTGGCACGGACGCCTCGTTCGGCGGCGCGCTCCTGAAAACGGCCGGAGACGATCGCGCCCAGCAGGGTGGCGACGATGGCGAGGGCAGCTGTGATGAGGGTGGGTAACACGCGGGACCTCTCGGGTTGCTGACGAACGGGAAAGCGCCGCGCCCGGCCGGGGAGGCGGGGCACGGCGCTCGGGGTGCGGTGCTACGTGTCTGACGGCGGGCGGCGTAGGCCCCGGTGGCCGGTCATGCCGGTCACCAGCGGGCGGCGGTCGGGAAGGCGTCGTGGTGGTGGCCGTCCAGGAGGCGGCCGGCGTTCTTCTTGCCGACGCGGCGCATCTCGATGCGGTGCCCGTGGTCGTCGACCGGTTCGCCGACCAGGACGCTGCCGCGCGCGGGCCTGGTACGGATGACGAGGGCGCCGGAGGGTGCCCATTCGCCCCACTGCTTGAAGAAGAAAGGCGTGTGGGTCTGCCGGCATTCGTCGCGGATCTCGCGTACCCAGTCCGGGTCCATGGTGCGGGCGCCGGGTCCGGACTCGCCGCCCGCGATCACCCAGTGGATACCCCGGGTGAATCCGCTGTCGCATCCCGCGTCGTCGCACGGCCCGCAGCCGTCGTCGTGGGGTGCGCCCGCGCAGCAGCGGCACGGCACCAGCAGACAACTGCTGAGGTCGAGCGGGCCGAGGAGCGGTTCCGCGGACAGAAAACGCACGGCGGCTGGCGTATCCAGGAGCGCGGGGATACGCAGGTCGGCGCGTTTCTGGTCTTCGACGCTCACCCCGAGCCACACATTGGGCAGCGGCTTGGCGAAGTGGCTCCACCACTGCCGTGTGTACGCGTCGCGCTGGTACCGGGGGATCGGGGCCGCGTCATCCGTGACGATCGCGGTGGTGGCCTCCTCGCACGCGTGGCGGAAGGTGAAGCTGGAGAGCAGGGACCGCATCCGGCCGTGGCGCTTGGTGAGTACCTGGTAGGTGTGCTGCGGGGTGAGCGCCATCACGGCGAAGACGCGGGCGATGTGCTCATCGGGGACCTTGTCGTGGAAGAGGTCGCTCATGGAGTTGACGAAGATCCGGCGGGGCTTCTTCCAGCGCAGCGGCACCAGCAGCCGCTCGGGCCGCAGCTGGATGTCGAAGCCGTTCTCGAAGTGGTGGCCGGCCGTTCCGCGGAAGCGTTCGGCGAAGGTTTCGGCGTAGCAGTGGTCACAGCCGGGGCTGACCTTCGTGCAGCCGGTGACGGGGTTCCAGGTGGTGTCGGTCCACTCGATGGCGGTCGTGCCTGACACGGTCGTGCCTCCGAGACATGAGGGGTCGGGTGCAGGGGGGTGGGCGTGGGTGATCTGTGAAAGGGCCGTGGGCCTCGGTGTGGCCCGCGGAGGCGTGGGTGTCCGGGCCGCCCGTCTGCCGTCTGCGGGTCAGGCGGGCGGCCCGGATGTCACGCGCCGTCCAGCGGGAGCCGGGCCTTCTGTCGCCCGGCTCGGCTCCCGGGGCATGGCGCTTCTGGACGTGCACTGCGCCGGCACCGCCGGGCCGCGCCGGGCGCGCTGGCCGGTGCTCAGTTCTCGTCGGCGGCCAGGCGCTCGTAGTTCGCGAGCAGCGCGCCGATGGCGGCCGCGTCTTCGGCGGTGCCGACCCAGGTGCCGGTCTCGGTCCAGACCGGCACGTCCGTGGTCTCTGCGTCGAACACGCAGATGTACGGGCCGTACCGCTCCAGAGCGGCGGTGGCCACGGCGGCCGGGTCGGCCAGGAGCGGCGCGGTCGCGAGGACTTCGAGCGCGGTGACGTCCAGCCACATCGGCTCGCCCGGGGTGCGCGGGAGGTGGAGGCGGCCGGTGACCCGGAGCTGGTCTCCGGGCACCAGGTCGTGCAGCACCTCATGCGCCATGACCGGGTCGGAGACGGTGCAGGGCAGGATCATTTCGTCCGTGCGCTCATCGCTCGGGCTGGCGGTGAGGCGGAACCTCGCGGTCGACCCGTGCAGGTCGCCGGGCACGGTCTCCTCGTCCAGGAACCCGTCCAGCACTATGAGGTCATCCATGGCCGGTCAGCCCGCGGAAGCGAGGATGCCCGGCGCCGGGTGCGCGGCGGCGTACGCGTCCAGGACGTCCCTGGCCGGCGTGCCCCGGTCGGAGACCTGGTGGCCGTTCTTACGCGCCCATGTCCTGATGGCGGCGAGCTCTTCCCGGGTGCGTCCCCTGCCGCCCGTGCGGTTCGGGGCGGCCGAGGAGGCCGCCGTGGTGGTACGGGTGCCGGCTTTCACGGTGCGCAGCTCCTCCTGCGCCCGTTCCAGGTCGGCCCTGGCCTGGGCGACCTTCTCTTCGGCCTCGCGCTGCGCGGCCTCCGCCTCGCAGCGCTCGGACAGCTCGGAGAGGTCGCCCCGGATGCGGGCGGCGCGGCTGCGGACTCCGGCGGCCGGGTGCGCGGCCGCCCACTCGAGCAGCTCCTGGACCTCGGTGGAGACGGTGAGCGGGATGACCGGGATGTCGATGGCCGGGGCGCCGGCGGCCGCGCGGGGCAGTCCGAGGACCTGCTCGGCGATGAGGTCGCTGAGCTCGGTCGCGCTCAGGCCGGTGGCCGTGAGGATGGCCTGTTCGCTGTCGCCGTTGTTGTGCATCGAGACCGCCATGGCCTCGTGCGCGGACACAGCCGGGGTGGCGGGAGTCGTCGCCATGGTGGAGGTGTCTCCGGTTTCCGGGAGGAGGGGGAGCAGGGCGGTGAGGGTGTCGGTGTCGGTGGGCAGCCCGAGAGCGTCCAGGAGCAGCCCGAGGTCGTACTTGTCGCGGGCGTGGCGGGCGGTCACCAGGGACGCGGCGCCGCTCTGGTCGCCATCGAGCGGGCTGAGGTCGAGGAGGGTCTCTCTCAACTCGGTGAACACGACGGGCCCCCCTTGTGTCTGGTGGTGGTGCGGGGCTTGCGCTGGGCGAGCACCAGGAGCTCGCGGTTGCGCTTCTTCTGGGCGTCGGTGAGCGGCTGGGGCTTCCGGTGCCAGAGCGGGGACGCGGGTGGCTCGGGATAGGCCAGGGCGTGGTCGGTGTAGGTGTCGTGCGATGAGGTGCTGCTCATGGGTGCCTCCGGGTGGAGGGGTTCAGGCGTGGTCGTCATCGCGTCGGCCCTTTGGCCGGACGTCGGAGGCGAACCGGCCGAGGCGTGCCTCGGTCGGATTCGCGGTGATCCAGGACTCGGCGCATGCCTTGTGGACGGGCTCGCCGTGGTGGGAGCGCATCGGTGTGGGCTGCTCGCACAGCACGCAGGGGCGCATCTGCCAGTGGTCGTAGTGCTGGCTGTCGCGCCAGTCGAGAAGGCCGCCGGGAGCCGGGACGCATCCCGGCTCGAACGGCGGCTTCTTGTCTCGCTTGCGGGTCACAGCCGTAGATCGGGCAGCTGCTGGAGGACCTGGTCCACGAGGTCCTGCGTCGGCTTCCAGGCCGGGAGTGCGCCGGTAGCGAGCACGGGCAGTGGCAGCTCGTGGACATCAGTCAGGACCAGGTGGTGCACGTCGCGCTCCGCCCACGGGCTGGAGCAGCGGGCAGGCCCCTGATCCAGATGGCAGTCGGTGAGCCGGGCGATCCCGATCACCGCACCGAGGGGGAGTTCGCGGCCGCGGATCGCGGTGGCGACCATCGGGTCGCGCAGCACGGCGGGCGCCGGCCGTGTCTTCCCGGCGTGGAGAAGGACCCAGCCGCGCCAGCTCCACGGCTTGGGCCTGTTCTCAGTGCTCTTGCCCGCGAGGATGCAGGTCGCCCAGGGCTGGCGGATGGTGATGCCGCGGATCCAGTCGCCGCCCTCGAGTTCGGCGGCGCTCACGCGACATCCGCCGGGAGGTGCGTGCCACGGCGGCCGGCGCGGCGGCCGTTGACGGTCTTCGCGTAGGCGTCGGCTCGCGTCGCGAAGTACGGGAAGGTCGCCTTGCCCTTCTTGACCTTGTACATCGCTTTGTCCGCGCCGCGCAGGATCCGGCTCATGGTCTCGCCGGACAGGTCGGCTGCGCGGGCGATGCCGATCGAGACGTCCAGGCGCAGCGTCTGCCCCTCGTACTGGAGGGGCTGTTGCAGCTGCTCGCGCAGTTCGGTGATCTCCGCCAGGGCGGCGGCCGGCGGGAGCACGGCGCAGACGGCGAATTCGTCGCCGCCTAGCCGGGCCGCGAACGCCTGACGGTTCGCGCTCCAGCGGGCGAGGCGTCGGCCCATGGTCTGGATGACGGTGTCGCCCGCGGCGTGTCCGTAGGTGTCGTTGATGCCCTTGAAGTCGACCCCGTCCAGCATCAGGACGTGCAGGTCGTTCCGGTGGCGGGTGCGCAGGAGCCGCTCGCTGTACGCGGTGAACTCCGGTCGCAGCGCCAGCCCGGTGAGCAGGTCCTTGCGGGCGTCGGCCAGGCGTCGGTGGAGCGTCAGGGCGTGGACGGTCCAGCCGGCCAGCGGCAGCGCCGCGGTGGTGAGAAAGAGGGCACGTTGCCCGGGACGGGCGTGTAAGCGCGCGGGGAAGGTCATACTGGGTGTCCCTTCTTGTTCTTGCGGGATGGGAAGGCCCGGCACCGCCGCAAGCCCGGTAAGCGAAGGCGGTGTCGGGCACTTCTGTGTGCGGGGCCGTGTACTGGCGCCCCGGGGCTGTCCGTTCACTGCTGGGCGTGGCGGAACACCGCGACCGTCCCGGCCCCGCGAACGTGCGGGACCGGGGCGGTACGGAGGAACGCCGCGTTCGCGGGGTGGTCAGGGCTGGAGGTCAGCCGCCTTGTCTGCTCATAGCCGGATGGTGATCTGGGTGCGCGGGTCGCCCGCGCTGGTGTGGACGGTGCTGCGGTGCGCATCGAGACCGGCGGCCCCGCCCTGGATGGGGAGGTGGCAGTCCGGACAGCCGTGGAACCAGTGGTCGCCGGCCGGGAGTTCGGCCGGGGTGAGCGGGTGCGGGTGCGGGCCGCCGGCTGCGCGGCTCACCGGCGGCCGTCGGGGCGGGTGGTGAGCCAGGTGGTGACGGCGGCGGCGCTGATGCCGATGGCCCGGTGGAGTGCCGCGTCCAGCTCCATCCACGAACTGCCCGGCCCGGTGAGCTCCTTGGTGACCGCGCCTTCGTCGTCGAGGCGAACCGCCTGGCAGTGCTCGATGTAGCCGGTCTTCTTGGTCTTCTTCGCCAGCCACAGCAGTAAAGCCCCGCGGTCGATCGCGGCGTGCGTGGAGGCGTTGATGGCCGCGCCGGCGAGCAGCGCGGTCGGCGTGACGCGGTAGCCGAAGGCACGGGTGATCGCGATGGTCGCCCCGAGCTGTACGGCGGTGTACGACGCGACATGGCAGGCGACCGCGCGCCTGCCAAGGGTGCTGGTGGTCATGGTCGGGCGGGTGGAGTCCGGGGCGGCGGGGGTGCCGTCGGCGTGGACCCGGTCCCGGCCGTACAGGCGCTTACGCGACGCGGTTTTCGAGCCCTGGACCCAGTGGTCACAGGCCGGGTGAAGCTCGCCGAAGGTCGCCAGCAAGGTGCCGAACAGGGCCAGGCGCTCCACGTGGATGGATCGTCGGGACATGTTGGAGGTCTCCTGATCTCGCAGAGAGGAAAGGGGTTCGAGGGTGGGCGAGGACCAGGCGGAGCGGCCGGAGGTCAGGTCCTGGCCGCCCACGACGACGGGCGGACGCTGTCGCAGTACGGGCCGCCGGAGTCGCCGTCGTGCGTGGAGCGGCCGTCGGTACGGCGCAGGTCGGCGAGGATCTCCAGCAGGTCGTTCTCGTCGGCCAGCTCGTAGCCGACGTAGCCGTGTTCGCAGGTGCAGGGCGCGAGCAATGTGAGGACGCCGCGGTCGTCGCGGTCGGGGTCGCTGGTGAGGGTGTGGTGCAGCCAGATGCCGCCGCCCAGGCAGGCCACCGCGCCCGGCTCGATGCCGTTGTCCGGGAGGGCGGGGTGGCCGGTCCATCCGTCGTCCTCCACCGCCTGGGCGAGGGTGGCGGTGTAGGCGGTGTAGATGTGGTCGGCGGCCGCGGTCTCGGCGCCGTCGCACTCCTCGTCCCGGGAGACGCGAGTGGTGGTGTCGACGATGCCGAACAGGATGGCCAGCGGGGAGTCGGCCTCGTACGGCTGTACAGCGGGGGTGAGGGGCTCGAGCACGAGCGGTTCCTCCAGTTGTGGGTGGACAGCGAGCGCCGCGCCCCGCCGGCGTCGTGCTGGTGTCGGCGGGACGCGGCGCGATGCGGCCGGGCGGCCTGTACGGTCCTCGCCCGGGTGTGGGCGAGGACCAGGCAGGGCGTCGGGTCTCAAGGGGTGTTGCGGGCCGAGCGGCTGCCCGGGGTCAGCGCCGGAGCTGGCGGGTGTTGTCGGGGGTGTCGTCGTCGGGCGCGGGGGCCGGGGCGGGGATGTGGATCTCGGGCCGGATCTCGATCTGGGGCTGGAAGGCCGGGGCGGGCGGGAGGAAGTTGCTGACCACCGGGCGCAGGCTCAGGCCGCGCAGGGCGAGGGTGGAGCCGATGGTCCAGGCGAGGACTGCGATCCCGGTGGCGACGGTGCGCCCGTCGGCCGGGGCCGCGGACCACACGGCCAGGACGCTTCCCGCGCCCCAGCAGGTCCAGGTGATGCGGGCGCCGGTGCTGCCGATGAACCCGCCGATCAGGCCGAACCAGCCCACGAGCTGCCAGAAGGTGTAGACGGCGGAGCTGCTGACGGCGAGGCCGGCGGTGTGCTGGGCGATGTAGGAGCGGACCGGGGTCTCGACTGCGCCCCAGAGTTCGCTGGAGGCGCTGGTGCCGGCCCGGGTGGCGGGGACCGCGTCGGCCATGCGGCTCAGGGCGGCGTCGACGATGTCGCCCGCGGTGTCGAGCAGGATGATGACCGCGCACACGCCGGTGAGGATCAACAGGGCCTTGATCCAGTTGGCCATGAAGTGCCATCCGGCCTGCGGGGCCCGGCGCAGTTCCTCCCATCGCCCGTGCAGGAAGCCGCCCTGCTCCCAGGAGGCGTTCCACCCGGCGCGCAGCTGGGCGAAGCGCACGGTGCGGGGGCCCTTGTTCAGGTCGGTGTCCGGCGGCGGGGGTGCCTGGTTGAGCAGGTCGAGGAAGCTCGGGTTGTGCCGGCCGTTGATGGGCTTGTCGTCGGGCTGCATGGCGAGGGGTGCTCCCTTGATCGGGGTCGTGTGACGGGTGGTGGTGTGCAGGCCGGAGGGCCTGGCCCGCACCCGACCGCCGGGGGGGGTCGGGTGCGAGGCAGGTGGTCCGGAGCCGGGGGTCAGAGGCCGCGGGCCTCGGCGAGGCCGGCGGCCTGGTCGAGCATCCGCATCGGGATGCGGCCGCTGGCGAAGTTGTCGTTGAAGGACGGCACGGAGTCGGTCTCGCCGACGTTGCGGCGGATCGCGTCCATCAGGACCTGAAGGCCGCGCGATTCCAGGCTCTGGTCGCCGCCGGCTTCGATGTGGATCGCGCCGTACAGGCAGCGGGCGCCGTTCTCGTCGGCCAGGGCGCCGGCGCACCAGCCGCCGGTGAGCAGCCGGTGGTGGGCGCGCTGGAGGAGCGCCGCCACCGGGGTCGGGTAGGGGGTGGGCGGGGGCTGGAGGGTCGGGGTGGGCGGGATGGTGAGGATGTCGCCCGGGTCGACCGGGTCGATGGGGATGTGCGCGGTGTTGACCTCGTAGGCGACGGCCGCTTCCTCCAGCCGGACCGTCATCGCCGCGGTGACGAACACGATGCGTTCCTCGAGGGACAGTGCCGCTGGCGGCACGGGCGGCGCGGTGGTCGGGACGGCCACGAGCGGTGTGTCCTTCCAGGTGTGAGCAGGGCCCGGCCGGGGTGCGGCCGGGCCCTGCGGGGGTGTGCGGGGTGGGGTCAGACGCCGGAGAGGTTCTTGATGGCCTCCAGCGCCTGGCGGGGTGAGGTGACCGCGTCACGGCGTGCGGCGGACTTCCCGCCGCCGCCGCGGCGCTTGCCGCCGCCCTTCTTGGGCTCGTCGTCCCCGTCGTCGTCGCTGTCCGGCTCGTCGCCGAACTCGCCGGGCCGGGGCGGCTCGGTCCAGTCGAACCACAGGTCCCGCGCTTCGAGCTCGCGGATCTCGTGGTCGGTCAGGGTGGCGACGATGTCGGGGAAGCAGTCGTCCAGGCCGGCCTTGAAGTCCATGAACAGGGTGCGCAGGACTTCGGGCTGCTTGGCTTCGACGATCCACCCGGCGCCGCCGGTGTTGGAGTTGGCGGGCGGCTCGGGTTCTCCGGCCATCACCCGCTCGATCCGGCCCTCCTCGGCAGGGGAGAAGGAGCGGGGGAGCGGCTCGGGGGTGTTCTCGGAGGAGATGCCGAGGGTCTTGAACATCTCGGTGACCTTCTTCGGCGCGACCTTCAGGACGACCGGGATGCAGTTCTCGCGCAGGTTCTCGCACAGCAGCTGTGTGAACCCGTCCTGTACGTAGATGGACTGGCCGGCCACCTTCAGCCCGATGCCGTACTTGCGGCCCTTGACCGACACCTTCTCGGCGAGGTCCATGATCTCCGCGCCGTAGTCGCCGTTGCGGGCGGCGGAGAGGAACTCATCGAGGTAGGCGGACAGCATCCGGTAGGGGCAGCCCGGCAGCTTGGGGTCCCAGTCGTAGACCCGTCCGTCGTCCCACGGCATCTCGCCGCGGATCTCCATCAGCGCGTCCAGGGTGCGCAGGAGCCGGATCATGTAGAGCGCGCCGACGCCGTAGCGGTCGGTGTACTCACCGAGCTTGGCGGCCTTCTCGTCCGGGGCTTCGGCCGCCAGCCACACCACCGCGCCGAACAGGGCGTCTGCGGCGACGTGCAGGCCCATCAGCTGGGTCTTGCCGCCGCCGGACGGGGCGACGAACAGGCCGTGGGCCGCGCCCCGGTCGGTGTAGACGCGGTTGCGGGCGGGCTGGCCGTTGCCGAGGTAGCCGGTCACCCACCGGCCGTCCATGTCCGGGGTCAGCAGCTCCTTCGTCGCGGGGAAGATCTGCGCGAGCGGGCTGGAGTCCCACAGGCTGACCAGGACCTGGCTGCCGTCGACGGTGACGAACAGCCGGCCTTCGTCGTACCTGGTCTTCAGCGCGGCGGCCAGCGAGTGCTGGTTGACGCGCGGCTCGCCCATCTCGTCGGGGACCCGGGCGATGTAGTGGGTGACCTTCCGCTCGTGGTCGCGGATCTTCTTGATGAACTCCGAGCCGGGCACGGGCCCGCCGGCGATCCGGTCGGCCCACCACTCGTGGGTGGTGGGGGCCTTGCGGCGGCGCTCGTTCAGGTCGGGGGTGACGTGGACTTCCTTCCAGCCGGGTCCGCCCTCGCGGCCGTACTGCCGGACCACGTCCTCGATCCGTACGTCGGCGGTCTCGACACCGAACGCGGCGGCGACCGCTTCCTGGGTGAGGCTGGAGATCGGCCGTCCGGCCTCGGAGGCGCGCAGCAGCAGGGACAAGTCGTTGGGCATGCCGGGGTGCGGGGTGGCGGTGACGACGATGGTGCGGCCGGGCAGGCCGCGGGCCTCCCACAGCCAGCGGACCTGGCGGGTGAAGGCGTCGGCGCCGTCGTCCGGCTGTGCGAGGGACGGTCCGGGGGCGGGCTGCAGCTGCGGCGCGGGGGCCGGGGCGGCGAGCGCGGGACGGTGACGGCGGCGGGTGTGCCGGGAGAAGGGCATCACCAGGAGGCCGGCCGTCGCCCAGCCGGCGGCGAGGATGCCGTCCAGGCAGTAGGGGCCCCAGCCGATCGTGTTCCGGGCGGCGATGTCGATCGCGGCGGCGGCCACGAGCGGCGACCAGCGCAGGATCTTGCGCCCCGCACCGGGGTCGTCGCTCTTGGCGGCCAGGACCCACCCGCCGACACCGGCCGCGCCCGCCAGCTGCACGACCGTGTTGACGGGGCTGTCGGCGAAGAGGTTCGGGGCCGCGGCGAGGACCGGGGCGGTCAGGGTGTAGAAGGTGCGCTCCAGGGCGACGCTGCGCGGCACGGACACGGGGTTCTCCTTCGGGGTACGGCGATGGGCGGCCCGCCGTTACATGGCGGGCCGCCCATCAGGGATTTCGGGGGAATCGGGTCAGCGGGCGAAGAAGCCCGGTTTGGGGGTGCGCTCCGGGCGGCTGGAGCGGATGTCGTCCAGGCCCTCGTACAGCCGGGCATGGGTGCGCCGCGTGTCCTGGGCGAGGCCGGAGACCTCCTGGGCCGTCTCGTGGAGCTTCGTCACTTCGACGGCGGCGCCGCCCAGGGCGACGGACACCTGGTTGGTCATCGCGATGAACTTGCGGTCCAGCTCCGCGTTGGCGATGTCGACGGCCAGGCCCTCGGAGCGCCGGGCGTTCGTCCTCATGCTGCGCAGCAGCGCTTCGAGCTCGTTGCTGGCCAGGTCCATGGCCGTGGCCAGCGTCTTGAGCTTCTGCTGGACGGCCTTGTAGCGGTTGTCGCCGTCCGTCTTTGCGGCGGCACCGCCGGTGGTGGGCGCGGGGTCGCTCATCGGCGGACCTCCCTTCTAGTCGTGGTGGGCGGCGGAGGAGGCGGTGGCCAGGCCCGCGTCGTCCATGGCCTGGATGTCCTGGCCGTAGACACGGCCGACCGACATGGCGGCGATCCGGGCGGCCTCCGAGGCGATCTCGCATTCGGTGGCGCACCGTCCGGCCAGCCGCTTCATGCGGTCCGCGGCGTCGGCCAGATCGGTGATCCGGTCGACGACCGCGGTGGCGATGTTGTGGTCGACGACCAGGTCGGCCGCCATGTCCCGCAGCGCGTCGGCGACCTTGCCGAGCGCGGCAGCCAGGTCCTGGGCGCGGTCCTTGTCGAGCGCGGCGGCGATCGCGATGTTCACGATCTCCATCAGGTACTCGCCGAAGGTGATGTCGGTGCGGTGCTTGGCCGCCATGCCGGTCTGGCCCGGCGCGGGCGTGTTGACCTCCGAGGCCACGGAATCCTCCTGTGCGGTGGGTCGGCTGGTACCGGGACGCTGGGTGTGCGGCTCGGGCGCGCGGGGGAGGCTCGCCGGGCTGCTGACGTACGCCCCGAAGGGGTCGGACGGGTCGTCGACGATTACCGCGTCCGGGATGTCGTCCTCAGCCGGTTCGGGCTGCGGGGTGCGGGTCGGGCCGCCGGGGCGGTCCACCGTGACGTCGCCCAGGTCCTCAGGCCGAAGCCTCGAGGGCTCCTCCGGCTCGGGCTCGGGGTCCGTCCCGGTGCCGTCCTTCGCGTCCGTGTCCTCGGAGGCGTCAGACGGCTTCTCCCCGCTCTTCTTGTCGACGTCCGGCTCCCTGGCCGCGGAGTCGTCCTCCGGACCGTCTGAGGGCTCCTCAGAGTTCTTGGTCGTGGCCTCGGAGTCCTTGCCGTCCTTCGCGGCCTTGTCCTTCTCCGCCGCGCGGCGCTTGTCCCAGCGGCGTTGCGCCTCCTCCCCGAGGGCCGCGCCCAGGGTGGTGCGGTCGCCGGCGGTCCCGGCCGCCTCCCGCTTCGCCCGTGCCGCGGCCTTCCGCCCGGCTTTCACCCTGCGGCGTTCCTCGCGCGCCGCCTGGACGGCGGCGCGGTCCTGGTCGCGGTCCTTGCTGCGGTCGGCGAGGTTGGCGGCCTGGTTGGCGCTGCGCCGCTGCTGGCGTGCCGCCTGGCGGGCGGCGGCGCGCTCCTGGCGGCCGCGGGCCCGCTCCGCCCCGGGACCGGCGGCCGGCGAGTCCTTCGACCTGCCGCCGTCGCCCTTCGAGCCGCCCTTGCCGGTCCCGGTACTGCCCGAGCCGTTCTGGCCGCCCGAGCCGCCCGAACTGCCCTTGCCTGTACCGGCCTTGCCGGACCCGGAGCCTCCAGAGCCGTTCTGACGGCCTTTCGGTCCGCCGGACGACTCATTGCCCTTCGAGGTGCCCTTGCCGCCGCCAGCGGAGCGGTCAGAGCCCTTCCCGGCGCCCTTGGGGGGATTGCCGCCCCCGGAACCGCGACCGGAGCCGCCGGACCCGTTCGTTCCCGAACCCGAGCCCGCGCCGCGGCCGGAGCCGCCCCCGCCGCCGGCCTTCGAGCGGCCGCCCTTGTCGGTGCCCAG
This sequence comes from Streptomyces sp. NPDC055025, assembly GCF_053608565.1. NCBI lineage: Bacteria > Bacillati > Actinomycetota > Actinomycetes > Kitasatosporales > Streptomycetaceae > Streptomyces > Streptomyces sp. NPDC055025. The sequence continues at coordinate 34,693 of NZ_JBSGVS010000057.1, forward strand.
GCCGGAGCCGGAAGACCGCCCCGCGTCGGCCTTGCCGCGCGCCGCCGCCCTGTCGGACTTCGCTTTCATCTGCGCGGCGTGGAACTTCGCGTTCTGCTCCATCATCGCGGTTTCCTGCGCGGTCCGGGCCTCCAAAAGCGCGGCCTTACGCGCTATCTCCGCCTCACGGAACGGCGCTTCACCGGCATGCCGGTCCCGCGCCATTTCCAGACGGAGCTCCAGCCAGTCACCGAGGCGGTCCGCGAGAGAACGAGGCTGCTCGTATTCGCCTTCCTCGTATTCTTCATCCTCGGAATCCGGGGCGTCCGGCATTCCCGTTTCCCGCAATGCAACTTCCGGGGAAATAGGGCCGTGAATGGCCGGGACTTCCCTGGTCACCCCCTCCGGGAATTCCGGAGGAGCACCGCCGTCCGCACTGCTGCCGGACGGTTCGGAATAAAAGAGATCCCCACCATCGGGGGCATCCGGCATTCCGCCGGAATCGCCGCCCCGGGTGGGGAGGCTGATGACGTTGCTGTCGGTGTCGCCGGACACGCGACCCCTCCTCCTGGACTTGACAGTCAGCTCCGGCCTCGCGTACACGCGCGCACGCCACGCGCGGCACGCGACACGCGCGGCACGCGTTGGGATCGCCGAAGGGCCGCCCCCAGGGATCGGGAGCGGCCCTTCGTACGGGGCACGGGAAGCTAGCCGACGTGGCGGCTGTAGACGTTGTGCAGAGCGAGCGCGGCCTCACGGATGAACTCCGTGTTCCCGTCGCGGTATGCCTGGGTGCCTCGGATATTCACAATCCGGAGCCAGGCGTAGAAGGTGCCGAGGTCTTTGCCGTGCTGCGCAATCAAATCCTGTTTGATTTGGTGCTCGTGTTCCGCACGGTTCATCTGCTTCCGCTCTGCTTTCGTGAGCGGGCGACCTGCACTCACGCCGACTCCCGGCGGTCCAGGTTGTAAATCGACGTGGGACCACCATAGCCCGGATTCGCGCTCGGCGCACCCCGCTGACCCGCGTTTTCCGGAGCAGCCTGGAGCGTCGGGTTGTCCTTACGCGTCTTGAGCTGCGCCTTTTCCTTTCGGTTTTTCTTGGCCTCCTTCACCTTTTCGTCGTGGGCGTGGCGCTTATGGGCGCTCTTTTCCAGTCCCGAAGCGACGCTCTTGAGATTCTTGAGAACGTCGTTCAGGGACTTTTCCACCGGGAACGAGCGCAGGAAAACCTGGCCCCACTTGTCGCCCTCCACGCGGGTCCCGCGGCAGTACACGCGGGCCTCACGCTGGAGGATCTCCAGCTTGGCCTGCATGTCCAGCACGACCCGGTTGAAGTCCGCGAGGTAGTGCGCGTAGGCGGCGGGGTTCTGCGCGATCTCGCGCAGCGCCGCGTTCGGGTCGTCGAAGAAGGGCTGACCGTTGTTTTCGGTGCTCACGGGGTCCTCCGCGGGGGTCGGATCTGCTGTACTCGGGGGGCTGTGGACTGCTTCCGGCAGTCGCAGTGAGGGCCAGCCCGCTTCCTTCGGGCTGGCCCTCACTGGTGTGTGCCGGACTCGGATCACGTCAGGTGCTTGTCCGCGTCCTCGGGGCGCAGCAGGCCGGCCTTGGAGAGCAGGCGCACCGCGCGGGTGTTGTTGACGGAGAGCTGGTTGCGGACCTGGTAGAGCGTCACGAACCCGTCCTTGCCGCGGGGGAGCTGCTGTACGAGCGGCAGGAGCTCTTCGTCCGTCCGTACAGGCGTACCGGGACGATCCTCGCCCCCCGTGCTGCCCGTTCCGGTTGCGGGAGAAGACGCGGCGGCCGTACCTGTACGGGCTCCCGGAACACCCTCGTTGCCGGGTTGTGTACGGACGCTGATGGCGCCGGTGCGTCCCTGTACGGCCGCGTTGGTCGAACCGGTACGTCCCGCAGTCGCTGTACCTGTACGCGCCGCCCCGCCGGGGGTGGTGTGTACGCCGCCTGTACGGTCGCTGTACGGCCTGGTCAGCGCCGCTTCCGCTCCGGCATCGTGCGGCGGGTGGGAGGCGGGGCGTACAGAGTCTGTACCGTCCCGTCCGGTGCGCGTCTCGTCGGGCCGTACCGGTCCGTGAGCGGCGTACAGGTCGTGGCTCGCGCCCTCTGTACGGCTGGACGACGCGGTGTCCGTACCGTCTGTACGCCGGTGCGTACCTGTACGGGCGGGCATTCCGTTTCCGCCCTCCGTACCGGTACGGCCGTCCGCAGCGGCCGTACCGTCGTGGCCGTCCGTACCGTCGTCGTGCATGAGGGTGTGGACGCGCCAGATGACCGCCACGAAGATCAGCACGACGAACGTGGTCAGCTGCCACGGGGCGGAGTGACCGGGCTTGACGATCTCGGCCTGCTCGGACAGGTGGTAGGTCACGTTCGCCGACGCCATCAGCAGCAGCGCGTAGGGGATGTCCTTCTTGGCCCGGAACGCGGTGACGCAGTAGACGTCGATGCTGACCGGGAGCAGCGGGGCGACGTACTGGTTGATGCCGACCATGCGGGCCAGTTCGTACTCGCCGGAGGCGGCGAGCCCGACGCCGGCGGCGAGCGCGATCCACGGCGCGGTCTTCCACGCCTTGCGGCTGAGGTTCTGCTGCCAGCCGCGCCGGCGGGAGGCGGACTTCTTCGCCTCCCGGGCCTCCTCCAGCAGCCGGCGGGCACGGGACTCATCGGCCGAGGCGCGGTCGGTGACGGCCTTCGCCTTGCGCTCCGCCTCGGTGGTGATGCGGCTCGCTTCCTTCTGGGCGGCCTCGCGCAGCTGCACCGCGACGGTCTTGGCCTCGTCCCGCAGGCGCTCGCGCTGCTTGTCGCACGCCGCCGTGAGCCCGGCGAGTTCGTCGGCGAGGGCCTTGCGCTTGGTGGCGGCCTCCGCGTCGAACTTGCCGGTGAGCTCGCGGAGCTTCGTCCGCAGCTCGGTGCGGGCCGCCTCCGCCTCCGTGTGCGCGGCAGCGACCCGGTCGTCGGCCTCACGGCGCCGGTCGTCGGCGGCCCTGACCGCGTCCGCGTACAGCGCCTCCGCCTCCGCCCGGCGGCCGTCGTACTGCTCAGCCGCCGTCGCCGCCAGCTGCGCGAACCGCTCGCGGGCCTGGTCCACCTCCCGCTGCGCCGCGGCCACCAGGTCGTCGGCCTGCTCCTGGGCGCGGGCGAGGATCTGGCCGGCCTCGGTGCGGCGCTGGCCGACCAGCGTGCTGATCTCGGTGAGGTCGGCCTCCGCCAGGCGGCGCAGCTCGGCAACGGCCGTGGCGGTGGCCGCGCGGTCGGTGGCGGCCAGCTCGGTGAGGTCGGTGACCTGCGCGCGGGCCTCCCGCACCAGGGTCTCGGCACGTTCCCGGGCCTGGGCCAGGAGCTGGTCGGCCTCGCCGCGCGCCGTCTCCAGGCCGGCCGTGACGGTCTCACGCCGGGCAGTAGCCTCCTGGTCGGCGTCGGCGGTGATGCCAGCGGCGCGAGCCCGCGCCTCGGACATCAGCACGGTGACCTGCTCGTGCGTGTCCGCGACGGTGCGCGCGGCGGCGGTCTCGGCTTCCGCCTGGAGGGCGGCGGCCTGCTCGCGTGCGGTGTCGATGATGTCGGCGGCCCGGTCCCGGGCGTCCGCGACGCGGGCCAGCGCCTCGAGGTCAACGACCTCCGTGACCTCCGTGACCTCCGTGTCCGTCGTCGCGGCCGGGGCCGGGGAGGCGTCGGGAGTGGGGGAGGCGGCGGGCTGCGGGGCCGGACGGGCCGCCGGCTGCTTGCGGGCAGGGCTCCTCTTGCGGGCGGTTCGTGCGGCGGCCACGCCGCCTCCTTCCAGGTCGGGTGCCGCCCCGGGGCGGGGCGGCGCTGAAGAGCTGAAGAGCAGTGGGGGTGGGCGAAGCAGTGGGGGGCGCTCCCGAAACGCGGGCGGCTGCTCCCGAAACGGCGGCCGGTGGAACCGAAACGGCCCCGCGAGGTGATCGTCTTCCTGGCGAGGCCGTGCCGAAAGATCGGCCGCCCGGGGTGCGGGCGGCCGACTCGGGAGCGTGCTGCGCGGCGGGAACGAAACCGCCGGGGGCTCCCGTCAGGCGGGAGCGAAACCCAACGCGCCGTCTGGGCGCGGACGCTCAGCCGTGGTCCGGCCAGCGCGAAACCGGGCCGAAGAACACCCGGAGTGCGACAGCGGCCAGCAGCGGCGGCACCAGCAGCAAAACGGCGAACAGTACGTAGCGCACAGGCGTGACCCCTTCAACAAATGGTCCGACCGGGCTGTCCGGCTCCCTTGCGACTCGGGCCCTCCCGGCGAGATCCGGAAGAGCCCGAGCAGGCAACCGGCAGGCAGGCAGATCAGCCGGAGGTCGGGGTGCGCAACTCGCGGGCGCGGTCCGCATGGTGGGCGGCGCGCTGGTTGTAGTGGGACACGCAGGCGTGGGCCTCGCGCTGGTCGGTGCTGGCGACGTTCGCGGCGCGTCGCGTCGCCTCCAGCGCCAGCTCCTCCTGCTCGCGGGCCAGATCCTCACGACTCATATTCATGGGGGGGGCTCCTTCCGCCGGGCTTTCCGGCTCCCCTTCACCCCGAAGCCCCACCCGGCCGGGACGCGGCGGGTGGGGCTTCGGGGATCAGGCAGCTGGCAGTCCGGTCACGCGTCGTGGTCGGCCGTCTCCCGTGTCTCCGCCGCCGCGTTGCGGGGCGGCGGAGGAGACAGGGTCTCGGTGATCACGAGGTAGCTGTCGTGGTCGGCGGTCGTCCACTTGGCGGGATCGCCGTGCAGCTGGCGGAACTGAACGGGTGTCATCTCGTTTCCTCCCGGGGGTCAGTGCTTGCGGCGGCGCTGGAGATAGGCGTCCTGGAGCCGGGTGAACTGCTGGTACAGGCGCTGGCCGGTGTCGCACCGCGCGTCCGGCGAGCACCGGGTGCAGGTCTCGCCGTGCGCGCGGCTGTCGGCCGCGGCCGTCATGTAGCGGTCGTACAGGGGGTCAGCCACGTGAGCTGGGGCCCTTCGGTGCGGGGTGGAGGTGGATGTCGGCGACCCGGTGACCGGCCTCCCACGCGCTGGCGGCCGTCATCGCGGCGGCGGCCAGGAGCACGTGGACGAGGGGATGACCGAGACCGAGCCGGGCGGCTGCCCGCGCCGCGCGGTACTGCGCGGCGCGGGCAGCCTGTATGAGGTGAGGGATCAGGACTCCAGCGGTCCGGGGGCAGCAGAATGCGGCCGGCCGGGCTCCGGCGGAGCTTCGCCGCGGCCGTCCCGCTCATGCGGAGTGGGACGGATCGGCAGGGGAGGACGCGTACCGCTCACTTCGAGCCTCCGCCGCTGCTGCGCTTGTTGATCTCCTTCAGCCGTTCGGACAGTTTCTTCTTCTCCGCGTCGTCCACCGGGCCGTGGGCGATGGCAGCCTGGGTGCGCATCAGGCCACCGCCGATCCGGTGAGGACCAGTCGCGGCCGGACGGTGTCACCGGGGGACATCTCCTCGAGCGTGCGCCGCGCGCGGCGGCCGGCGCGCAGAGCCCGCCGGTCGCCGTCGGCGACCAGGTCCCGCACCAGCCGGTGGAGCGTGTCCCCGGCGGTCAGCAGTCCGGTCTGCACCCACGCGCCGCACGACCCGCAGACCGACTGGACGCCGTCGCGCCGCATCGGCTGCCCGCAGCACACCGGCGCGGCGTCGGCGTGGATGCGGATGCGGATGCGGATGAGGGTCTTGCCCGGGTCCCGCTTCGGCAGCGGCTCGCGGTCCGACGGCGTCGTGTCCGCCTGCCCGAGCGCGGCCCGCCGGCCGCCGTCAGCGACCAGGAGCCGCAGCGGCTGGTGGAAGCCGGTCTCGTCCCGCTCGAAGCCGCGCCGGTCGTCGTCGCGCTCCATGTCGTCGGCGAATCCGGCGGGGAGCGTCGGCCGTACACCGCACCCGCAGGACTCGAAAGTCCCGCCACAGTTGGGGCAGTTGCCGGTCGAGCGCGGCTCCGGTAAGCCGTTGGGGGTGGTGACGGCCGGTCCCGGCCGTGTCATGATCGGAGTTCGCACAGGGAGGTCCTTTCTACGGGTTCCTGTGTGTTGTGGTGCCGCCCGGGAGGTCAGAGTCCCGGGCGGTTTGCTGTGCGGTGTCCTGCGGACACCCCGCGGTCGCCGGACCCGGATTCGGGGCCGGCGGCCACGGCGCGTGCAGGACCGTCAGGCAGCCGCGCCCCACCCGGTACGGGCACGGCGAGCGGTACGGATAGCACGGGCCTGGTCGGCGAGATGCCGCACCCGGTCGTTCTGCGCGGCCTGCGCCAGGCCGCTGCGGCGAGGCCCGCCGCTGCGGCGGTCGGGGTTCTTCGCGGCCTCCTCGCGCGCCGCGACGGTCAGAGTGACGAGCTCCTCCCACTCGGTGTCGCGACCGGCGGCAGCCACAGCGGCGAGGCGGCCGGCCTGGCGGATCTCCCGGTCGACCGCCAGCTGCTGGCCCGTACGACCGCCCCGCACCATGTCCTCGGCGGCCCGCTCCCCGTCACCCGCCCTCAGCGCGAGCTCCTCACACGCCGCGCGCACCGGGCATCCCCCGCAGAACCGGAGCGCCCCCTCCCGCTGCGCCGCCCACAGCGTGGGCGGCGCGTCGTCGGCGCGGAAGAACAGATCCGTCCCGACGCCGACACCGCCGACACCGCCGCTGGCGCAGCGGGCGTCGGCGGCGACGGCGGTCTGGAGCACGGTGCTCCGCGCGCTGCGGGCGGCAGTGGGTGTCATCCTCATCGTCGTTTCCTTCTGTCGGGCGGCTGGCGGTATCTGTCCGGACAAGCGACCACGGCCCCGGCCGCCCCGAACACCTGGGGCGGCCGGGGCCGTTCGTCTCGGTGCGGCGGTCAGGCCGCGAGTTCGGGCCTGCGGCAGCGGGCGACGTACGCGGCAGCAGTCTCGCCCGGGGCCGGGGCGGGCAGCGCGGCCTTGACCGCAGCCGCCAGGGCGGTGTGCTTGGGCTGGTCCGCCGGGGTCAGAGGGCGGCGCCAGACCGTGGCCAGGTGGGTGTAGGCAGCGCGGGTGAGGTGCTCCTCGAGGACGTCACTCGCGCGCCGGTCCTGGCTCGCGCCGACCAGGGCACGAAGGATTCCGGTGGCAAGAGCATTGACGGAGCGGCGGTCCCCAGCGGCCTGGGGAATCATGGCCAGCGGGGCGCCGGAGGGTCCGTCAACAGCCGCACCGCGAGCCGTGGGGATCGCATCAGCAGGGACCGTACGGGCGGCGTCAGCCCGGCGGGCCGCGGGCACCGCACGCTCCCACTGCGCCTTGCGGACGGCCGGCGCCGTCATCTTTCGCACGATGCGCCGCTCCCGACGCTCCAGTTCCTCGCGGGTCTCGCGGCGGGCGGGGTCTTCCTGGAGGGCGAGGACGTAGCGGCGGGCAAAGATGCCGCCGTCCGTGCAGTGCTGCCTGCCGACACACCGCGCGCAGCCCTTGCGGTGGGCGAGGTAGGACTGGCGGGCCGTCTCCAGCGTGATCTCCGCCGTAATCCGGGAAACCGGTACGGCCGGCGCTGGGGTCGGCTTGTAGAACTGCTGGGCGGCGCGCCGGTTCTTCTGCGGCATCGCGTCCCGCAGCAGCCGGTTCTGCTCGGACTGCCAGCGCCGGACGTCGATGTTGACGACCACGAGCTGGTCGCTGCCGGGGCAGAGGGGGCGCTTCTCGCCCTCCTTGAGCGGCCCCTGGTCGAGGCCGTGGGGGCGAATCTTGAGGGTGGTCTCGCCGATGATCCGGCGCCAGGTGCGGCAGTCGGGACAGGCGATCGACTTCGCTTCGCCGGGCCGGACGTTGAAGTCTTCCGAGGCCATCGTGCTGAGCAGCAACGGCTCGCGGCGGTTGGTGTGCTTGGTCCGGACACGGCCGGGACGGATACGGGGCATCGAAACCTCCTGCGCATGGGCGGGGGAAGCGGGCTGCCTTCTCTGCCGCGCCAGGCCCGGCCTCTCGGCCGGGTTTCCTGGCGGACAGACAGCGCAGCAGCGCTGTTCGAGCTGAATCGTGGAGCTATTCGGTACAAGCGCCTCGGCCGGGGGAGCTCGGCTCACCCCACTGCCGCCGCTCCGAAGAGACGGTGACTCCTGCTGTTTTACAGCGATACAGGCAGCATGCAGACCATGTAGCCCTGCGCAACTTGCGCTGCACCGACAGCCATGAGGTTGGCATGCGTCAGTCGCGCTGTCAACATGCAACTCAAGCTGGATCGGCTTTCCAGCTTGAGTTGCATGTTGCTTCGCAGGGTGATCGGTGAGAGAGTGCGGGCATGGCAAACACCGGGAAGTACCTGGAGCTCGCTGACAAGCTGGCGAAGCAGATCGAGGAGGAGCTGGCGCCCGGCGATCAGTTCCCCACCGTGACTGAGCTGGCCAGGCAGCTTGGAGTAGCTCCCAACACAGCGAGCCGGGCGGTACAGACGCTCAAGGAACGTGGGCTGCTGTCCGGCAAGGCTGGCGGAAAGACCTGGGTGCGCGTGCAGCCGGTCACCACTTTGCGGCGAAACACTCGTTACCAGCAGGAGAAGGACATCGCCCTGCTGCCGGAGAGCGAGCGGCGGAAGACTGGCGTTTCCGAGCTGGATTCCAACCGCTCGCTCGCCTCTGCGCATAGGGACCAGACCGAGCTGAAGGTGGTCAAAGCTCCCGACGATGTAGCAGAGGTGCTGGGGCTTGAGCCCGGCTCGCTGGTGCTCCGCCGGACGGGAGTCAGGTGGCTCCGTAAGGGGGCCGGCGCCGGTAAGCACGTCTCTTACATGCCGTACGACCTGGTCGCACGGAACTCGTCCATCCTCGACGAGGCCAGCGAGCCGTGGCCTGGGGGCGCGCTACATCAGTTGCTCACCGTTGGCGTCGAGGTAGGCCGTATCGAAGATCAAGTGACCGCGAGTATGCCCACCGACGAGGAGATGGAAGAGCAAGACATCCCGCCGCGGGTTCCCGTGCTCCGAGTCCGGAAGATCACGTATGCGATCACCGGGGAGGCCGTGGAAGTCGCTGATATTCCGCTGCCCGCCGATCGCGCCAAGCTCGTATACGTCACGCCGCTGGAGCCGTGGTCGTAGTGCCCACTTTCTCGGTTGTGACCGCCGTCGTAGACGGCGGTCACTTCTTCCTGGACGACGCTCGCAAGTCTCTCGAAAGCCAGGTGCTTCCTGCGGGCTGGGACCTGCAATGGATCGTCCAAGAGGACGGACTCACCGGTCGCCCGCTGAATTCACTGGTGGATGCGCCGTGGATCTCAAAGGGAGCCAGCCGACACGGTGGCGCGGCAGTAGCACGCACGGTCGCACTGTCTCGGGCCACTGGCGAGATCGTCCGAGCGCTCGACGCCGATGACATGCTCGTCCCTGGGGCGCTCGCTCGCGACATAGGTGCGCTCAAAGAGTCAGGCATGGGGTGGTGCATCTCATCCTGCCTGGATCTCATGCCAGACGGTTCTCTCCGGCCGGGTCCATACGACCCGCCTGAGGGGCCGCTCGCCTTCCCGGAGCTGATGGCCGGCTACACGTCTGACAACTTTCCGGTGGTCGGCACACACCTCGCTGTGCGACTCGACCTCCTTCACCAGTTGGGCGGTTGGCCAGCCCTACCCGCCTGGGAAGCCATTGCTCTCGTTCTGCGGTGTGCAGCAGTGACTCCGGGATGGATGATTGCCGCCCCTGGCGGGATTTACCGCAAGCACGCTGGCCAGACAACGGCACGGTCGGAATACCGGGAGATCGTTGATTTCGACGCACTCAAGTCCCTGATTGCCCATCAGGCCGTAGCCTGTATGGCCAGTCGATGGGTTCCTCACCTGGAGAAAGGAGCGGCGTAGTGAGCCGGAACGAGAGCACCAAGTGGTCACCCGAGGTGCGCCACGAGATTCAGAGGGCGATGAATGCCGTCGTTCGAGAAGCGGACGACATCGTCAAGCGGCGCAGCAGTGACGGACGATGGCTCCCTCCGGGCGAAATCGACGAGCTGGGAAGCAATCCGGCACTCGGCGCTGCTGGACGAATCTGGGTACTGGATCGGCTGCAGACCCGTATCGATGAGGCGCGTGCCGTCATCGACCGCGTTGAGCGCGAGGCCCGCGCCGAGTCCGGCATTTCCCCCCGTGAACGGCGGGACGAGTGAAATCACGTTGCCTGGTAGCGCGTGAACAGGTGGCCCTCGTCTTCCAGGAGACCCACAAGTTCCATCCCCCGCAGTGGCATGGATGTGCCGTGAGCAATACGGTCCGCGGACCCGGCGACGAGCAGAGGCGACACCGTAAGACAAAGCTCGTTGACGTGCCCGCCAGCCTGGAGCTGCCCAAGCGTGTGAGGGCCGCCTTCAGCAAGCACACGAGTGAACCCACGATCGGTCAACAGTCGCAGCGCCTGGCCCATGTCGACTCGATAATCACCGGCAGGGAGCACTTCAACACGCCTGCCAACCAAGCGCCGCAATTCAGGTCGGGCGCTACGGGATGTAATGACCACTGTTCGACCGTCACGCAGAAGCTCTGGGCGTATGCCCTCCAGAGTGGTACTCACAACCGCAATGGCCGGAGTAGCACCCTGCCCTTCGGCTGCGCGGAGGGAGACAAGGTCTGGGTGCGCCTCTGCTGGGCCATATGCCTCCCGGCGGGCGGTCCCTGCGCCTACAAGGATTACATCCGCCAGGGCTCTCAGGACAGCAAAAAGTGCTCGGTCTGCGGCGCTGGAAAGCCCACCAGACCGGCCTTCCCACGCTGCCGCACCGTCCAGGGAAGTGACCATGGTCCCTCGAACCCACATTTTCGCCCCCGGGTAGGCGTACTCGCGCGCGAGCCAGTGGGGCAGGGCTCTGCCGATGGGAACGGGTGCCGGGACCGGAAAGAGACGACGCATACTAACGAGTCTTGCAGGCTGGGGCCGACTGTCTGTCCAGCCCCAAGAGGCCCGCCGATTGGATCACTGCCCAACGGCCGAACGCAATAGCAATCGCGGCCTGATGAAGCGTCATGGGGCGACAGGCGCAAGGCATTCCGGGCACCTCGGACGCCTTGCGCTCCAGCGGCCCGTTATGGTCGATTCCCGGGCTACGCTGTGCTCTGACTTGATCGAATACAGCAAGGCCCCCGGCCTCGGCACCACGGGGGCGCCGAAATCCCGTTCGGACGGGGCACCTTAATGGGAGGTGATCACCATGGTCGCGTCGGTCCGCCAGGCAAATCCGCATGCCGACTCCACCTTCGGGTTCGAGGGGGTCGGGATGACCTAGGCCATCGGCCGCGCATACCAAGAAGTGGACTGCAATCCACTGCGGCCGCGCGGCCCGTCATGCCGACCGGACTCATCGTTCCGGCCGGCCGCCCAGTCTCCGGTTCGCAGCCGGCTCCGGGCTCCAGCTCATCGAGCTGGGTTTAGTACTCCAGTCAGTCAGTCGCAGCACCCGGTCCGCGAGGACCACGCACCACCGCAGCGGCCCCCCTGCAAGGGGGCTTCTGCACCGTTCCGCCAGCCCCTGCAAGGGCTCTCGGAACATCCGTCCGAATCACGTGAAGGAGAGAGGAAGGACTCGCCTCTGGTTCTTCGTCCGGCCGCCCGCTCCTCACGGAGGGGGCGTCCCGCCCGTCCGAACCGGTCCCCGTGAGGAGGCCGGCCTTTGTTGATCTTCATGGAAGGTCGGTATCGCAATAGTGCACGATCTGGTGTCCCCTTGTCAGCCCGGCGTTGCCCGTTTCGGGCCGTTTCGGGCCTTCCGCGCCTCCCGCGTGACGGGATTCGTACGCCCCACTTGCCCTGTTCACGGCATTAGTCACGAAGATTCTTGGGGGTGGAGTGTCACACCGCCCCCGGCCCGGCACACCTATACCGAGAGGGGGACCCCTGTCCTCCTGGCGGTGCCGGCCGCCGTGGTGCTCGAGTGCTGCGTCCCGCCCCACGGGACGCGATCCGAAGTTTCTGCCCATCAGGCGGGAGGGATCAGGGGTCTCGCCGCTTCCCGGACTCTGTCCACAGGTGGTCTGCGCGAGGCTGCCGAGATGGTCTCTGTTTCGTCTGTCCGGGTGTGCCGGTGAGCGCCGTGGCGGCACCGGCCGCCGTGGTCCCGGCGCCGTGCTCCAGAGATGTGGCGGCGGGTGTTGCCGAGTCCACTGGTCGCGGGATCACGTTCGTCGTGGTGCGCGGCCGGCAGCAGGATGTGGTGCGTACGGTGTCGCGGCGGGCTGAGCCGCGGGCGTGGCTGCGGTCTGTGGTGTGGCTGATGGGTGCGGGGCTGCATCCGAAGGCCGGGGCGTCGACGCTCGATGTGGCACGGGATCTCGCGGGCCGGATGGATTACCGCCGGGGGATCGTGCTGTACGACCTGGTGGGCACGGCCCGGCGGGTCGGGGTGTCGGTGGCGACGGTGAAGCGGCATGTCGCGGTGCTGCGTGAGCTGGGTGCGCTGGTGTGGCTGGTGCACGGCTCGAAGCGGAACCTCGCGCTGCCGGGCGAGGGCGCGTATACCGCGACGGCGACGGTGTACGGGGCGGTGATCCCGCCCGTGTTCGACGCGGCGATGGGGCACCGGCTGTCCGGCAGCGGTTACGAGGCGCGGGTGTGCGGGGTGACGGAGACCGGCCGTGAGCGTGCGGTCGCCGCAGCCGTATCGAAGGCGAAGCCTGTGGATAACTCGCCTGTGGATAACCGCAGTTCAGCGCCCCGTGCGCCCCATTCTCCTGGTCGTTACCACCGATCACCTGAAGCTGAGGTTGAGAGTGGTAGTAAAGACACCTCGCGCAAGCGCGCGAGCCGTTCCACCGCATCGAATCCCCCCTCCAGGACCAGCAGCAGCCCGGCGGCGCGGACGGTCCGGCAGGTGGCCCGGGACATCGCGATCGCCCGTCAGGTCCGGCCGCTGGTGGCGTGGACCCAGGCCGAGAAACTGCGGCGCCTGGCGGTCTCGCTGCGCCCGCTCATCGATGACGGCCTGGACGTCCACGACATCGCAGCCGAGCTCCACTCCTGGCATCTGGTGTGGCGACCGAGGAACCCGGCGGCGTTCATCACCGGGGAGCTGCGGGGTTACGCCGACCGGCAGGCGGCTCACGCGGCCGCGGTCGCACCGCAGGACAGCCCGCAGTGGCGGGCCTGTCTGGAGCAGCGGCGGCAGTCCGGGGCCGTCTGGGACCAGCTGCTGGCGGCGGCGGTCCGTACGGACGAGGACCGGCTCCAGGCACGGCGGGCGGGGATCTACGACCCGCAGCTGGTCCTGGACGCCATCGAGGAGGACATGGACGACGCGATGGACCTGTATGGCACCGGCCTGGTCTCGAAGTACTACGGGATCGCCGGGGCCCGGCACATCCGGCTGGGGGTCTGACATGGGCACCCAGCAGGAGAACAGCGGCGTCGATCTGGCCCGCGTCGCTTTGCGGGCCGCCCGTGAGGCATCGAAGAACACGCCCGCGGGCGGGAAGAAACCGCCCCGCCGTCGCACCGCGGGACGGAGGGACGGACGCGAGCCGGTCGGCTTCGGCGCCGCGCTGGAGCATCTGGTCGCGGAACGCGCGTGGGACCTGCCCGCGGCCGCCGGGAGCCTGACCGACCGGTGGGCGGCGATCGCCCCGGACCTCGCGGGCCAGGTCCAGCCGGCCCGGTTCGACGCCGACTCAGGCTGCCTGGAACTGCGGCCCGCCTCACCCGCGTACGCCACCCGGGTCCGCCTCGACCAGGCCGCCCTGGTCCGCAGGATCAACACGGCCCTCGGCTCCACCGTGGTCCGCACCCTGCGGGTCCTGCCCCCGGGACCGGCCGCCCCCACCCGGGCCGGCACCCGCAGCCAAACCCCGGCGCCTGTTCCCCCGGCGCCGGTACGGACCCGGGAAACCGCGTCCGCCGGCTACCGGCACGCCCTCGCCGCCCACCGGGCAGCCACCCCGACAGCCCCCGGCAGCCCCACCACCGCGCACACCGCGGGACAGCCGACCACGCGGACGGGCACGCCCGGCCACACCGTCCCCGACCACCCTCCCGGCAGGCCGGTCCCCGCCCCGGCACCTGATCCAGCCGCCCGACCGGAGCCGACGGGGGCGGAACCGGGATACGGGCCGACCGGCAACCGCCTGGGCCGAACACCCGCCGGTCCCGACCGGGCCGCAGCCGCCTCCGTCCTCGGCCGTCTCCCCCGGCCCCTGCTCGACGCGCTCGGCGGCCGCGCCCCCGGCGCCGCCTACCGCACCCTCCTCGACCAGCTGCACCACCGCACCCCCGACGAACTCGCCGACCGCATCGAACGCCGCTGGTACCTGCACTGGGCGCACACCGCCTACCGCCACAACCCCGACGACATCACCCTCCTCCTCATCACCCCGCCCACCTGCACCAACCCCGCCTGCGAGGACGGGACCGTCCTGCCCGACGACCGGCCCTGCCCGCTCTGCCAGCAGCCCACCCACCGCTACCGCACCCCCGCCTCCGACCCTCCCGCCACCCGCAAGGCCCAGGCGAGCGCAGCCGCAGCCGTACGCGACACCCTCGAAGAACGCCCCGGCCGCAGCGCCGACCCAGCCCGCCGCACCCGCCGACGCCGCATCGGCACCAGCCCCGACGCCCTCGCCGCAGCCATCACCGCCGCCCGCGAACGACTCGACGACCCCACCACCCCACGCGCCACCGCCCCGCCCGAGCCCGGCCCCGAAGACAGCGCCATCCTCGCCGCCCGCGCCGCACACCAAGCCGCCGAAACCACCCGGCAGACAGCAATCGCCCGCGCCCGCCGCGAGCGAGGAGCCGCTGTCCGGGCACAGGGGGTGGCGTGATCCTTCGAGCTCCGGCCGACTGATGATGGACAAACACTTACCTGTGTTGATTCGCTACGGTAGGCGTGACGTTTCGACAGAGATCATTTTTTCATCGGTGGTCAGCGGCCAGGCGCCGATGGCTCCGGTGCCTGGCCGTGACCCGACCGCGACCAGGTCTTTTCGTTCTCCACCCGACAGGAGATCGCCCATGACCGCCCACCCTTCCGACGCCAGTGGTCACGCACACGAACTGCGCATCAGCGTCACGGACGATGTGTACGAGCAGCTCCAGATGCTTGCCGCCGACCAGCACGTACCAGCCGAGGAGTACGCTGCGCGCATGCTCGCTGACGATGTGGCACGCGTCCGGTTTGTTGA
The DNA here is from genome assembly GCF_053608565.1 of Streptomyces sp. NPDC055025. Lineage (NCBI taxonomy): Bacteria > Bacillati > Actinomycetota > Actinomycetes > Kitasatosporales > Streptomycetaceae > Streptomyces > Streptomyces sp. NPDC055025. The sequence goes on from NZ_JBSGVS010000057.1 coordinate 49,731, forward strand.
AGGCGCCCGGTCGTTCATCGCTGAGCACAGCCACGGCTTCGCCGACCGATTCGGTCCTCACCCTGCTGGAGAACAAGCCGCGTGATCTTAACCGTCGACCTCAGATGGCTCCTGCAGATCGCCAACGAAGAACTGCCCGGTGATCCGGATGTCGTCGACTACGGGGCGCTCGAAGCCGCCAGGGCCCGCCACTGCGCCGTAGTGATGGGCACCACCGTCTATCCGGAACCACACCACCGGGCCGCTGCCCTCCTCCAGTCCCTCGTCCGGCTGCCCGCACTGGAGCACACCAACGAGCTGTACGCCGTCACCGTCGCGGCCGCGTTCCTTCACGCGGCCGGCCGCACTGTGAAGGTGTCCACCGACCAAGCGGCCGACCTGCTCGAACACGCTGCGAGCGGCCTCCATATCCGTGACATCGCCGCCGCCCTGAAGAGCTGGACACCCGAGGACTGAGGACACCGTCGCCCCCGACTGAGCTGTAGCCAGATGCCCGCCTCTGCTGGGTGAGCTTCTGACCGGTCCTGGGCGAGGAGTTGACGGGGCTGTTCCTTCGCGCAGCCGGGCCCGCGCCGAGAAGGCGGCCAGGACATCGGGGCATGCGGCCCCGGCGGTACAGAAGTCGGCATGAGAGGCGGCGAGGAGCACCTAGTCGTCGGCCGACGTCCATGGCGGGGGCGGGACCGAGTTGTTCTCACCGCAGTCCCAGCACTCGAAGTCGTCCGGCAGCCAGTACTTGTCGGTCCACCACGAGACGACGGGTTTCCCCCACAGCACACATTCGGCGCCGCAACAGCCGCACACGAACAAGAAGTTCACTGTTGCCTCCCCCGGGCAGGTCCCTGCCAGGATGCCCTCAGGACACTGCGCCTACCCCCAGAACGACGAACCGGCCCCCGCCGTCACGCCCCGTCCTGGCCAGGCAGGCCCGGTCGGGGGAGATGCCGCTGCCGGTCACCGTCCGCGTTCGCGCGGCCCCTCCGGCCGACGCTGCGGAGTATCGCTTCCGAGCCTGATGATCCGGCCAGGTGATCACTTTGCGTCAATCATTGGTAACTGGGGGGCATGGCTGGGGTGTTCGGGTTACACAGGGGCGCTGGGATATTCGTCTTCGCGGTCAGGCGGGGACGGCTGGTGCCGACTGGGGGTCCGGGCAAGTGCTGACGATCAACGTGGCCGTACTGCTCGCCGTCATCGTCGTCCTGCGGCTGCGCCGCCGCACGGAGGCCAGGAGCCGGCGCGACGAACGGATGACCGTGGTGATCGTGCTGGCTCTCGGTGTGCTGCTGGCCCCGACTCCGGTGGGCAAGGGAATCATGGACATCGTGGGGCAGGTCGCGGGCAGCGTCACACAGGCCAGCCGATGAGTCCCCGCCCGCGGCGGCGCCGGGCGGCGACGGCCAGACGTACGCCGGCACGGCGGCGCGCCCGCAGGCGCGGCGGGCGGCAGCGCGCGGCTGACCGGCTGACCGGTCTCCTCGTGGCCGTCGCCCTGGCCGTCGTCCTGGCGGTGGCCGTTGTCAACTGGCTGCTGGCCCACTGGTGGGTCCTGGCCGCGGTCGGCACGCTCACGGTGTTGGGCGGCGCCGGCTGGCTCTCGTGGAAGCGGCAGAGCGCGCGGTGGGAGGCGGTGCGCGCGCAGGGGCTGCGTTACGGGCTGTCCCAGCTGGACGCCCTGCATCATTCCCGGTTCGAGGACGCGGTCCGAGAACTGATGAGCCGTGACGGCTGCCGGGACGCGGTCCGTGTCGGCGGAGGCGGTGATCTCGGGGCCGACGTGAAGGCCACCGACCCCTACGGACGGCGCTGGGTCATCCAGTGCAAACACCGCCGCAACGGCCTGGCCGACTCCGCGGTGGGCACACCGGACCTCCAGGTCCTCAACGGCACCGCCCGCCAGGTCCACGGCGCCGACATCGCCGTGATCGTGACCAACACCCGCGTGACCGCACCAGCCGTGGCCTTCGCCGAACAGCAACGCCTGCACGTGGTCGACCGCCACACCCTCGCGATCTGGGCGTCCGGCTCACGCCCCCTGTGGGAACTGCTCCGGGCAGTCCCCCCGCCCCGCACACCAGCCACCCCGTCCTGAAAAACTCGTCCGGCCCGCGAAGATGCGTCACCGCCCTCCTGAGCACAGGCCGCTCCCCTCGTTCGTGTGTGCGTCTCCTCGGGCTCTGGGCCGATGGGTCTCCGGCCGCTACCGTGTGAAGACGCAGGTCCCGGAGTGCCGCCACGGTGAGCGACACGTCAGACAGGTGGAGCACGACGGTCCACGGCCAGGACGTCACACTGCCGTCAGGCCGGAGTCCGGGGCGGCCGTCCGATCCCCGGCGGGCCATCCGATCAGGTGACAACGCAGCGGTCTGGCCTGGTCCTTCGCGTGCCGCCCCTTTCACGTCCTGCCACGGCGGGGCGGGACGGCGCTAGTGTGAACAGCCCGAAGGAGGTGCCGCATGGGCGACAGCAGCGAGACGTGGACGACGCTGATCGGCGGGGAGAGCGTGGAGATCCCGGCGACGATCGACGGGGTCCGCGCGGCCCTCGCCGACGAGCCTGAGCGGCTGGCCGGGTTCGAGGCCGAGATCGGACGAACCCCCGCATCCGAGCTGCCGCGGACGCTGGCCGCGTGGGCGCTGCCGCCCGAGGCATGGGCGGAGATCGACGCGCAGTTCGACCGGCTTGCCGCCGGGGACTTCTCCGGCTGCACCCCCATGGAAGACCTGCCCGGCTACAACCCGGCCGGGGAAGAAGCCGCGTGAGCTACCACGTCCAGTACTCCGACCGGGCCGGCGCCCAGCGCGCCGCGATGAAACCCGCCGCCCGCGACGCGCTGGACGCCGGGATGCGGCGCCTCGCGACCGACCCGTACGGACTGCGCTCCGCCCAGGCCCCCGGCCGGCCGCAGACCAAAGAACGGCGCGTCGTCTCCTTCCCGGACGCCATCGTCCTGTACTGGGTCCACGACACCGTCCTGACGATCACCGCCGTCGACATCGTGCACTGAACGATTGAGCCGGCCGGCACGGGCGGGTCCGGAAGGCGCGCAATCCCAAGATCGACCGGCCGGTGCCCGAACGGACAGGCCGCCGGGGCCGGGCACCTGGTGGGTGCCCGGCTGGGTGCGGCGGGAGAGGGCCCGCGAAGTTCACACGTGCTCTACGGCGCGTTCAGCGACTTGGGTCGTTGCTCCTGTTGCGCCGTCGCGGGTCTTGGGCTGGTTACAGCGGCTGTGTGTCGGGGTCCTGGAGGACCCAGCCGTGGGCGGCCATGCCTTCCTTTGTCCATTCCATCAGCAGGTGGGCGGCTTCCTCGGTGCGGGATGTGTCGTGGCCGCCTCCGGAGGCGAAGTAGGCGAGCAGTCGGCCGGCGGCCGGTTTCTGCGTGTCGCACGCGGAGCACAGCTCCAGGTGGATGGGCCGCCCATAGGCGTCGTTCTTCGGCAGACTGCCTGAACGTTCCACCCGTACCATCGTTTCCCCCAGTCGCTCGCTCAGGCGCCATCCCCCCTGTGGTTCTTTTGGCCCGGGGCCGCCATGGACACCGCGCTGCGCACCCGCTTCGACGCCGGGATGCGACGGGTCACCGGCGATCCGTACGGCGCCGGGTCCTCGCCGGTCGGCAAGGACGAGGACCGGCGTCAGGCCGTCGTCGCCGACGTCGTGATCCGCTACTACGTCGGCAAAGACATCCTGATGGTCACCGTCGTCCGCGCGGTCTACCTCTGAACGCCGTGGACGGCGGTCACGGGGCGGGCTCCCACCCGGTCAGCGGGTTTGGTAGACGCGGACCCAGTGGGCCCAACGGCAGGACGGGCCGGACTTGATCTCGTCTTTGACCTCGGCGGCGGAGTGCGAGTGGCCCGGCAGCCCCGGCGGCTTCGAACGGCTGTGGTCGGCGGACCGGCGGCGTACCGAGCACCTGGCCGAGATCATCGGGCGGGAGCGCCTGCGCACTCTGTGTGCCCTGGCCGGCCCGGAAGCGGCCCGAGCCTGAACCCGAACGCGTGAACGTGCCGCAGGTGCCGGGACGCGGATGTCTACCGGTCGTGGCGGCGGATCGTGACGGGGATGGACGAGAGGCTGGAGGGCCCTGACGGCGTGACGAATCCGGACACCACTCCTGCCGCACACCCGCCCCTCCGGGACCGCGACGGAATCCCCGTCCTCAACGACATCGTCCGCCACCAGGACACACAGACCGGCCTGCTCCCACCCGGTGATCCAGCGTCCGGACGCCGCGTTCATCGAAGGGCTCGAGGCGGTCGCACGCTATGTCCGCACCAGCGGCACCGCCCCCTCCGACTGACGGCGGCTCGCGCTGGGGGTCGGTATCGTGCACCGATGGCTGACAACCTGTCCCACCGAGCGCGCGGGCGTGACGCCCGCCGGCGCCTCCGTACAGCCGCGCGCGGCACCCAGGACGGGGACGCCCTCCTCACGCTGCTGGATGCCGAGGTGCTCGCCCGCGCGGCCGGCATCGCCCGGCACGCGGGGCGGCTGCCCGGCGGGATACACGGACAGGCCGTAGCGGGCTGGCAGGCGGCCGTCACCGCGATCGTCACCGCGCTCGACCTCGCGGCCGACCACCAGGCCGGCCGCGTCCCGCCACCGGCGCCGCCCCTGCCACGCGGGCACGCGCGTGCCCAGCTCTCCATCGACTGGTCACAGGACCCCCGCCTCGACTCGCCCTAGTTGAGCATCATCAGACGCCGTAAGGCCCGCTCCCGCCGTTCCTCCGCCATAAGGACCGCCACCGCCGGGGAGGAGTCGGGGGCTCAAGGGCCGGGGAACCCCCGCGCCGAGACCCGGCGTAGGCCGCGCCGCCCTGAACCAGCGCCCGCAGGATGACCATTCCCCTCGCTCTCCATCCGCCCCACAGATGGTCATGGGCGGCGCCCGCCACCTTCATCGCCAGCACCGCCGGGCCCAGAGGTAGTACGAGTCGCCGATCCGGATGGGGTCGATCGAGTCGGCGGCCACGAACGCCACGATCTCGATCGCCTTGGCGGTGGGCAGCGGCATGTCCGCGAGGTCGGCGTCGGCGACCTCGACAATACTCCCGCCGATCTCGTCCTGTCGCAGTTCCCTGCCGTCCACACCTTGACCGGGATGCTGACCAGGCCGAACGACACAGCCCCGGACCAGATCACTGACGGCATCACACACCTCCCGGGGCCTGTTCCCAGCGTAGGACGGGGCGGGCAGACAGGCGCGTGGCGCGGCAGAACAGGACGGCGGCCATGCTGCCGCAGCCGACGGTGGGGCAGCACCATACGGTCACCGAGACACCTCCCCCATTCATTCGATCGGGTAAATTGAAAGGCTAAATGTGAGGATAAAGATCTGCTAGTGTTCGGGGCGGAGGTAAGGACATGACCACTGAGGAAGAACTCTTCGCGAGCGTGGACGCACTGCTGGAGGAGGCGCCGCAGCTCCCGCCCCCGGCGGAGCGTGCCCGGCTGCGCGAGGCCGCCGGTATCACGCAGGCGCGCCTCGCGACGGCCCTCAAGAGCACGACGCAGACGGTGAAGAACTACGAGAACGGCAGGAGCGAGCCGAAGTCGCCGCGCCTGGAGGCGTATCAGCGGCTGCTGAACGGGTGGGCGGCGAAGTACCCCGCCGCCCCGGCCCCCGCGGCCGCGCCGCAGCCCGCCCCGGTGCCGGACACGTTCGCTGGCCCGGCCGCGTCCGAGCCCGCCGACACGACCGCCCCGATTCACGCCCCCGCCGCACCGGAGCGCCCCGCCCGTCCGGCCGGGCGCCCGGCGACGTCGTCCCGGCGTCCGGCGGCGAAGAAGGCCGCCGCGCCCACCGTCGACCCGCGCTTCCCTCACGGCCCGCTGGCCGTGCTGGACGGCGACGGCTCCGCGTACGCGGTGGGCGGCGTCGTGCTGGACTGCCCGGCGACCACCGTGCCGGAGCTGGTGGAGTGGACCCTGCGCGAGTCCGGTCTCGGTGCGCCGAAACTCAACCGGTACGGCAAGGACAGTGATCCGCTGATCGTGCTCACCGCCGCGGCCGCCGTGAAACTCGGGCTGCCCGAGCGCCTGGAGGGCCACGAGCAGCGCCGCTCCCTGCGCCTGCCCGAGGACCACCCCGTGGTCAAGCAAGTCACCAAAGCTCGCTGGCAGTTGACGCAGCGCGGGTTCGGCCCGTGGGCGCGGATCTACCGCAAGGCCCAGGGCCGCGAACGGCAGTGCGTGCAGCTGGCGATCCTGTCCTGGGACGCCCTCGATACCCGGTCCTGGCCCGGCGTCACGGAGATGGAGCCGGCCGACATCGCCCGCGTCCTCGGCGTGTACGCGACCCGGGTCATCACCCCTCGCGGCTCCACCGCCGTCTCGGGCCTGGAGCTGATGACGGCGCTGCGCCCGCCCACCAAGGCCGTGCAGGACCCGGAGACCGGCAACTGGGTGTCCGGCCACAACGCCGGCTCCCTGGGCACGGAGCCGGTGGACCCGGCGCCGCCGGAGGCCACCCCGGAACACCCCGTCGTCGTTCAGTCCGGCTGGACGGGCGGGTTCCTGAACGAGGAGGCGTACCAGTGGGTGCGGTCGGTGGAGACGCTGTCCGATGAGGAGTGCACGCTGCCCTTCGCGGTCGGCCTCGACCTGAACACCGCCTTCCTCGCCGCCGCAGCCCGCCTGGTCGTCGGCCTCAGCGCCCCGGACCACTTCCACGCCCCGAAGTTCAACCCGAAGATCCCCGGGAGCTGGCTGGCGGACCTGTCCCACATCGAGCTGGACCCGCGCCTGCCCAGCCCGTTCACGCCGGACGGCTCCCGTCCGACGGGACCGGCCTGGTACCAGACGCACACCCTCGCCTACGCCCAGGAGCTCGGGTACGACGTCCACCCGATCGAGGCGTACCTGCGGCGCGAGACCGGCGCGTACCTCGACCCGTGGCACGACCGCCTCAAGACCGCCTACGTCGACACCCTCGCCGACATGGGCGTCACCAAGGACCTCTCCGACGTGGAGTTCCTGGCGGCGATGGAGCAGCACAAGCAGAAGGACCCGGCCCTGGCCGCCGTCCTCTCGGCGATCAAGGCCACGGTCAAGGGCGGCGTCGGCAAGCTCCGCGAGCGCCCCCAGGGCAAGCAGTACAGGGAGGGCGAGACGTGGCCGGCCCTGTCGCGGCCGACGTGGCGCCCCGACATCCGGGCCGCCGTCATCAGCAAGGCCCGGGTCAACATGCACCGCAAGCTGCGCAACATGGTCACAATGACCGGGCTGTTCCCGCTCGCCGTGCTCTCCGACTGCGTCGTCTACCCCTCGCCGGGTGAGAGCCCACTGGACTTCCTCCCGTACGCCGCGTCCGGCAAGCCGCAGCCCGGCGGGTTCCGCCTCGGGCCCACGCCCGGTCTGGCGAAGCTGGAGGGCGTCCAGTCGATGCTGTGGGCGGTCGACCTGATGGAGAAGGGCCTGAACCCGGCCCGCCACATCAAGGGCGACGGCCACGACGCCGTCCTGGACGAAGGGGAGTAGGCCGTGGGGGAGATCGAGGACGCGATCGAGCGGGCCGACCGGGAGAGCTTCACCCGGGAACCGCCGAAGACGCTGAAGGGTCAGATCGGCTACCTGCTCAAGCAGTTGGGCAGCGCGAAGGCCGTCGCGCAGGAGCTCGGGGTCACCGCCGACTCCGTCAACCGCTACCGGCGCGGCGCCCGCAAACACGCCCGCGCCGACGTCGCCGCGAAACTCGACGACGCGGTACGGCAGCGCTGGCAGCCACAGGTGCGCAAGCGCCGGCAGCGCCAGGCCGCCGCCACGGGCGGGATCACGGTGGAGACCAGGGCCCAGTTCGGGTACTCCGCAGCAGTGGGTACGACCGACGACGGGCGGTTCCGGCGACTCACCGTGCACCTCCCCGCTGCGTACGCGCAGCGCCTGTTCGACGCCCGCGACACGGGGGCCAGCGACCAGGACTTGCGTGGGATCATCGCGGAAGGATTCAAAGAGGTCTATTTCCAGGACGGCGGTGGCCGCGCTATGGGACTGTCGGACGTGGAAATCAACGACATTGATTACCTCGACCTCGAATACTGATAGGAGCCAAGGCGTGACCACTGAATTTCTGCCCATCGACCGCGACAAGAGCCCCCTGCTCGATGCCGATCACGATGCCGTCCGTATCGCCGACGCGCTGCGCTCCAGCCCGCACATCACCTTCGTCGCCCCGGCCGCGCCCGGCGACGAGACGGTCTGGTTCCGCGACGCCGACGGCACCGGCTTCGAGTTGTCCCTTGCCACCGTGGAGCCGGACCCCGACTGTGAGCGGGTCGCCTACGCCTGGGACGCCGCTGTCGCCGCGATCGGCAACCACCCGCACTTCATCCGCGCCGCCCTCGAACAGCCGTCCTTCGGGCCGCTCAACCTCAACACCATCACCGCGCTCACCCGCACCGGCAACGAGTACACCCTGAAGCTGACCGGCGCCCCGCGCCCCGGCCACGGGGAGGAGCCGGCCTCCCCGCCGACGTCCCCAGCCGCCGACATCGCCTACGCCGCCGACCGCGCTCTGAACAGCAACCCCACCGACGCCGAGCGTGCAACGGGCGAGCTCCTCCGCTACCTCGCCGCCACCTGGGACCGCCAAGAGCCCTCGACGCGCCGGCACGCCCGAGCCGTCGCCCGCTCCCTGTCCCGGTAGAAGAGGATCCGCCCGTGCCCGCATCCGCGGCCACCCGGCACGCGTACCGTGAGTTGACGACCCGCCGGGAGGACCAGATGAGCGCGCAGCCCGACCACGCACCCCTCACGCCGTACGCCCCTGCGCCCGGGGCGCCGGCTGAACTCCTCGCCCAGCTGCGCGCCGACCGGCGCGCGGAGTCCTGGGTGCCGTCCTTCGAGCGGGAGTGGGCGGCCGCCCTCGAGGAATCCCGCCGTACGTTCTCCCTCGCCGGCCTGTACGAGGTCGTCCAGGACTGGCAGGGCCGTATCGCGCACACACCGGCGGTCGACGCGTTCGTCGCCTCCGCCTACGACGATGACAGCGACTTCGTCGACATGGCGGAGTTGCGGGGACGGCGCCGGTGACCGGACAGCCGCCGTACGCGGTCCGCTTCTCAACGGCGGCCGCGAAGGTCCTCGCCACCCTGCCTGAGCACGCCGGGGACACGGTGTGGGACGTCCTGGACGCCGCCGCGGCGGACCCGTGGGGTTTCCAGCGGTGGAACGCGGATGACGTGGAGGGCGAGGACGTGCGCTACGCGTCCGTCGGCCAGCTGTCCCTCACCTACTGGGTGAACAGGCCGTTGCGTCGCCTGTCCGTCCTCAGCATTGTCTGGCTCGGATAGCAGCCACACGGGAGTGCCCCTGTGCCCGGCCGATGGAGGCTGGGCACAGGGGCACCGTCGTACGGGTCGCGTTGAGTGCGGTCGTCAGCTGCGGACGCGGATGCTCAGGTTGAAGGCTCCGGGGCCTGCCCGTAGAACACGGCTCTTAGCCCGGCGATGGCCTCATGCACCGCAGGCTCCCCCTGATCTTCCAGGGACGCGTCCATGAGTTTCTGCGCCGCCGCCGCGAGTTCCGGATTCTCCGCCATGCCCAGCGGCAACCCGGCCGCGGCGACCCTGGCCATGTACGGCGCGAGGACGCCGGCCTCCTCGACGGTGCGTCGCTGCCAGACGTCGACCACCCTTGCCGACGGCGCCAAAGCGGCTGCCGCGCTTTCCCACCGGCCACCGTGGACCCGCCAGGCCGACCAGAACTCGAGCGCGGCCATACCGCCCACGCGCCACCGCGTCGCCCGGCTCAGCCACGTCGCCTGGTACAGGGCACGTGCCGTCATCAGCTCCGAGACGGCGACGACCAGTCCCTGCATTTGCGTGAGACGTTGCTCGCGCTCCGCGACGGTGGCATCAGCGCGCTGCTGACGCCGGGTAAGCCACGCTCCGGACCACACACCCAACAGAGTTGCTGCGGCGCCGATGACGCCGACCACTATCTCGATCACGGACACACCCTGCCAGGTCCGGACACGACAGGGTTTGCGAAGACGACAACTTGAGGGATGGTCAGAGCATGAACGAGGACACGGTGACCCTGCACGGCGGCCCCCTGGACGGGCGGTCGGTGGTGCCCACACGCCACAACAGGTACGGAATCCTGTTCGGCCGGAACGTGGGCCTTGATGAACCTGCCTACGAACCGGACCGCACGGGCCTGTGGATCTGGCGAGGCGGGGAAGGGTGGCCCGGCCCGCGCGAACCACGCGAACCCTCCAACGCCCCGGGCCAGCACCCCTGAGGCCGTGAGCCGACGGGGCGGCCGAAGCCGCGCTTCCATGAATGGACTCGCCGGGCGCCCCGGGCAGACGACGGTGAGCCACAGGGCGCCGGCCCCCGGATCACCGGGGGCCGTGCTCGCGCCTGATCTGGGCGTACAGCGCCGCTGCGGCCCGGTCCCGGCGCCGTTCCACAAGATCCGCGAGGCGGGCGACAGCCGTGCGTTCGGCCGGGGTGAGTTCGTCCATGGTCGCCTTGATGGCATCACGGACACGCGCCGCGATGTCCTGGGCCGTGATGGACTCGATCTCGACGGGCCCGACCGTGTCGAGATAGCCCAGTTCGACCAAGCGCCCGACCGAGGCCCGGGTCTCCTCCGGGGGCATCCGGAGTTCGGCCATCAGCCAGTCGAGACCGCCGTACGGACCACAGATCTCCCCCAGCCACCGGCACCGCATATAGACACCGACGTCGGCCGCCGAAAGGCGGGAGTCGGTGATCGGCCGGTGGGATACGGCAAGCACGTACGGCTCGCCGGTGTCGCTGCGCAGCTTCAGCGGCTCGCCGGACATGCTACTGCCGCCCCGCCGAAGCCTCAGCGCCGCGTGGGGGACCCATGAGTTCGGGCAGCGAGGACCCGGACGCCTTGCGGAGCTTGGCCGCCACGAGCGGCTCGAGGCCATAGCGCAGGGCCTCCGCCATTCCCTCCCGGACTTCCTTCTCCGTGACCGGCGTCCGGTACATGCGCTCCATCATCGCTGCCGTCCGGGCGTCCAGGGTCTTCCGCGCAGCGCCGTCGCTGATTGTCAAGCTCCCGTCGTCGTGCCGGACGATCTCCGGTGAGCCCGCCGGCGGCACCAGCACCTGCGTCAGCACCCGCAGCGGCGTGCCGTCCGGCAGTTGGCCGCCCACAACCGTCACCTCCGCGTGCAGGGCCTTCCACATCTGTACGACGTGCCGGTCGGCGGGCCGGTGAAGAATCATGCCCAGCGGGTCGGCCACCGAGATCATCTCGCCCGGCTCCAGCACGGTGAAGCCCGCCTGCCGGTAGTACGGCGCCAGAGACAGGACGGTGGTGGTCCCGAGCATCAGCCGGTAGCCGAGACCCGCGTAGTGCGCGGCAGCCATCTCAATCAGACGATGCCCCTGACGGCGCCCGCGGACGTGCGGCGCGATCGACAGGGCTTCCGCTTCCACGATCTGGTGGGCAACGCCCGACCGGTGCTCCGCGCTCAGCGTCTCGAACGAACCGATCCACCGCAGCGGCGGCGCCGCGGTCACCACGCCCACCACCTCGCCCCGCCGCTGCTCGGCCACCCACGACGCCCGCACACCGCAAGCCGGCTCAAGCTGGTGCCGGAACGCGATGGCATGAGCCAACTCCGCCCCCGCCCCCGACTGGATGAACTCCACCCTCCCCAGCAACTCCACCAGCGCCGCCTCATCAGCCGGGCGCGGCTCTCGAATCAGCAGCCCACCATTCCCCGTACGCTGCGCCCGCCCCGCCGCGCGCACGCGCGATGCTCGTCCCATGCCCTCCCAACGAGCTGCTCCAGCATTCCGCCCCGCAAGCAGACCCGAGATCATCCCTTGGAGGGAAGAACGTCACCGGGTGGCGGCACGCTCTCCGTACTGAGTGCGCTGCGGCCTGGCGCGCGGCGTCACGCTGTGAGGCTGAGAGACTCACAGGGCGTTTTCCCAGGTGGAGGGGTGGACTATGAGGCTGTGAGGGTGTGAGACGGGGCTCGCGCGCCGTGCTCCCGCTCAGCCTGGTGGTGCCCGCCGGCGCGGAGGACGATGGAGTCGTGGGTGAGCACACCGAGGACCAGGAGCACGGCGTCGAACCGGCGCGGCCGCCGCTGAGCGAGGCCCGCGCCCGGGAGATGACGGCCGGGCTGCGCGAGGCGATGGACGACGTCCGGCGCTCCGTGGCCGTGCTCGCCGCCCGGGTCCGCGACGCGCACGCCGCCCGCGTCTGGCAGCTGCTCGGGTACGGCAGTTGGGAGGCGTACTGCCGGGCAGAGTTCGGCATCAGCCGCGCCCAGGCGTACCGGCTCCTCGATGTCGCCCGCGCGCTCGCCGCGATCCACGACGCCGTCGCCGCCGGCCCCGGCCTGTCTCGCACGCGAGACACCGACTCGGGCGCCGCGGCCGCGCTCGACTACGGCCTGTCCCAGCGGGCCCTGATCGCCGTCTCCGGCCGTACGGACACCGTCGCGGAGATCATCACCCGCCGACTCGCCGCGCTCGCCCACAGCGGCCTCCAGGCCCTCGACACGGCCGCGGTGCGCGCCGTGGTCCGCCAGGCCGTCCGCGACGTCCGCACCGCCCCGCCGCCACCGCCCGCCGATCCGCCGGCGGACCCGGCCGTCGCCGCGCTGCGCCGCGTCGTCGACGACCTCGCCGCCAGCAGCCACGCGATCGGGGAGCTGATGCTCGAAGTCGCCCCGGCGTACCTGTCCGACTCCGAGGCCGCCGACGTGCTGGCGCTGCTGTGCGAGCAGATCGGCGAGCCCCTCGACCACGGGCTTGCTGCCCGGCGCTACGCCCTGACCGGTGACCGCCGGGCCCTGGCCGGGACGGTGCTGTAGGCCGCTGCTCCTATGAGTCACCCACCCTGTTTTCCCTGGTGGCGTAGTGCGCTGTGAGGCTGTGAGGTGTGAGGCGAGGGCCTGCAGCATGGCCCTCATGCTGCTCCTGGTGGTGGTTGTCGAAGGGCAGCAGCAGCCGTGTCGGCGGGTGCAGAAGGGTGGTGGTGGGAGTGGAGCCGGGTGGTGTCGTGGGTGTAGCGCAGCATTTGCATGAACCAGGTGGCACACGGGTGCTGCACGGGTAGCGGGCCCGCTCTGGCCGGTGCAGCACGGTCAGCTGCCGCACGCTGCTCGGGACGCGCTGCTGCACGGTCGGCCCCTGCTGCTCCGGGGTAGCCAGCAAGACCGTGGCCCCGCCCCGGCGGCTGCATAACATCGCAGATCTGCGATGTTCCGGGCGAGATCCATGCAGAGCTGCTGCATGGATCAGACGTGGCCCGTGCCGCTTCGGTTTGTTCTGGAGGAGCAGAACAAACCGGTTCACCTAGTGCACCGGCGCAGACATGAGCACGGCGCCACACCCGAGGGTGTGGCGCCGTGCTGCCGAGGCTGGCGGTGGTCAGCGGACGCGCTTGAGGCGGGTCGGCTTGGTGATGGGGGTGACGTTCCCCTTGGCTCTGGCTTCGGCCTTGCGGGCCTTCTCGTCCAGGTGGAGCTGGAAGCGGCGTTCGTACTCGTCCTCGAAGTCGCCGACGTCCAGGCGCATGTCCCGGGGCAGAACCTTGACGGCGCGCTGCTGATCACGGGGGTCGTTGAAGGCGGCGATCATCGGGTGGAGCTGGAAGCGGCCGCGGCGGACCACGGTGACGAGCCGGGCGGCAACCAGGTGCTGCATGGCCCGGCTGATCACGCCGCGCTCCATCGCGAGGCCGGCGGCCAGTTCGTCGTGGGTTGCGACGACCAGGCCGCCCGGCTCCTGCTCGCTCATCATGTGCAGCAGCAGCGTGTAGGCGGTGGGAGGCAGGCGCGGCACGTACGCGAGACCGTTGAAGCTGCCCCACAGCACGTTGCGGCGCGGCATCCATTCCTCTGTGGCAGCGGACGTCATGACGTGGCCTTCCCTTCCCCATCCGACTCCTTGCGCACTTCCAGCTTCGCGCCCGGAGCGGCCATCGCCCGGAACGCGTCGGGCACGTCCGGGTCCTCCATGATCTCGCGCAGTAGGTCCAACTGCTCCACCCTGTCCCCCATACCCGCCTTGGCGCGCTTCTTCTCGCCCTTGCGCGGCTCCCTGAGCCCTCCCCGCAGCGAGGCGGCCGGGTTGAGCTGATAGACGCCCCGCTGGACCTTCCGCAGCGCCCCGTCGGCCTCCAGGACGTTGAAGACGCGGCTGATGTGAGGCCGGCTGTATCCGAGATCGGCGGACACGTCCTCGTGGGTGGCCTCAATCAGCCCGCCGGGCTTCTGGGAGCCCATCAGGTGGAACAGCACCACGAGCACGAACCGGTCGCTGTCGTAGCGGACGGCGGCCCAGCGCATGAACTCCAGGCTGTCCATGGAGAACGCCTCGCCGATGAACCCCGTGCTGGAGCCGACGGGGAAGACCTGGGCAGCATGTCCGGCGGGCAGCTCAAGGGTGGAGCCGACGGACCGGTTGTACGCGGTGGGCGGCGGCTTCGGGCGGCGCCGACGACGGGACGGCGCATCGGGCAGCTTCGGCGCTGCGCTGCCGTCCAGGGGCCCTGAGCTCATGGGGTTACTGCCTCCTTGATCGTCGTGACGTCAGCACCATAACGGAGATCCGTGGCAGCAGTGCCACCAAAACGCAGCAGCGCCAACACGAAAGTCACCCGTACGTCAGCCTGGACTGACCATCGGGTCCGAGCCGACTCCGAGGGCACCGCTGACGCATCGTGCGTAGATCCGTGGCAGTGCTGCCACGAAACGATGTTAATGAGTCAGGACCGGCTGACATCCCGACCGAGATATGTCAGTCCTGGGCTGACATATCTCCCCGAACCCAACGTTCTGACCTGCGAAAACGCACAGCTCTTACCTCTAGAGCGTGCGCGCGCGTGATACCGGATCTTCCCACCGTGATCAAGTACCGCCACGCCGCGCGATCTGTGCCTCAGCAGCAGCAGCAAAGGCTGCCGCGCGGACCCCTTCGTGGCGCGCGCGGCTTCGCGTGCGGCGCCGCGACCTGGTGCGGGTCGTGGACGGCAGCAGCGGCTCTGAGTCTCGGGTGGTACCGGCCCTGACGATCAAACACAAGGAAGCGTGGCCAGTGCCGGTGGGTGGTTCCGCCACCCGGCCCTGGGGGGCCGGGTGGCTCAGGTACCTCCGCACGTCGAATTCCAACTTTCCCATATCGGGCTTCCGTTCTATGGCCAAGCTATTTCAGGCCGCGCAGTTCTGCATTCCACCGGGAGTTATTCGGCCGGGGTGAGGGTGGCGCAGCCAGGACCCAAAGACTACACAGCGTACGTCAGTGATGCATCGCTCTCACCGTGCGTTCGTCCTCTCGGGTGGCACATCGACGAATTCCGCCCCCCCCTGTTGCGGGTTGACGTGTATGTTGGCGGGGTATTGGTGAACGTGATCGGCTGATTTCTAGGGTGGGGGAGGGGTCAGGGTAGAGCGCAGCGGAACCCGTCACCGCGGTGGGGCCGGCACCACCGTCGGCCCGATGGTCCGTCACTCCCGTTGCGGGGTGGTGGGCAGCAATCCCAAGCCCTACACAGGCCCATGCGTGATGCACCTCCGCTTA
>NZ_JBSGVS010000058.1:0-63001 GCF_053608565.1 Streptomyces sp. NPDC055025
CGGCTTCGCGGCGCCCCCGGGACCGTCCGCCTGGTCCAGGGGCGGAACCCCCGGGAGGGGGTCAGGACTTGCGGAGGTGGAAGGTGAGTTCCAGGGACTCGTCCGTGAACGGGGGACCGTAGGACGTGTCCGGGGTGCCGGGGGTGAAGGACGTCGCCAGGACCTCGTCCGAGATCAAGGGGGTGTGCTCGGTCAGGGCCTCCGCCGTGGACGGGGACGTCGCCGTCCAGCGGACGGCGATGCGGTCCGCGACATCCAGGCCGCTGTTCTTGCGTGCCTCCTGGATCAGCCGGATCGCGTCACGCGCCAGGCCCGCGAGCCGCAGCTCCGGGGTGATCTCCAGATCGAGGGCGACCGTCGCGCCCGAGTCCGAGGCGACCGACCAGCCCTCGCGCGGGGTCTCCGTGATGATGACCTCCTCCGGGGAGAGGGCCACCGGAGCGCCGTCGACCTCCACCGTCGCCCCGCCCTCGCGCAGGGCCAGCGACAGCGCCGCCGCGTCCGTGTCCGCGATCGCCTTCGCCACCTCCTGGACGCCCTTGCCGAAACGCTTGCCCAGCGCGCGGAAGTTGGCCTTCGCCGTCGTGTCGACCAGCGAGCCGCCCACCTCGGAGAGCGTCGCCAGGGAGGAGACATTCAGCTCCTCCGTGATCTGGGACCGCAGTTCGGGGGAGAGCGTCTCGAAGCCCGCCGCCGCGATCAGCGCGCGCGAGAGCGGCTGCCGGGTCTTCACACCCGACTCCGCCCGTGTCGCCCGGCCCAGCTCCACCAGCCTGCGCACCAGCGCCATCTGCCGCGAGAGCGCGGGGTCGATCGCCGCGAGATCGGGCTGCGGCCAGCCCGCGAGATGCACCGACTCCACCGCGTCCGGCGTCACCGGCACCACCATGTCCTGCCAGACCCGCTCCGTGATGAACGGGGTCAGCGGAGCCATCAGCCGCGTGACCGTCTCCACCACGTCGTGCAGTGTGCGCAGCGCGGCCTTGTCGCCCTGCCAGAAACGGCGGCGCGAGCGGCGGACGTACCAGTTGGAGAGATCGTCCACGAACGCCGAGAGCAGCTTGCCGGTGCGCTGGGTGTCGTAGGTCTCCATGGCCTGTGTGGTCTGGTCGACCAGCGCGTGCAACTCGCTCAGCAGCCAGCGGTCCAGCAGGGGCCGGTCGGCCGGCGCCGGGTCGGCCTCGCTCGGTGCCCACCCCGACGTACGGGCGTACAGGGCCTGGAAGGCCACGGTGTTCCAGTACGTCAGCAGCGTCTTGCGCACGACCTCCTGGATCGTGCCGTGCCCGACCCGGCGCGCGGCCCACGGGGAGCCGCCGGCCGCCATGAACCAGCGGACCGCGTCCGCGCCGTGCTCGTCCATCAGCGGGATCGGCTGGAGGATGTTGCCCAGATGCTTGGACATCTTCCGGCCGTCCTCGGCGAGGATATGGCCGAGGCAGACGACGTTCTCGTACGACGACTTGTCGAACACCAGCGTGCCGACGGCCATCAGCGTGTAGAACCAGCCCCGCGTCTGGTCGATCGCCTCCGAGATGAACTGCGCCGGGTAGCGCTTCTCGAAGAGATCCTTGTTCTTGTACGGGTAGCCCCACTGCGCGAACGGCATCGAGCCCGAGTCGTACCAGGCGTCGATGACCTCGGGGACCCGGACGGCCTCCAGCGAGCAGCCCTCGGCGGGGCAGGTGAAGGTGACGGCGTCGATGAAGGGACGGTGCGGGTCCAGCCCCGACTGGTCGCTGCCCGTCAGCTCCGTCAGCTCGGCGCGTGACCCCACACATGTGAGGTGGTTCTCCGGGCAGCGCCAGATGGGCAGCGGGGTGCCCCAGTAGCGGTTGCGGGAGAGCGCCCAGTCGACGTTGTTGTTCAGCCAGTCGCCGTACCGGCCGTGCTTGACCGAGTCCGGGAACCAGTTGGTCTTCTCGTTCTCGTCGAGCAGCCGGTCCTTGACCGCGGTCGTGCGGATGTACCAGGACGGCTGCGCGTAGTAGAGGAGCGCGGTGTGGCAGCGCCAGCAGTGCGGGTAGCTGTGCTCGTACGGCACATGCCGGAACAGCAGCCCGCGCTCGCGCAGATCCTCGGTCAGCGCCTCGTCGGCCTTCTTGAAGAAGACCCCGCCGACCAGCGGCAGATCCTCCTCGAAGGTGCCGTCGGGGCGCACCGGGTTGACGACGGGGAGGCCGTACGCGCGGCAGACCTTCAGGTCGTCCTCACCGAAGGCCGGGGACTGGTGGACCAGACCGGTGCCGTCCTCCGTCGTGACGTACTCGGCGTTGACGACGTAGTGCGCCTCGGTCCCGTCCGGGAAGTCGATCAGGGTGAAGGGACGGTCGTACGTCCAGCGCTCCATCTCGCGGCCGGTGAAGGACTCACCGGTGGGCTCCCAGCCCTCGCCCAGCGCCTTCTCCAGCAGCGGCCGGGCCACGACGAGCTTCTCCTCGCCGTTGGTCGCGACCACATAGGTGACCTCGGGGTGCGCGGCCACGGCGGTGTTCGAGACCAGGGTCCACGGGGTGGTCGTCCAGACCAGCAGGGACGCCTCGCCCGCGAGCGGTCCGGAGGTGAGCGGGAAGCGGACGAAGACCGAGGGGTCGACGATCGTCTCGTACCCCTGCGCCAGCTCGTGGTCGGAGAGACCGGTCTGGTCGCGCGGGCACCACGGGGCCACCCGGTAGTCCTGGACCAGCAGGCCCTTGCCGAAGATCTCCTTCAGCGACCACCAGACGGAGTCGATGTACTCCGGGTCCATCGTGCGGTACGCGTCGTCGAGATCGACCCAGTACCCCATGCGGGTCGTCAGCTCGGTGAAGGCGTCGGTGTGCCGGGTCACGGACTCACGGCACCTGGCGTTGAACTCGGCGATGCCGTACGCCTCGATGTCCTTCTTGCCGTTGAAGCCCAGCTCCTTCTCCACGGCCAGCTCCACGGGCAGGCCGTGGCAGTCCCAGCCGGCCTTGCGGGCGACGTGGTAGCCGCGCATGGTGCGGAAGCGGGGGAAGACGTCCTTGAAGACGCGGGCCTCGATGTGATGCGCGCCCGGCATACCGTTGGCGGTCGGCGGGCCCTCGTAGAACACCCACTCGGGGCGGCCCTCGGAGCGTTCGAGGCTCTTGTCGAAGACCTTGCTCTCACGCCAGAAATCGAGCACGGCGTGCTCCAGCGCGGGCAGGTCGACCTGGGCGGGGACCTGGTGGTATTGCGGCGGGGTCACTGGTGTCATGGGGTGCTTCCTCCGGCGGGACTGCGACATCTCCGTCGGAGGGACGAGAGCCTTCGCTCCCGCGGTACCACCCTCCTTGGCCCCGGGCGCGACCGCCCGCGGCCCCCTCATTGGGGTCGCGCTGCCGGTTCTACTCGCCCCGGACGACCAGGGCTTTCTTCCGGCGGCTCCGGGGTGATGCTTCACCTCGCGCTCTGCCCCCGGGCTCGCACCGTCCCCGGGTCGCTCATGGCCGCGTACGACGCTACTCGTCCCCATCCACGCCTTTCGCTGGAGCCCAGTGTACGGGGCGGCGGGGGGCGCGGCCGACCGGTTCCGGCCAGGGGTGCCGTACGGCCGAACGTACGACCCGAATGGTTATTCCGGCCCTTTCGGACTTTGTGGCCGACCGGCGGCGGATTACCCGGCGTCGAGCTGGGCACAACGGATGGAGGCTCGTCTTGTCACGCCATGGGGAGGGCCGAACCGGCGGCGTGCCCCGTTGCCGCGGGGCTGGTGTCGATTTATCGTCCCAGCACGATTCGCGAGCAGGATCACCATATGTGAAGGGGTCGCGGCCATGGTGGTGAAGAAGACCGCCGCGAAGAAGTCGACCGCGGCGGGATCCGCGGCGAGGAGCGCCACCAGGACCACGGCGAAGTCGTCACCGGCGAGGAAGAAGGCGTCGGCGGGGAAGTCCACCACCGCGAAGACCACCGCGAACAGCACTGTGAAGAAGACCACCGCGAAGAAGACCTCCATGAGGAAGACCGCAACGGAGAAGCCGGCGGCGAAGAAGGCCCCGGCGAAGAAGGCACCGGCCCGGAAGGCACCGGCTCAGAAGGCCGTCGTGAGGAAAACGGCCGCGAAGAGGACGGCCGTGGAGAAGACGGCCTCGAAGAAGGCAGCGAAAAAGGCGCCGGTGAGCAAGGCACCTGCGAAGAAGGCCGCGTCCGCGGCCAAGGGGGCGGCCACGGCCGCGGAACAGACAGGAGCCAGAACGGTGGGAGCCAAGAAGACTGCGGGTGGCAGGAGCACGGCGGCCGGCGAGCCCGCCTCGGTGACCGCGACAGCGGTCTCCACGGCGAGCGCCGCCGCGACGCCCCCCGGGGAGCTGCCCGTACGGCCGGGCGAGGACCCCTGGACCGAGGAGGAGGTCACCGCGGCCCGGGACGAGCTGGAAAGCGAGACCGCACGGCTGACCGCCGAGATCACCTCGTCCGAGACCGCCCTCGTCGGGCTGATGCGCGACTCCGGGGGCGGGGCCGGTGACGACGACGCGGACACCGGCACCAAGAACATCACGCGCGAGCACGAGATGGCGCTCGCCGCCAACGCCCGCGAGATGCTGGAACAGACCGAGCGCGCGCTCCAGCGGCTGGACTCCGGCACCTACGGACTCTGCGAGATCTGCGGCAAGCCCATCGGGAAGGCCCGGATGCAGGCGTTCCCGCGCGCCACCCTGTGCGTGGAGGACAAGCAAAAGCAGGAACGTCGAGGCTGAACGCGTACGAGTGTGCCGTACTCTCGTCCTCAGTCTGGCGTCTAGGTTGAGGGACTCACGTGGCAGAGGCGGAGCGCGTTACCGGTACGCCGGATGTTCCGGATGTTGGCGACGAGACCGCGGCTCCCGCCGAGCGGTCCAAGGGGGAGCGCAAGATCGCCGCGCTCTTCATCGTCGCCGTCGTGGCCTACCTGCTTGACCTCGGTACCAAGATGCTCGTGGTGGCCAAGCTGGAGCACCACGAGCCGATCGAGGTCATCGGCGATCTGCTGAAGTTCGAGGCGATCAGGAACCCCGGCGCCGCGTTCAGCGTCGGCGAGGCGTTCACGGTGATCTTCACGATCATCGCGGCGACCGTGATCGTGGTGATCGCTCGGCTGGCGCGCAAGCTCTACAGCCTGCCCTGGGCGATCGCGCTCGGACTGCTGCTCGGCGGCGCGCTCGGCAATCTCACCGACCGGATCTTCCGCTCGCCCGGGGTCTTCCAGGGCGCCGTGGTGGACTTCATCGCGCCGGCGCACTTCGCGGTCTTCAATCTCGCCGACTCCGCGATCGTCTGCGGCGGGATCCTCATCGTGGTGCTGTCGTTCCGGGGCCTCGACCCCGACGGGACCGTCCACAAGGACTGACCGGGCCGACCGGGGCGCACCCCGGCCGACCGGGACTGTCCACAGGCGGGATCGTCCACCAGGACCGACAAGGCATACTCGACGGGTGAGCTTTCCCGAGATCAGAACGCTGCCCGTACCCGATGGCCTGGAAGGCGAGCGCGTCGACGCCGCCATAGCCCGTATGTTCGGGTTCTCCCGCACGAAGGCGGCGGAGCTGGCCGCCTCCGGGAAGGTGCAGGTCGACGGCTCCGTCGTCGGGAAGTCCGAGCGGGTCAACGGCGGCGCCTGGCTCGAAGTGGAGATGCCCCCCGCCGCGGCGCCCGTGGAGATCGTGGCGGAGCCCGTCGAGGGCATGGAGATCGTGCATGACGACGACGACATCGTCGTGATCGTCAAGCCTGTCGGAGTGGCCGCGCACCCGAGCCCCGGCTGGACCGGTACGACGGTCATCGGCGGACTCGCGGCGGCCGGCTACCGGATCTCGACCTCAGGCGCCGCCGAGCGGCAGGGCATCGTGCACCGGCTCGATGTCGGGACCTCGGGGCTGATGGTCGTGGCGAAGTCCGAGCGGGCGTACACCCTGCTCAAGGGGCAGTTCCGGGACCGGGTCGTCGACAAGCGCTACCACGCGCTGGTGCAGGGGCACCCGGACCCGATGAGCGGGACCATCGACGCCCCGGTCGGGCGCCATCCGAACCACGACTACAAGTGGGCGGTGACCGCGGAGGGCAAGCCGTCGGTCACGCACTACGACCTGATCGAGGCCTTCCGGTCGGCGTCCCTGCTGGACATCAAGCTGGAGACGGGCCGTACGCACCAGATCCGGGTGCATATGGCCGCCCACCGCCATCCCTGTGTGGGCGATCTGACCTACGGCGCCGATCCGACGCTGGCCAAGCGGCTGGGGCTGACCCGGCAGTGGCTGCACGCGGTGCGGCTGGGCTTCGAGCACCCGGCGGACGGGCAGTGGGTGGAGTTCTCCAGCGCCTACCCCGAAGATCTTCAGCTGGCACTGGACCGGGTCAGGGCGGAGAGCAACGCATGAGCGGGGCAGCGGCGGGCGCGCCTGGGGACGCCCCGGTGGGGATACCCGCCGGGGCGGGGAGCGGACACGGGGGAGACAGTGGCTTTGTGATCCGCCTCGCGACGGACCCGGCGGACATCGAGGCGTGCTTCGCCGTCCGCAAGGAGGTCTTCGTCGTCGAGCAGCGGGTCGCCGAGGACATCGAGTACGACGGCCGTGACGATCAGGCCCTTCAGGTGCTCGCCATCCGCGACGACGGGGTGCCGCTGGGTACCGGGCGGCTGCTGTACGGGCCCGGCGCCGCCGACAGGACCGGCGGGGATCCGGCCGTGGGCTCGCTGGGACGGCTGGCGGTCAGCTCGGCGGCCCGTGGCCGGGGCATCGGCGCCGCGCTGGTACGGGCCATCGAGGACGCGGCGCGCGAGCGCGGGCTCACGGTGGTGGATCTGCACGCGCAGTCGCACGCGCTGGGTTTCTACGAGCGGCTCGGATACGAGGCGTACGGGCCCGAGTTCCTGGACGCGAACATTCCGCACCGGTCGATGCGGCGTGTGATCCGCGGCGGTGCCGCGGACGCCTGACCGCCTGGACCGGGTCCGGACGGGTGACCGCCCGCACAGGGCCCGGACGGGGCCCGGCGCCGGGGCCGTTCCGCGACCGCGCCGGGGCGCGTGGCAGGCTTGAGGTCCTGATCACCGATGGCCGCCATCGGGCTCGCGACCGTCGGAAGGCGCACTGTGGACCAACTGGCCCTGCTGCTCGTGCTGTTGCTCGGCGCGGTGGTCACGGTGCCGCTCGGCGAACGGCTCAGGCTGCCCGCGCCGGTGCTGATGACCCTCGTCGGGATCGCCCTGGCGCTGCTGCCGTTCGTACCGAACGTCCAGGTGCCGCCGGACTTCATCCTGCCGCTGCTGCTGCCGCCCCTGCTCTACGCCGCCGTACAGCGCACCTCCTGGCGGCAGTTCGCCGCCAACAAACGCCCCATCTTCCTGCTCGCGGTCGCGCTGGTCTTTGTGACGACCGCGGCGGTGGCGGCCGTCGCGAACTCCGTCGTACCGGGCCTCCCGGTCGCCGCCGCGGTCGCGCTCGGCGCACTCGTGGCGCCGCCCGACCCGGTCGCCGCGACCGCCGTCGCCGGTTCGCTCGGGCTGCCCCGGCGGCTGGTCTCGATCCTGGAGGGCGAGGGGCTCTTCAACGATGTCACCGCGATCGTGCTCTACCACGTGGCGATCGCCGCGGCCGTCAGCGGAACCTTCTCCTGGCCGGGCGCGGCCGGGTCGTTCGTGCTCTCCGCGGTGGTGGCCGTGCTGGTGGGACTCGCGCTCGGCTGGATCTCCAACAAGGTGATGTCGCTGCTCGGGGACGCGACGCTGCAGATCGGGCTGACACTCCTGGTGCCGTTCGTCGGCTACGTACTCGCCGAGGAGCTGTACGGCTCCGGCGTCCTCGCTGTCCTCACCACCGCCCTCTTCCTCGCCGAACACACCGCGGACGCCGACGACGTGATGGGACGCCTGGCCGGGAACTCCTTCTGGCAGGTCGTCGACGTGCTGGTGACCGGTGTCGCCTTCGGCCTCATCGGGCTGGAGCTGCACAACGCCTTCGGCGCGGTCGGCGGCCGGGAGGGCCGGATGATCGGCTGGGGCGCGGCGGTCGTCGGGGTCGTGGTGGTGGTACGGCTGCTCTGGCTGCTCCCCGCGACCTGGCTGGCCAAGCGGATGCACAAGCTCCGCGACTACGACGAGGACATCCCGGTCGGCTGGCGCGAGACCGTGGTGATGTGGTGGGCCGGGATGCGCGGGGTGGCCTCGGTCGCCCTGGCGCTGGCGATCCCGCTGAAGACCGACGACGGGCGGCCGTTCCCCGGCCGGGACGAGATCATCTTCATCGCCTTCGCGGTCATCGTGACCACCCTGGTCTTCCAGGGGCTCACACTGCCCTGGCTGGTGAGAAAGCTCGGGGTACGGGCCGACACGGACGCCGAACGGGAACTGGAGCACTCGCTCGCGGTCCGCGCGGCCAAGGCGGCCAGGCGCCGGCTCAAGGAGATCGAGGACGTCGAGGAACTGCCCGAGGACATCAGCGAGCGGCTCCAGCGGGCGGCCTTCGACGTCGGGGTGCGGATCAGCCCCGACATCGTCGACGACGAGCGGCGCGAATGGGTCACGGGCCGGGTGACCCGGCTCAGGACCATGCAGCGCATCCAGCGCGAGATGATGTCGGCGGCGCGGCACGAGGTCCTCGCCGCCCGCAGCGAACCGGGCACGGATCCCGAGGTGGTGGACCGCGTCCTGCGCCATCTCGACGTCCGCAGCATGCGCTGACCGCGAGCTGCCGGTCCGGGCGGGCGTCCCGGCCGGTCGGCCTCAGTCCGCGCGGAGCCGGCCGGTGTTCTCCTCGCGGGTGGCCGCCCCGGACGGATGCCTGTCGGAACGCTCCGGGTCGGGCGCGCGCCCCGGCTCCGGCAGCGGCTCCGGTTCGCCCCGGCTCTGCCCCGGCAGGACCGCCGCGGGCGCCGTGCCGATCCTCGGCAGGGCGTACGGATGGTGCTCGGCCAGCCAGGCCAGCATCTCCTCCCGTACGGCGCACCGCGCCGTCCAGATGTCGTTCGCGTCCTTGGCCGTCACCACAGCCCGCACCTCCATCGTGCTCGGTGTGGTGTCGGTGACCGCCAGATTCCAGTCACGGCCGTCCCAGGACGGGCACTCCAGCAGGATCGCGTGCAGCTTCTCGCGCATCAGCGGCACCGGCGCGGAGTGGTCGAGCTGGAAGAAGACCGTGCCGGTCATCTGGATCCCGCCGCGCGACCAGTTCTCGAACGGCTTGCTGGTGAAGTACGACACGGGCATGGTGATCCGCCGCTCGTCCCAGGTCCGTACCGCGAGGAAGGTGAGCGTGACCTCCTCGACCACGCCCCACTCGCCGTCCACCACCACCGTGTCGCCGATCCGCACCATGTCGCCGAACGCGATCTGGAAGCCGGCGAAGAGATTGCCGAGCGTGGACTGCGCGGCGACACCGGCGACGATGCCGATGATGCCCGCCGAGGCCAGCATCGAGGTGCCGACGGCCCGCATGTCGGGGAAGGTGAGCAGGATCGCCGCCACGGCGACCACGACGACGACCGCCGTCATGATCCGCACTATCAGCGTCACCTGCGTACGGACCCGGCGGATCCGGGCCGGGTCGCGGGTGGAGGAGGCGTAGCGCGCGTACGCGGACTCCACCACGGCGGACACGATCCGTACGGCCAGCCAGGCGCCCGCGCCGATCAGCACCAGCGACAGCGCCCGCCCGATCGCGGTGCCGTAGCTCTCGAAGATCCGCCAGCCCGTCTGACGGAACGAACCGCGCAGCATGGCGGTGAGCAGGACCAACTGCAACGGCAGCCGGCAGCGGCGCAGCAGCCCCCACAGCGGGATCTCGGGGTGGCGCAGATCCGCGCGGCGCAGCACCAGATCGGTCGCCCAGCCGACGGCGAGGGTGAGCAGGACCGAGCCCCCGAGCACGGTCAGTGGGCGCAGTACGTTCTCCATGGCTCCCTCGTCGGGTGATGGCACGGGCTGGCAGGATGGCCCGATGGACATCATGCTCTTCCACTCGGTCCACGGTGCGCGCCCCGCGGTCCATGACGCGGCCGACCGACTGCGTGCCGACGGGCACCACGTGCACGTGCCCGACCTCTTCGACGGACAAACCGTGGAGAGTGCGGAGGAGGGCAGGGCCCTCAAGGACAAGATCGGCAAGGAAGAGCTGCTGAGGCGCGCGGTCCTGGCCGCGGCGCCGTACTCCGAGCGCGGTCTTGTGTACGTGGGGCTCTCGCTCGGCGGCTCCATCGCGCAGAATCTGGCGCTGGGCGACACCAAGGCGCGCGGACTGCTGCTTCTGCACGGCACGTCCGACATCGCGGAGAACGCGTCCGCGGACGAGCTGCCCGTACAGCTCCATGTCGCGGATCCGGACCCTTTCGAGTCGCACGACTGGCTGACGGCCTGGTATCTGCGGATGCGGCGGACCGGGGCCGATGTGGAGATCTACCGCTACCCGGGGGCGGGGCATCTCTACACGGACCCCGGTCTGCCGGACTACGACGAGTCGGCCGCCGAGGAGACCTGGCGGATCGGGCGGGCGTTCATCGCGTCGCTCTGAACGCCCGGTGGGCTCGGCGGGCGGCGGGCTCGGCGGTCCCTGAAGGGTCTGGCCGGCCCGTCTCGCGGTCGCCGCGGGTCAGCGTACGGGCCCGTCCGCCCTCTCGACCCGCTGCGAGCCGGACGCGGTGCGGTAGGAGCGGGCCCAGGAGGTGGTCGCCCCGGGGTCGGCGCGGTCGGAGATCGTGTAATAGTCCATCTGCGCCCGCTCGGCGGTCACATCGAGCACGCCGTAGCCGTGGTGGTCCATGTCCACCCACTTCACATGGCGGTTGGCGAGCTGCACCGCAGCCGTCGCGACGACGGAGAGCGTGCCCGCCGGTACCTTGAGCAGGTCGTCGAGATTGTCGGACGTGACCGAGGTGACCACGAACTCCGTGGCGGCGGAACGCGAGAGCGGATAGGTGGCGGCGGTGACCGGCACATCGTTGGCCCAGGCCATATGGATGTCACCGGTCAGGAAGACGGTGTTCTCGATCCTCCGCTGGGTGAGATGCGCGAGCAGCTCCTTGCGGTCGTCCGTATAGCCGTCCCACTGGTCGACATTGACCGCGAGTCCTTCCCTGGGCAGCCCCAGCAACTCGGCTATCGGGCCCAGCAGATGGGCGGGGAGGGAGCCGAAGGCGACCGGCGAGATCATCACCGAGGTGCCGACCAGCTTCCAGGCGGCGTCCGAGCCCGCCAGGCCCGCCTTGAGCCAGTCGAGCTGGGCGCGGCCGGTGATCGTACGCTCCGGGTCGTCCACCGCGCCGCTGCCGACGGTCGTCTGCTGCGAGCGGAAGGAGCGCAGATCCAGCAGATGGAGATCGGCGAGCGAGCCGAAGCGCAGCCGGCGGTAGACCGTGCCCTCGGTGGAGGCGCGGACGGGCATCCACTCGAAGTACGCCTGCCGGGCCGCCGCGGCCCGGTCGGCCCAGGCGCCTTCCGTACCGGGCGTATGGTTCTCCGCGCCACCCGACCAGGCGTCGTTGGCGAACTCGTGGTCGTCCCAGATGGCGATCACGGGATGCGCCGCGTGCAGCGCCCGCAGGTCCGGGTCGGTCTTGTAACGGCCGTGGCGGGTGCGGTAGTCGGCGAGGCTGATGATCTCGTGCGCCGGCTCGTGCTGCCGTACGACATCCTCGGGCGCCGGGAAACCGCCGGTCGCGTACTCGTAGATGTAGTCGCCGAGATGGAGGACGGCGTCCAGGTCGGCGCGGGCGGCGAGATGACGGTACGCGGAGAAGTAGCCGGCCTCCCAGTTGGAGCAGGAGACGACTCCGAAGCGCACACCCGGGGCGGCGGTGCCGGCCGCCGGGGCGGTGCGCGTACGGCCGGTGGGGGAGACCGTCCCGCCCGCGGTGAACCGGAAGTAATAGACGGTCGCCTGGCGCAGACCCCTTACATCGGCCTTGACCGTATGGTCCGAGGAGGCCCGTGCGGTGGTGGTGCCCCGGGCGACGACCGAGGCGAACTGTCCGTCCTCGGCCACCTCCCACCCCACCTCGGTCTCGGCGCCCTTGCCGGAGCCGGGTACGGCGTCGGAGGAGGGGGTGACCCTGGTCCAGAGCAGTACGCCGTCCGGGAGCGGGTCCCCGGAGGCGACGCCATGGTGGAAGGCGGGGGCCTCGGCGGCGGAGGCGGAGCCGCCGAGAACGACCGGAGCGGCGACAGCGGTGGCGGCAGCGGCCTTGACGACCGTGCGGCGACGCGGCGAAGAAGGCGGAAGACTGGTCACGAACGAGGAGATTACTGACCAGTAGGCCGACGGGCAGGCGAATCGGGAATGTTCGCCTGCCCGTCGGACACCGGCCGCGCGACGGTCACCGCCCGGGGGCTTGTACCGCCGGGAGCGTGAATCCCTTTAGGCGGCGAGCGCCTTGTCGATCGCCGTGTTGAACTCCGCCACCGTCATCGGCGCGTTCTCGCTGCCCTCTGCGGTGAGTTTGGCGCCGTCCATCTTGAGTGTCGGGGTGCCGCCCACGCCGCTCTTGTCGAAGACCGCGGACATCTTCATCGCCCAGGCGTCGTACGTCCCCTCCGTCACATCCTGCTGGAACGCCTTGTTGCCCTTGAGCGCGTTCACCGAGTCGGCCACCTCGATCAGATAGCTGTCCTTGGCGAACTTGTCCTCGGTCTCCTCGGGGTGGTACTTCGCCGAGTACAGCGCGGCCTTGTACTCCATGAACGCCTCGGGGCTCACATTGAGCGCCGCGCCCAGTGCGGAAAGGGCGTTCTTCGAGCCCGTGCCGTTGTCGGAGTTGTCGATGAAGGTCGCGCCGATGTACTTGATCCTGAACTTGCCGGCGTCGACATCGTTCTGGACCGTCTCGCCGACCGTCTGCTCGAAGCTCGCGCAGACCGGGCAGCGGGAGTCCTCGTACAGTTCGAGGGTCTTCTTGGCGTCCGCCTTGCCGATGACGACGGTCGTACCGTCCGTACCCTCGGTGTTCTTCGGGGCGACGACGCTCGTCTCGTCCTTCATCGCCTCCCAGTGCGAGGGCTTGTTCGCCTGGACGACGGCGAAGCCCACGCCGCCGGCTATCGCGAGGACGACGACGGCCGATCCTGCGACGACGAACTGACGGCGGACCTTGTCCTTCCTCGCCTGGCGCTCGCGCTCCTCGCGCAGCCGCTCGCGGGCCGCCGCCTTGTTCGTCTTGCTGTTCCGTGCGCTCATGATGAATGACTCCGTGTGATGACATGCTTCCGCTGACGCGGAGGGACGGGGGGAGGTGCGGCCTGCTCGGACGCTCAGACAGAGCTGAGCGCGAGAGGCGGCGGCCCCCGTCGTCCTACGGAGTGCACAAGGAGCCGGGTACGGGCCGGGCGCGGGCGGTCCGCGGGGCGGACCCTCCGGCGTACGGAGCCGCGGGCCGTGCCGACCACGGTGACCGCGATCAGCAGCGGCCGGAACGCGAACACGGCCACGGCCCGTACCAGGCCCGACAGCGAGGACTCGCCGTGCCGCAGCCAGTACGCGGCGAGCAGCCCGATCGAGACATGGGCGGCCAGCAGCAGCCAGGGCAGCGCCGGGTCCGGGGAGTTGAGCAGGGTGGCCGCGGTGGAGTCCGGGGAGACCACGGCGGGCAGCGGCGAGCCGAAGGCGCCGCCGCACAGGACGTCGAAGCCGACCGAGCGGAGCGACCCCGCCACGGGGCCGCCCGCCGGTCCGTAGCAGACGTGCTGGCCGCTGGTGAAGACGGTGTCCGCGGCCAGTTCCAGCGGGACGAGCAGGGCGGCTATCCGCCAGAAGCCACGCTCGCGGCCCGCCGCCGCGTAGGCGAGCAGAAAGACCACGGCGCTGAGCCCGGCGACCAGGGACAGCGGCACCGGGGCCCGGGACAGCAGCACATGCGAACCCGCGGACAGCGTCACGACCAGTGCCGTGAACAGTGCCGCCCGCGTGGCCCTGAGCCGCGTCCCGGATATGTCCATCGCCGCCGAGTGTGCCATGCGCCCCTGTAAGCGGCCCTTAAAGCCAGGCCGCCCAGCCCCGCGGCAGACCCGCGGCCGGGCCCCTTCAGAGGCCCCGCGGGACCGGCTCCATGAGCCCCGCGGGACGCTTCATGAGTCCCAGGGGCCCGGACCTACGGGGCCAGCCGGCCGTTGCGGAACAGGTCCACGAAGATCTGGTGGTCCGCCCTGGCCCGTGCCCCGTAGCTGTGCGCGAAGTCCACCAGCAGCCGGCCGAAGCCGTCCTCGTCGGCCGCGATCGCCGCGTCGATGGCACGCTCCGTGGAGAACGGCACCAGAGAGTGGCCGCTCTCGTCGTCCGCCGCCGAGTGCATCGTGGCCGTGGCCCTGCCCAGGTCGGCGACGACCGCCGCGATCTCCTCCAGGTCGTCCAGATCCGACCAGTCGAGATCCACCGCGTACGGGGAGACCTCGGCCACGAGCTGGCCGGCCCCGTCCAGCTCGGTCCAGCCCAGCCAGGGGTCGGCATGGGCCTGGAGCGCCCGCTGCGAGATCACCGTGCGGTGGCCCTCGTGCTGGAAGTACTCCCGGACGGTCCGGTCGGTGATGTGCCGCGAGACCGCCGGGGTCTGCGCCTGCTTCATATAGATCACGACGTCGTTCTCCAGGGCGTCGCTGTTGCCCTCCAGCAGGATGTTGTACGAGGGCAGGCCCGCGGAGCCGATGCCCACGCCCCGGCGCCCCACGACATCCTTCACGCGGTACGAGTCGGGCCGGGTCAGGCTGGACTCGGGCAGGGTCTCCAGATAGCCGTCGAACGCGGCGAGGATCTTGTACCGGGTGGCCGCGTCCAGCTCGATGGAGCCGCCGCCCGGTGCGAAGCGCCGCTCGTACTCCCGGATCTCGGTCATCGAGTCGAGCAGTCCGAAGCGGGTCAGCGAGCGGGCCGAGCGCAGCGCGCCGAGCAGCGGGCCCTGGGCGGTGTCCAGGGTGAAGGGCGGCACCTCGTCGTTCTTGGCGCCGGTGGCCAGGGCGTGGATCCGCTCGCGGTAGGCGCCCGCGTAGATCTCCACCAGCTCGGTGATCTGCGCGTCGCTGAGCGCCTTGGTGTAGCCGATCAGCGCGAGGGAGGCCGCCAGGCGCTTCAGGTCCCAGGTGAAGGGACCGATGTACGCCTCGTCGAAGTCGTTGACATTGAAGATCAGCCGGCCGTTGGCGTCCATGTACGTGCCGAAGTTCTCGGCGTGCAGATCGCCGTGGATCCAGACCCGGCCGGTGCGTTCGTCGAGGAACGGACCCGCGGTCCCGCCGGAGCGCTCCCGCTCCAGATCGCTGTAGAACAGGCTCGCCGTGCCCCGGTAGAAGGCGAAGGCGGAGGCGGCCATCTTCCGGAACTTCACCCGGAAGGCCGCCGGATCGGCCGCGAGCAGCGCACCGAACGCGGTGTCGAAGACGGCGAGGATCTCCTCGCCGCGCTGCTCGTCAGCTGCCTCAACAGGTCGCGGGACCGACATCGCTGTGTGCCTCCTGGCGCATGACAATCGAGGGTGGGGTACAGAAGTGGGGGAGGGGTCCGACCGGAGTCGGAGCCCTCTCCCCGGCAACGCCTGACGTTACTCGTGAGTGCCCGTCCTCCGTGCCGGTCACCCGTCCGCTGTCGGTCCCGGGACGTAGACTTCGACGCTGTCCCCCCGAGACTGTCCGCAGCCGGGGGCCCGGGGGTTGCGTCCGGGAAAACACACAGTGCCGTACGTTCGCTGGAGGCCTTCACCGTGACCAAGCCGCCGTTCACGCACCTGCATGTCCACACCCAGTACTCGCTGCTGGACGGTGCCGCGCGGTTGGGGGACATGTTCAAGGCGTGCAACGAGATGGGGATGTCCCATATCGCGATGACGGACCACGGCAACCTTCATGGGGCCTATGACTTCTTCCATCAGGCGAAGAAGGCGGGTGTGACGCCGATCATCGGGATCGAGGCGTATGTGGCGCCGGAGTCGCGGCGCAACAAGCGGAAGATCCAGTGGGGCCAGCCGCACCAGAAGCGTGATGACGTCTCCGGTTCGGGTGGTTACACGCACAAGACGATCTGGGCGGCGAACAGGACAGGGCTGCACAATCTGTTCCGGCTGTCGTCCGACGCGTATGCCGAGGGCTGGCTCCAGAAGTGGCCGCGGATGGACAAGGAGACCATCGCCCAGTGGTCCGAGGGCCTGATCGCGTCCACGGGATGTCCGTCGGGTGAGCTCCAGACGAGGCTGCGGCTGGGGCAGTTCGACGAGGCGCTGAAGGCGGCTTCCGAGTACCAGGACATCTTCGGCAAGGACCGGTATTTCCTGGAGCTGATGGACCACGGCATCGAGATCGAGCACCGGGTGCGGGACGGACTCCTGGAGATCGGGAAGAAGCTCGGTATCCCGCCGATCGTCACCAACGACTCGCACTACACCTACGCCGCCGAGGCCACCGCGCACGACGCGCTGCTGTGCATCCAGACCGGTAAGAACCTCTCCGACCCGGACCGTTTCCGCTTCGACGGGACCGGTTATTACCTCAAGTCGACCGACGAGATGTACGCCGTCGACTCCTCCGACGCCTGGCAGGAGGGCTGCGCCAACACGCTCCTGGTGGCACAGCAGATCGATACGGAGGGCTGGTTCGAGGAGCGGAACCTGATGCCGAAGTTCGATGTGCCCGAGGGCTTCACGGAGGTCACCTGGTTCCGTGAGGAGACCATGCGGGGTATGGCCCGCCGGTATCCGGGCGGGATCCCGGACGACCGGCTCAAGCAGGTCGAGTACGAGATGGGCATCATCATCGAGATGGGCTTCCCGGGGTACTTCCTCGTGGTCGCCGACTTCATCATGTGGGCCAAGAACAACGGCATCGCGGTCGGCCCCGGGCGTGGTTCGGCCGCCGGTTCGATCGTGGCGTACGCGATGGGGATCACCGACCTCGACCCGATCGAGCACGGTCTGATCTTCGAGCGGTTCCTCAACCCCGAGCGCATCTCGATGCCCGATGTCGACATCGACTTCGACGAGCGTCGGCGCGGTGAGGTCATCCGGTATGTGACGGAGAAGTACGGCGCCGACAAGGTCGCCATGATCGGCACGTACGGCAAGATCAAGGCGAAGAACGCCATCAAGGACTCCGCGCGCGTGCTGGGCTACCCGTACGCGATGGGTGACCGGCTCACCAAGGCCATGCCCGCCGATGTGCTGGGCAAGGGCATCGATCTCAACGGCATCACCGATCCCAAGCACCCGCGGTACAGCGAGGCGGGCGAGATCCGGGGGATGTACGAGAACGAGGCCGATGTGAAGAAGGTCATCGACACCGCGAAGGGTGTGGAGGGCCTGGTCCGGCAGATGGGTGTGCACGCGGCCGGTGTGATCATGTCCAGCGAGACGATCACCGACCATGTCCCGGTCTGGGTGCGGCACACCGACGGCGTGACCATCACACAGTGGGACTATCCGAGTTGTGAGTCGCTCGGCCTGCTGAAGATGGACTTCCTGGGTCTGCGGAACCTGACCATCATGGACGACGCCGTCAAGATGGTGAAGGCGAACAAGGGCACCGAGCTCGATCTGCTCGCCCTGCCGCTGGACGACCCGAAGACCTTCGAACTGCTCGGGCGCGGTGACACGCTCGGTGTCTTCCAGTTCGACGGCGGCCCGATGCGTTCGCTGCTGCGGCTGATGAAGCCCGACAACTTCGAGGACATCTCCGCCGTCTCGGCCCTGTACCGGCCGGGCCCGATGGGCATGAACTCGCACACGAACTACGCGCTGCGCAAGAACGGCCAGCAGGAGATCACCCCGATCCACCCGGAGCTGGAGGAGCCCCTCAAGGAGGTCCTCGGCCTGACCCACGGCCTGATCGTGTATCAGGAGCAGGTGCAGAAGGCCGCCCAGATCATCGCCGGGTACTCCCTGGGCGAGGCCGACATCCTGCGCCGGGTGATGGGCAAGAAGAAGGCCGACGAGCTGGCGAAGAACTTCGTCCTCTTCCAGGCCGGCGCCAAGAAGAACGGCTACTCGGACGAGGCGATCCAGGCCCTGTGGGACGTGCTGGTCCCGTTCGCCGGATACGCGTTCAACAAGGCCCACTCCTCCGCGTACGGACTGGTCACCTACTGGACCGCGTATCTCAAGGCGAACTTCCCCGCGGAGTACATGGCGGCGCTGCTGACGTCGGTCAAGGACGACAAGGACAAGTCGGCGGTCTATCTGAACGAGTGCCGTCGTATGGGTATCAAGGTGCTGCCGCCCAATGTGAACGAGTCGCAGTCGAACTTCGCCGCGCAGGGTGACGATGTGATCCTGTTCGGGCTGACCGCGGTGCGGAACGTCGGTCAGAACGTGGTGGACTCGATCATCCGCTGCCGCAAGGCGAAGGGGAAGTACAGCAGCTTCCCGGACTTCCTCGACAAGGTCGAGGCGGTCGTCTGCAACAAGCGCACGGTCGAATCGCTGATCAAGGCCGGTGCCTTCGACGAGATGGGCCACACCCGCAAGGGTCTGGTCGCCCACCACGAGCCGATGATCGACAATGTGGTGCAGGTCAAGCGCAAGGAGGCCGAGGGACAGTTCGACCTCTTCGGCGGTATGGGCGAGGAGCAGAACGAGGAGCCGGGCTTCGGGCTCGACGTCGAGTTCTCCGACGTCGAGTGGGACAAGTCGTATCTGCTCGCCCAGGAGCGCGAGATGCTCGGGCTGTATGTCTCCGACCATCCGCTCTTCGGTCTGGAGCATGTCCTGTCCGACAAGGCCGACGCGGCGATCGCCCAGCTCACCGGTGGCGAACACGCGGACGGCGCGGTCGTGACCGTCGGCGGCATCATCTCCGGCCTCCAGCGCAAGATGACCAAACAGGGCAACGCCTGGGCGATCGCCACGGTCGAGGATCTGGCCGGCTCCATCGAGTGCATGTTCTTCCCCGCCACCTACCAGCTGGTCTCGACCCAGCTGGTCGAGGACACCGTGGTCTTCGTCAAGGGCCGACTCGACAAGCGCGAGGACATCCCCCGGCTGGTCGCGATGGAGCTGTCGGTCCCGGATCTGTCGTCCGCGGGGACGAACGCGCCGGTCACCATCACCATCCCCACGGTGAAGGTCACCCCGCCGATGATCAGCAGGCTCGGTGAGATCCTCAGCCACCACCGGGGGAACTCGGAGGTCAGGATCAAGCTCCAGGGCGCCCGGAAGACAACGGTGCTCCGGCTCGACCGGCACCGGGTACAGCCCGATCCGGCGCTCTTCGGCGATCTGAAGGTGCTGCTCGGCCCGTCCTGCCTGGCGGGCTAGGGCGGATTCGGCGTTCGCGCGCACGAAGCCGCGCGTGAACGCCTCGGACAGAGACGCGCGCGAAAGGCCGCGCACAGAGAACGCGCACAGAGAAGGGGCACGCCCATGGTGGGCGTGCCCCTCGTGCGTCATCCAGGCGGGTCCGGCGCCGGTTCGCGGAGTGTCAGTTGTGGCCGAAGCGCTTCTGCCGGCCCTTGTGCGCGACATCCGTCGGCGAGATGTTCGACAGCTTCTCCCCGGACCGGTCCTCCATGGACGAGGACCCCGTTTCCTCGTTGCCACGCTGGGGCTCGGTGCGGTGCGGCTGCTTACTACTTCGGTCCCGATGGTCGCGATTCTTGTTCTTGGCCATGGTGCTGCCTCCTGCGGGGGATGAGTCGGGTCCAGGGCCGCATTCAGCGTCACATAGGCCACGAATGGCTGCATTCTGGATCATTGCCGTACGTAGTGGTGCCTTGTCACAGGCGTGAGCGGTGATCCGCCACGCCGATGATCGAGTTCCGGACGTTAAGCCTCTTGCCGTCGGGCAGACTCGAAGCAAACCCGCAGTAACTCCCGATCTCCCGATCCCGAGGTTCCCGAAAGAGGGTGGAACACGTGGACCGCTGCGTCGTCCTGGTGGACGCCGGCTATCTGCTGGGCGCCGCCGCGAGTCTTCTCGCCGGAGAACCGGCACGTTCCCGTATCACCGTCGACCATGCCGCACTGATCCAGGGCCTGCGCGAACGCGCCGAGGCCGACACGGAACGGCCGCTGCTGCGTATCTACTGGTTCGACGGCGCCCCCGACCGGGTCCCGCAGCCCGAGCACCGGCGCCTGCGGGTCATGTCCCGGGTGACCGTACGGCTGGGCGCCCTGACCCGCAGCGACGGACGCTGGGCGCAGAAGGGCGTCGACGCCGCGATGCACGCGGAGCTCACCGAGCTGGCCAGAAATCGTGCCTGCTCCGACGTCGTGCTCGTGACCGGGGACGGAGATCTGCTACCGGGACTGATGTCGGCCAAGGAGCACGGCGTCGCCGTACACCTCTGGGCGGTGCAGGCCGCCGACGGCGACTACAACCAGTCGGAGGATCTGGTCGCCGAGGCCGACGAGCGGCGGGTGCTGGACCGGTCCTGGATCACCAAGGCCGTACGCGCCAAGGACCTGGGCGGAATCTGCGCCCCGCCGCCCGCCCCGCGGCCCGAGATCGCGGCGATCCTCTCCGCGCCGCTGCCGGAGTCGGCGCTCGCCGCCTCCGCCGAGCGCGCGGCCGAGGCGGAGGACGGGACGGCCGCCCGGCGGAACGGCTCCGCGCCGTCGTCCGCGGAGCAGGGCGCCGGCGGGACGCATCCGCCGGCCGCCGGCGGGAAGAGCGTGCCCACCCCCAAGGACCTGGCGAGTCTGCGCGGCCCGGCCGGGCAGGCGGCCCAGCCGTCCGCGCAGCCGCCCGCGAGCGCGACGCTCCGCTGGTCCTCCGACAAGGGATGGGTGGAGCGGCCGGGGGGCGGTACGGCGGGGGAGCCGCCGGAGACGGCGTCGCTGCCGACGCTGGCCCAGCTCACCAGCGCGGAGCAGCGCTGGGCGGACCGCGAGGAGGACATCACCACGGTGGGCGGGGACCCGTTCGAGGTGGGGCAGGTCTTCGCGCGCCGCTGGATGGAACGGCTGCCGGACGCGGGCCATGTCCAGAAACTGTCGGTGATGTACCCCCGCGTGCCGCACCGGATCGACGGGGAGCTGCTGCGGTACGCGGCGCGGTTCGGGCTGCTGGCCCACAAGGACGACCAGATCGACGAGCACGACCGGTACGCGATCCGGGCGGGGTTCTGGCGGGAGATCGACGTCCGCGCGGCGGAGACACCTGCTGGCTAGGCCGCCCCGCGCGGGGTGGGGAATTGTGACCCAGGGGCCGGGCGTGCGGCGGGACCCCGTATGGTCGTTGCTCGTGAGTACGGTGTGCGTGGTGCGCGATCTGGTCAAGACGTACCCCGCCGCGCGCGGTGGGCGTGGGGCTCCCGGGACACCGGAGGTACGCGCCACCGACGGGATCTCACTCGATGTGCGGCGCGGTGAGATCTTCGGTCTGCTCGGGCCGAACGGCGCGGGCAAGTCCACGCTCGTACGGCAGCTCACCGGTCTGATGCGGCCTGATTCCGGCCATGTCGAGATCCTCGGGCACGATCTGGTGCGCCACCCCGAGCGTGCCTCGCGGCTCATCGGCTATCTCGGCCAGGAGTCCACCGCGCTCGACGAACTGACCGTCGCGCTCGCCGCCGAGACCACCGGCCGGCTGCGCGGGCTCGCGCTGCGGGCGGCACGGGTCGAGCGGGATCTGGTGCTGGAGGAGCTGGGGCTCACCGGGATCGCGGGGCGCCCGCTGAAGAAGCTCTCCGGCGGACAGCGCAGGCTCGCCTGTTTCGCCGCCACGCTGGTGGGTGAGCGGCCCGTACTCGTACTCGACGAGCCCACCACCGGGATGGACCCCGTCGCACGGCGCGCCGTGTGGGCCGCGGTGGACCGGCGGCGGGCCGAGCACGGGGCGACCGTACTGCTCGTCACCCACAATGTGATCGAGGCCGAGACCGTGCTCGACCGGGTCGCGGTGCTGGAGCGCGGCAAGGTCATCGCCTGTGACACCCCCTCGGGGCTGAAGGAACAGGTCGCGGGGGAGGTACGGGTGGAGCTGGTGTGGCGCGAGCGCGCGCCGCTGGAGGTCCCCGAGGTCGCCGCGCTGCGCGGTTCCGCGCAGGAGTCCGGGCGCCGCTGGGTGCTGCGGCTCGCCCCGGACGAGGCGCGCGCGGCCGTCGCCGCGGTGACCGGTGGCGCGGCCTTCGCCGCGCTGGACGACTTCACACTCGCCACGCCGAGCCTGGAGGATGTCTATCTGGCGCTCGGCGGGAGCACGAAGGGGCTGGTGAAGGCATGAGCGCCGGCCGCACGTACGGAGCGAACAGGAGCAGCGCCAGGTGAGCATCGTGCCCGTGGAGGCCGTGTCCGGGAGAGCCGGGACAGCGGCGGACCCCGTGGAGCCGGCGGACGAGGGCCCCGCGCCCCTGGCGCCCAGGGCGCGGCTGCTGCCCTCGCTCGCCGCCGTCTACCGCGCCCAGCTCTCCCGGGCCCGGGTCGCCCGGATCCCGCTGCTCTTCGTGGCCACGTTCCAGTCGGTCGGGATCATGGTCCTGATGCGGGGTGTGGTCGACGGGGGCGACGAGGCACGGGCGGTCGTCGCGGGGTCGAGTGTGCTGGTCGTCGCGTTCGTGGCGCTGAATCTGCTCGCCCAGTACTTCGGCCAGCTCCGGGCGAGCGGCGGCCTGGACCACTACGCCACGCTGCCGGTGCCGCCCGCGGCGGTGGTGCTGGGCGCGGCGGGCGCGTACGCCTCGTTCACGGTGCCCGGCACGGCGGTCACGGCGGTCACCGGCAGCGTTCTCTTCGAGCTGCCCCTCACCCATCTCTGGGTGCTGGTGGCGGTCATTCCGCTCTCCGGCGCGGCGCTGGCGGGACTCGGCGCCGCCCTCGGGCTGCTCGCGCCGCGCCAGGAGCTGGCCACTCTGCTGGGGCAGCTCGGTATGTCCGCGGCACTGCTGCTGGGCGTACTCCCCGCGGACCGGCTGCCGGGGGTGTTCGTCTACGCACGTGACCTGCTGCCTTCCACCTACGGGGTGGAGGCGCTCGCCCGTACGTTCGACGCGCGGCCCGACTGGGCGGCCGTCGGTCTCGATCTCGCGGTGTGCGCGGCCGTCGGGGTCGTCTCGCTGGCCGTGGCGACCCGGGCGTACCGGCGCGCGGCGGTCCGATGAGGCATCACGGGGCCGGGCCTGGCACGATGGCACAGTGACCGCACCTCTGACGCCGCCTCACCAGCCGCCGCACGACGATCCCTGGCAGTCAGCGCCCGCCGGGGCCTCGCCCCTCCCCGGGGACGAGGCGGAGAAGGGGTCCTCCGAGATGAGGACCGAGGTGCGCCAGGCCGCCGTGGTACTGGTGGCGGTCGCGGTGTCGGGGCTGG
The DNA here is from genome assembly GCF_053608565.1 of Streptomyces sp. NPDC055025. Classification (NCBI taxonomy): domain Bacteria; kingdom Bacillati; phylum Actinomycetota; class Actinomycetes; order Kitasatosporales; family Streptomycetaceae; genus Streptomyces; species Streptomyces sp. NPDC055025. The sequence continues at coordinate 23,186 of NZ_JBSGVS010000058.1, forward strand.
CGCTCGGACTGCTGTGGCTGTGGCTGGCGCCGCGCGTTCCGCTGATCTCGGACGCCACGGCGGTCTTCCTCAAGGACACGGAGGGCGAGGAGGCGATCGCCGCCGACGGTACGTTCCTGCTGCTGGCGCTGGGTTTCGGCGCCCTCAGCGCGGCGCTGGTGTTCCTGTTCCGCAGGCGCGGCGGGATCCCGCTGGTGGTGGGTCTGGCGCTGGGCGGCCTGCTGGGCGCGGTGCTGGCGTGGCAGCTCGGCACCTGGCTCGGCCCCACGTCGGACGTGGTGGCGCACGCGAAGGCGGCGGGTACGGGCGTGACGTTCGACGCGCCGCTCGAACTGAACGCGAAGGGCGCGTTGCTGGCGTGGCCGGTCGCGGCGATGGTGGTCCATCTCGCGCTGACGGCCCTCTTCGGCCCTCGCGATCCGGAACCGGAGTGGGACTGGGGCCCGGCGTACGGGCCGGCGCCGGCGTACGGGCCGGCGCGGGACGAGGACGGTCGCGCCGCCTGGGACGCCGGGAAGTAGTTTCTGTGGCGGTGCGGGTCGCCTTCCGGCGGGGGGCCGTGGTTCCGGGTGTGCTTCTGCCGGGGCGGGTTTCGGGTGCGGGTCCGTCCGCGTGACGGCCTGTCCTCAATCGCCGGACGGGCCTGTTTTCCCGGCCTGCGCCGGGAGCGCGACGCGCGCCTGCGGCGCGGGGTGCGGGTGCGTGGTGGGTGCCAGTGGTCCGGCTGCGGGCCGAGCCCTAAGAAGTGGCGCCGCCGCGGGCGATGGGGGCCAGGATGGCTGTGGTGAGGGTTGCCAGGTCCTTGGGGGACAGTTCGACCTCCAGGCCCCGGCGGCCCGCCGAGACGCAGATGGTGGGGTGGGACTCGGCCGAGGCGTCCAGGACCGTACGGAGCCGCTTGCGCTGGCCCAGCGGGGAGATGCCGCCGCGTACGTAACCCGTCGTACGTTCCGCCGCCGCCGGGTCCGCCATGGCCGCGCGCTTGCCGCCGACCGCCGCCGCGAGGGCCTTGAGGTCCAGTGAACCGGCGACCGGGACGACGGCCACGGTCAGTTCGCCGTCGACGTCCGCGACCAGGGTCTTGAAGACGCGGTCCGGGGAGACGCCCAGTGCCTCGGCCGCCTCCTCGCCGTAGGACGCGGACGCGGGGTCGTGTTCGTACGCGTGCAGGGTGTACGCCGTACCCGCCGCGGTCAGGGCGACCGTCGCCGGGGTGCCGCCGGACTGCTGCTTCTTGGACTTCTTCACCAAGGCGTCCATTCCTCGCGTCAGTTGGGGCTCGATGGCGTGTGTGTCAGCGTCACCGCGGGCAGGGAGGGCAGATGGCGGATCACAGCCGTCTCGGACCGCAGCACTTTCAGCTCCTCGCGCAGCCGGGTCGCGATGTCCGGTGCCTCCAGCAGCCGCTGCTTCGCCGGGGTGTCGAGGACGGCCGCCGCGGCGACCAGATAGGACACCACCGAGGGCTCGTCGGGGAGTTCGTCGCTCGTGGAGAGTGAGCGCTCGCGCGCGCCCGCCAGCCGCTTCTGGTAGGCGCGGAACGCCCGCAGGACGCCTTCGGCGAGGGCGCGTGCGCCGTCGCCCGCCTCCTCGGGGAGATCCTCCAGTTCGGCTGTCAGATACGGGCCGCTCGCGTCGACCGAGAGCAGCCGGACGCGGGTGGTGCCGGTGGCCACCACCTCGAAGCTGCCGTCGGGGCGTTCACGGATCGTCGCCGCGTCCGCGACGCAGCCCACCGGGTGGAAGGCGTCGAGGGGTTCGGGGCCGAAGCCGGCGGCCGGTCCGCGCTGGGGCAGGGACGTCGGGTCCGGCATGCCCGGCGAGGTCGGCGCGACCTCGTGCCCGTCGCGGATGGCGACCACGGCGAAGCGGCGCGGCTCGGACTCGTCGGTCTTGAGCAGCTCACGCATCATCGCGCGATAGCGCTCCTCGAAGACGTTCAGGGGCAGGACGAGGCCCGGGAACAGCACCGCGTTCAGCGGGAAGAGAGGGAGGCGTGCGGTGGTCACAACGGTCAAGCGTAATGGCCGCGGGGCGGTCTCCGTTCTGCTCTGCCCCGCAAAGGCGTCGCCGAGGCCACCTGGATCCGCGCCCGGTCGCGCGTTTCCAGGAACTGGCCCAGCGGATCGTCGGTGAAACAGGTCCACGGGAAGGACGTCGCGTACGGTCCGATCAGGCGGAACTGTTCCAGCGCCTCGTTCCAGCGCCCCCGCTCCACCAGTACGTACACCAGCAGATTGCGCACCTCGGCCGGCCAGGGATCGCCCGCGGTGTACTCGGCGGAGACCGTGATCGCGAGGTCGGCGGCGGCGTCGACACGGTCCAGCTGTACGGAGGTGAGCTGTCCGCCGAGCAGTTGGGTGAAGGCGGCCCGTACCGGCAGCGCGCGCACGAGCGAGCCCGGCAGCGCGTCGTACGCCGCCTGCTCGGCGAAGTCGAAGCACTCGCGGTGCGAGCCGTACCACTGGGCCGAGAGGTACTGGAGTGCCGAGACATGGCAGCCGTAGTGGTGCGAGGAGCGGCGTACGGCCTGTTCCCACAGCGTCTCGAAGGCGGAGTGCGTGGCGTGGGTGCCGCGAGCGTGGTCGAGCGCGACGCGCCACGGCACCGGGTCGCGCGGATCGCCGTCGGCCGCGGCGTCGATCAGCGGGCCCGTCTCACGCAGCCGTTCGGCACGGGCGGGCGACTCCCACGCTCTGCGGATGGCGAGTTCGGCCTTGACGAGCAGGGCGTCGGGATCCCGGGGCGCGGCACGGAGCCAGGCGGTCAGCCAGGCGTCACGGCCGTGGGCGAAGGCCGCCAGCCGCATCACATAGCGGTCGCGGTTCTCCCACTCGGCCGATTCCCGGGTGGTCGCCAGCAGCTTCGCGGCCTGCTCGTACTCGCCGAGCGCGGCGGAGACCAGTGCGGGGCCGAGCCGGTCGTCCGGGGCGTCGAGCAGCACCGCGTCGTCCGGCGGCAGCCCGGCGCTGAGCCGCGGGGTGTGCCGGACCATACGCGCGGTGCTGATCAGGGCGCGAAGCAAAGACATGGTGCGGACCATTGAAAACCGCAGGTGGCGGAGGCGCCAGAGGGCTGCTGTGAAGCTTTGGTAGGGGGTCGAAGGTTGTCCTGGCGAAAGTCAAGGGACGGCAAAGAATCGGCTGAGGGTGAACCCGCGGGACGGACCGGGCCGCGTCGACGTTCTGGTCGCACACGGCCGCCGGCATCGGCATGAAGCGCCCCGGGGGCGAACCGAGCCCTCAAAAACGAGAGGCCCTCGGCCGGACAGCCTAGCCCCGTCGGAGCAGGCGGGACGCGCCCGTCGCGACCGATGTCGCCAGGATCCAGCCCAGTATCACCAGGGTCGCCGCCGCCCACTGCCAGCCGCCCGTCAGCAGCCAGTAGCCGTCCTGGCCGAGGTTGATGACCGGGATCAGCAGATCCAGCGCGTAGAGCGCCGGGTTCCACTCCGGGTGCTCCGTGGCCTTGATCGACGGCGGGGCGTGGCGCGCGAAGCCGATCGTGCCCGCGCCCCAGAGGACCGCCATCCAGAGGGCCGCCCGGCCGGGGCGGTAGCCGTACGCGACCGTCCAGTCCTGGAGGTACCCCCAGAGCTTCGCGGCGAGCGGCAGCGTCTCGCGGCGGCGGCGCTGTTTGGCGAGCAGCACCTCGCGCGCGTCGGCGTCCTCGCCGCTGTTGCGCAGCACCTGGGCCAGTCGTTCGTACGGTTCGGGGGAGTACTCGGGCGTCGCCGCGGCCACCCACTCCAGCCGTCGAGGCAGCGGGAAGTGGCCGAACGGGACGAGGTTCTCGTAGACGAAGCCGCCCATCGCCAGACCGCCCGGTCCCGGCCAGCTCGTCGACATGTCGACCAGTGTGACGATCTTCGCGCCGCTCAGGACGACCCGGCCCTCCTCCGGGCGTTCGCATTTGAAACGCAGTTCGGGGGTGACGATCCGGCGCAGTGAGACCTCGTCCGTGGCCGCCAGGAAGAACCGCGCCTGGTCCACGTCGACCGCGTCCCCGAACCGGCCGTCGTCCAGCCGTACCCCGCCCCGGCACTCGAACGGCTGCAACCGGGTGCCGTGCAGGGGTGTCGAGACGCGTCCGATGCCGTGCGGCGGCGTGGCCCCCGGCGCTCCGGTCTCCTCGCTCACCCACGCGCCCGTCATGTAGAGGGACCGTTCCACCGTGAGCTGCGGGGCGTTGAGCGCGCGCCGCGCCGCCGCCGCGCGCAGCCGGCTGCCCCGCAGGCTCAGCGACACACCGATCTTCGCGCCCCGCAGACTGACCTCGCCGTATGTCTCGATCTGATCGGCCTGGAGATCCTGGGCGACGGACATCCCGTCGGCGGTGATCGCCCGGCCCAGCCGGTCGGGCCGTACGTCGATCTGGCTGATCAGCAGATCCGTACCGATCTGCGCGTCGGTCAGCCGGATCCCCCGGTCGACCCGGCAGCGCGGCAGATGCAGATCGCCCTCGGTGCGCAGCCGGGCCGCCTCCAGGCGCGGTATCGCACAGCCCACCATCCGCAGGGTGGTGAAGTGGGACTCGGGCAGCACCACCTCGTTCTCGAAGCGGCAGTGGTTCAGCTCGACGTACGGCGCTATCGTGCCGCCCGCGAGATTGAGCGTCCCGGTGATCTGGATCCCGCGGAGCTTGAGCGCCGCGACCCGGCCGGGCAGTGCCGTGGGTCCGCTGAGCAGCAGCAGGGCGATGACACGGGCGCGCACACTGCGCTCGGTGCCCCAGGGGAGCGGCGAGAAAGGATCGTTCAGCAGCGGGTCCGAGGTGCTCAGGTCGTAGGTACTGCCGTTGCGGAACGACTGCCACATGCCCAGTTCCGCCGCGCTGAGCCAGTCGGGAGATTCGTCGTCCTGCGGCTCGGTCACTGCCGCCTCCGCTTCCCCTGATTGCGTACAGATAGTCACCGACGTTGTACAGACGGTTCTTGGCCGGTCTGTACAACGGTTGTGCCCGCTGAGTGACGTGCTGAACGCTAGTGGTGAGACGGGCCGTCCGGGGCATGTATCAGCCAGTGATACAGCCGTCCGACGGCCTGATCCGGTCTGCGAGAATTGACCCCGTGATCTCACGAATCGATCTGCGCGGTGACGCCCTCCCCGAGGGCGGAGCCCTGCGTGACCTGCTGCCCCGAGCCGAGTTCGACGTGGAAGCCGCCCTGGAGAAGGTGCGGCCCATCTGCGAGGACGTGCATCATCGGGGCACCGCGGCGCTGATCGAGTACGCCGAGAGATTCGACGGTGTGACGCTGGAGCGGATCCGGGTGCCCGTGGCCGCTCTCGGCGCCGCCCTGGAGGCGCTCGACCCCGCCGTACGGGCCGCTCTGGAGGAGTCGATCCGGCGGGCCGAGCTGGTCCACCGCGCCCAGCGGCGCGGCTCGCACACCACTCAGGTCGTCCCCGGCGGCACGGTGACCGAGAAGTGGGTTCCCGTCGGGCGTGTGGGCCTCTACGCGCCGGGCGGCCGGTCCGTCTATCCGTCGTCCGTGGTCATGAACGTGGTGCCGGCGCAGGTGGCGGGTGTCGAGTCCATCGCGCTGGCCTCGCCCGCCCAGCGGGAGTTCGGCGGTCTGCCGCACCCGACCATCCTGGCGGCGTGCGCGCTGCTCGGGATCGACGAGGTGTACGCGGCGGGCGGTGCCACGGCCGTCGCGATGTTCGCGTACGGGACGGACGAGTGCGCTCCCGTGAACATGGTCACCGGCCCCGGCAATATCTGGGTCGCCGCCGCCAAGCGCTACTTCACCGGCCGGATCGGTATCGACGCCGAGGCCGGTCCCACCGAGATCGCGATCCTCGCCGACGCGAGCGCCGATCCCGTCCATGTCGCCGCCGACCTGATCAGCCAGGCCGAGCACGACCCGCTCGCCGCGGCCGTCCTCGTCACCGACTCGGTGGAGCTGGCCGACGCGGTGGACAAGGAGCTGGTGCCCCAGACCGCGGCCACCCGGCACATCGAGGACCGGGTCGTCCCCGCGCTCTCCGGCCGGCAGTCGGCGGTCGTGCTGGTCGACTCCGTCGAGGACGGCCTGAGGGTCGTGGACGCGTACGGTGCCGAGCACCTGGAGATCCAGACCGCCGACGCGGCCGGGGTGGCCGGGCGGGTCCGCAACGCGGGCGCGATCTTCGTCGGTCCGTACTCCCCGGTCTCGCTCGGGGACTACTGCGCGGGCTCCAACCATGTCCTGCCGACCGGCGGTTGCGCCTGTCACTCCTCGGGGCTCTCCGTCCAGTCGTTCCTGCGCGGAATCCACATCGTGGACTACAGCGAGAGCGCGCTCGCCGAGGTCGCCCACCATGTGGTGACGCTCGCGGAGGCGGAGGACCTGCCGGCGCACGGCGCGGCCGTGAAATCGAGGTTCGGATGGCAGGTGCCCGGTCAGTGACCAGCTCCGTCTTCGGCATCGACGATCTGCCCGTACGGGACGAGCTGCGCGGGAAGTCCCCGTACGGCGCTCCCCAGCTCGATGTCCCCGTGCAGCTCAACACCAACGAGAACCCCTACCCGCTGCCCGAGCCGCTGGTCGAGCGGATCACCGAGCGTGTGCGCGAGGCCGCGCGCGGGCTCAACCGCTATCCGGACCGGGACGCGGTCGAGCTGCGCACCGGGCTGGCCGCGTATCTCACCCGTACCGGGAAGTACCCGCTGACCACCGCGAACGTCTGGGCCGCCAACGGCTCCAACGAAGTCATCCAGCAACTGCTCCAGACCTTCGGCGGTCCCGGCCGTACGGCGATCGGCTTCGAGCCCTCGTACTCGATGCACGGACTCATCGCGCGCGGTACCGGCACCGGCTGGCTCTCGGGGCCGCGGAACGAGGACTTCACCATCGATGTGGACGCGGCGCGCGAGGCGCTCGCCGAGCACCGGCCCGATGTCGTCTTCATCACCTCGCCCAACAACCCCACGGGCACGGCCGTCGACGCCGGGACGGTCCTCGCGCTCTACGAGGCCGCCCAGACGGCGCGGAAGTCGCTCGTCGTGGTGGACGAGGCCTATGTCGAGTTCAGCCACCGGCCCTCCCTGCTGCCGCTGCTGGCGGACCGGCCGTATCTGGTCGTGTCCCGCACGATGTCCAAGGCCTTCGGCGCGGCGGGACTGCGCCTCGGCTATCTCGCGGCGCATCCCGCGGTGGTCGACGCCGTCCAGCTGGTACGGCTGCCCTACCACCTCTCCGCCGTCACCCAGGCCACCGCGCTCGCCGCGCTGGAGCACACCGATACGCTGCTCGGGTACGTCGAGACGCTGAAGGCCGAGCGGGACCGGCTGGTCGGGGAGTTGCGGGCGATCGGTTACGAGGTCACCGAGTCGGACGCGAACTTCGTCCAGTTCGGCCGCTTCGAGGACTCCCACACGGCGTGGCAGCGGATTCTCGACCGGGGTGTCCTGATCCGTGACAACGGCGTACCGGGCCGGCTGCGGGTCACCGCGGGCACCCCGGCCGAGAACGACGCGTTCCTCGACGCGGTACGTGATCTGAAGAAGGAGCAGAGCGCATGAGCCGGATCGGCCGTGTGGAACGCAGTACGAAGGAAACCTCCGTGGTCGTCGAGATCGATCTCGACGGCAGGGGGAAAGTGGATGTGTCGACGGGGGTCGGTTTCTACGACCACATGCTCGACCAGCTCGGCCGGCACGGTCTGTTCGATCTCACGGTGAAGACCGAGGGCGATCTGCACATCGACTCGCACCACACCATCGAGGACACCGCGCTCGCCCTCGGCGCCGCCTTCCGGCAGGCCCTCGGCGACAAGGTCGGCATCTACCGCTTCGGCAACTGCACGGTGCCGCTGGACGAGGCGCTCGCCCAGGTGACGGTGGACCTCTCGGGCCGTCCATATCTGGTGCACAGCGAGCCCGAGAACATGGCGCCGATGATCGGCGAGTACGACACGACCATGACCCGGCACATCCTGGAGTCCTTCGTGGCCCAGGCGCAGATCGCACTGCATGTCCATGTCCCGTACGGGCGCAACGCCCACCACATCGTGGAGTGCCAGTTCAAGGCCCTCGCGCGCGCCCTGCGGTACGCCTCCGAGCGCGACCCGCGCGCGGTCGGCATTCTTCCTTCGACCAAGGGCGCCCTATGACCGGTCTGTCGACCATTCTGATCGTCGTGGGGCTTTTCCTGGCCGGGGGTGTCTATTCCTTTGCCAAGCAGAAGCTGCCCAAGGGCGTGATCGTGCTGCTCGCGCTCTGCTCCGCGCTCTGTCTGATCGCCGGGGTCCTGCGTATCCAGGGGATCTGGGAATGACCAAGACCGGTAAGAGCGGCAAGAGCGTAGTGGTGTTCGACTACGGATTCGGCAATGTCCGCTCCGCGGAACGGGCCCTCGCCCGCGCCGGCGCCGAGGTCGAGATCACCCGTGACTTCGACCGCGCCATGAACGCCGACGGGCTGCTCGTCCCCGGTGTCGGGGCCTTCTCCGCCTGTATGAAGGGGCTCACCGCCGCCCGGGGCGACTGGATCATAGGCCGCAGACTCGCGGGCGGCCGTCCCGTCATGGGCATCTGCGTCGGTATGCAGATCCTCTTCGAGCGGGGCATCGAGCACGGCGTGGAGACCGAGGGACTCGACGAGTGGCCCGGCACGGTCGCGCCGCTGACCGCGCCGATCGTCCCCCACATGGGATGGAACACGGTCCAGGCACCGGAGGACAGCGAGCTGTTCGCCGGTCTCGACGCCGGGGCCCGGTTCTACTTCGTCCACTCGTACGCGGTGCACGACTGGAACCTGGAAGTCACCAACCCCAAGATCCGGGCCCCCAGGGTCACCTGGTCCACGCACGGTGAGCCGTTCGTGGCGGCCGTGGAGAACGGGGCACTGTGGGCCACCCAGTTCCACCCCGAGAAGTCCGGCGACGCCGGTGCCACGCTGCTGACCAACTGGATCGGAACCCTCTGATGTCACCCGAGGCTCTTGTGCCGAAGCTCGAACTCCTCCCCGCCGTCGACGTCCGCGACGGCCAGGCCGTACGGCTCGTCCACGGCGAGTCCGGTACGGAGACGTCCTACGGCTCGCCCCTCGAAGCCGCCCTCGCCTGGCAGCGCTCCGGTGCCGAGTGGCTGCATCTCGTCGACCTCGACGCCGCGTTCGGCACCGGCGACAACCGCGAGCTGATCGCCGAGGTCGCCGCGGCCATGGACATCAAGGTCGAACTCTCCGGCGGTATCCGCGACGACGCCTCGCTCGCCGCGGCCCTCGCCACCGGCTGCACCCGGGTCAACCTCGGTACGGCCGCGCTGGAGAGCCCCGAGTGGGTCGCCCGGATCATCGCCGCGCACGGCGACCGGATCGCGGTCGGCCTCGATGTACGCGGCACCACACTGCGCGGCCGGGGCTGGACCCGGGACGGCGGCGACCTCTACGAGACGCTGGCCCGGCTGGACTCCGAGGGCTGCGCCCGCTACGTCGTCACCGACATCGCCAAGGACGGCACGCTCCAGGGCCCCAATCTGGAGCTGCTGAAGAATGTCTGCGCCGCGACCGACAAGCCGGTCGTCGCCTCCGGCGGGGTCTCCTCGCTGGACGATCTGCGCGCCATCGCCTCGCTCGTGCCCGTGGGCGTCGAGGGCGCGATCGTCGGCAAGGCCCTCTACGCCAAGGCGTTCACCCTGGAAGAGGCGCTGACGGCGGTGCGCGGATGACCGGTACCACGGGGGTGCGGAGGATCTCCTCCGGCGGGCCCTGGGAGGAGTCCTTCGGCTACTCCCGCGCGGTCGAACTGCCGAGCGGTCTCGTCCTGGTGTCCGGCTGCACCTCGGTGGTCGACGGCAGGATCGCGGAGGGCGGTCCGTACGAGCAGACGAAGACCGCCTTCGGTGTCGCGTTCAAGGCGCTGGGGGAACTGGGCCTCGGCGCCGGGCATGTGGTCCGTACCCGGATGTACCTCACCCATGTCCGGGACGCCGAGGAGGTCGGCCGCGCCCACAAGGAGCTGTTCGACGCCGTGCGCCCCGCCGCCTCGATGATCGTCGTCGCCGGGCTGATCGATCCCAGTCTCTTCGTCGAGGTCGAGGTCGAGGCCTACCGGGGAGGTGCCGGATGACTCTCGCCGTACGGGTCATCCCCTGCCTGGACGTGGACAACGGCCGGGTCGTGAAGGGCGTCAACTTCCAGAATCTGCGCGACGCCGGCGATCCCGTCGAGATGGCCAAGCTGTACGACGCGGAGGGCGCCGACGAGCTGACGTTCCTCGACATCACCGCCTCGTCCGGCGACCGGGAGACGACCTACGACGTGGTGCGCCGCACCGCCGAGCAGGTCTTCATCCCGCTCACCGTCGGCGGGGGCGTCCGTACCCCCGAGGATGTCGACAAGCTGCTGCGGGCCGGCGCGGACAAGGTCGGGGTCAACACCGCGGCCATCGCGCGGCCCGAGCTGATCCGGGAGATCGCCGAGCGCTTCGGACGGCAGGTGCTGGTGCTGTCGGTCGACGCGCGGCGCACCCCGTCCGGCTCGTTCGAGGTCACGACACACGGCGGACGGCGGGGCACCGGTATCGACGCCGTCGAATGGGCCCACCGGGCGGCCGAGTTGGGCGCCGGGGAGATTCTGCTCAACTCGATGGACGCGGACGGTACGAAGGACGGCTACGACACGGAGATGATCGCGGCCGTGCGCCGCCATGTGACCGTGCCCGTCATCGCGTCCGGGGGCGCGGGCCGGCTCGCCGACTTCCCGCCCGCCATCGACGCGGGCGCGGACGCCGTACTGGCCGCCTCCGTCTTCCACTTCGGCGATCTGCGGATCTCGGAGGTCAAGCAGGCGCTGCGGGAAGCGGGCCATCCGGTGCGCTGAGCACGGGTGTTGATCCGGACCGGGACCGAAGGCACCACCCGGGGCACGCCTGTTCGCCTGTGGGAAAGGGTGGAATCCGGTGAAGGCCGGGGAAGACTGACGAGGACTGGTGAAGACCGGTGAACTCGCCGGTGCTCTCCGGACGAATGCGCCGTGAGAGTGGAACCGTCAGTGACAATCGCGGTTCCACTCCGGCGCACCCGACGGCTTCCGGTGTGGCTCCGTCACGACCGAGAGGCCCCCCACCGTGCAGCAGCAGCACGCTCAGCCGCGTACCCCCGCCCGTACCCGAAGTGCCCGGAGTTCTCGAAGTGCCCGCATCACCTGGAGCCTCGCGGCGGCCACCGCGGGGCTCTTCGCCGCGCTGATCCCGGGCGCCGCCCAAGCCGCGGACAATCCGTACGAGCGCGGCCCCGCGCCCACCGCGGCCGGCGTCGAGGCTCCCCTCGGCCCGTACGCCGTCTCCCAGATCCGGGTGGCGCGGTCGAGCGTGAGGGGCTTCGGCGGCGGCACCATCTACTACCCGACCTCCACCGCGGACGGCACCTTCGGCGCGGTGGCCGTCTCGCCCGGCTTCACCGGCACCCAGTCCAGCATCGCCTGGTACGGACCGCGTCTCGCCTCCCAGGGCTTCGTCGTCCTCACCATCGACACCATCACCGTGCTCGACCAGCCCGCCGGGCGTGGACGCCAACTCCTCGCGGCCCTCGACTATCTGACGGGTGATTCGGCGGTCAGGGACCGGGTCGACCCCGGGCGCCTCGGTGTCATGGGCCACTCGATGGGCGGGGGCGGCTCCCTGGAGGCCGCCAAGAGCCGTACGTCACTGAAGGCGGCCATCCCGCTGACCGGCTGGAATCTGGACACGACCTGGCCCGAGGTCCGTACGCCCACCCTGGTGGTCGGGGCCGACGGCGATACGGTCGCGCCGGTCGCGGGGCACTCCGAGCCGTTCTACGAGTCACTGCCCGGCACGCTCGACAAGGCGTATCTGGAGCTGAGGGGCGCCGTCCACCGCACCCCGATCACGGCGAACACCACGATCGCGAAGTACAGCGTGTCCTGGCTGAAGCGGTTCATCGACAACGACACCCGCTACGAGCGGTTCCTCTGCCCCCCGCCGGCGCCGGGCCCGGCGATCGCGGAGTACCGGGACACCTGTCCGCACACCCCGGTCCCGGCACCGGACAGGACCTAGGTGTTGTCCGGCCGGACAACACCTGGATACCGAGCTTCTAGATACCGAGCTTCGCCTCCTGGAGCCGGGCGATCGCGTCCTTGTCGCCCTCCAGCTCCACATCCGTGACGCCCTGCCGTCCGAACACGAAGAGCACCAGCTCACCCGGCTCACCGGTGACCGTGACCACCGGTGTGCCGCGGTGGGCCACGGCCGTCTGGCCGTCCGGGCGGCGCAGCACCAGACCCACCGGGGACCTGCGCCCCAGCATCCGGCCGCCCTTCTCCAGCCGTGACCAGAGCGCGTCCGAGAAGACCCGGTCCAGCTCACGCGGGGTCCAGTCGGGCCGCGCCCGCCGGACATCCTCGGCGTGCACATAGAACTCGATCGCGTTCGCCGCCTCGTCGATCTGCTTGATGCCGTACGGGGACAGCCGCGGCGGTCCCGTACGGACGAGGTGGATCAGCTCCTCGTACGGCTTCGCGGCGTACTCCGCCTGCACCCGCTCCAGCCGGTTCCTGAGCGCGGGCACCAGCACCCCGCCCGCCGCGTCGGGGCGGCGCTCGCGCACCACGACATGGGCCGTGAGATCCCGGGTCAGCCAGCCGTCGCAGAGCGTCGGCGCCTCCGGGCCCGCGGCTTCCAACAGGTCGGCGAGCAGCAGCCGTTCACGCTTCGCATGGGTCGACATGGCCCCCACCCTACGGCGGCCCGGCCCCGTCCGCCCAGTGGACACCGGGCCCGGCGGACGGCGCGGGCGCGGCACAATGGGACCCATGAGCAGTACGTCCAGCACGCCCAGCACGCCGTCCGCCGCCGCCGGTACACCCACCACCGCCGGAGCCGCCGGCCCCGGTCCGGGCCATGGACTCGACCCCGCCATCGCGGACCGGCTCAAGCGGACCGCCGACGGACTGCTCCCGGCCATCGCCCAGCAGTACGACACCGGCGAGGTGCTGATGCTGGGCTGGATGGACGACGAGGCCCTGCACCGCACCCTGACCACCGGCCGCTGCACCTACTGGTCCCGCAGCCGCCGCGAGTACTGGGTCAAGGGCGACACCTCCGGCCATGTCCAGCACGTCAAGTCCGTCGCCCTGGACTGCGACGCCGACACCGTTCTGGTCCAGGTCGACCAGGTGGGAGCCGCCTGCCACACCGGCGCGCGCACCTGCTTCGACGCGGATGTCCTGCCGCTCGGACGGTGAACGGCCCGGTCCGTCCCACCGAGTAGGGTCAGCCGCCATGGACCTTGAGACCTTCCGCAAGCTGGCGGTGGACCGCCGTGTCATCCCCGTCAGCAGGCGCCTCCTCGCGGACGGCGACACCCCGGTCGGCCTGTACCGCAAGCTCGCCGCCGAGCGTCCCGGGACCTTCCTGCTGGAGTCCGCGGAGAACGGCCGCTCCTGGTCCCGCTACTCCTTCATCGGGGTACGGTCCGCCGCCACGCTCACCGAACGCGACGGCCGTACCCACTGGCTCGGCACCCCGCCCGTCGGGGTCCCCGTGGACGGTGATCCGCTGGCCGCCCTGCGCGCCACCGTGGAGACCCTGCACACCCCCCGCGATCTCTCCTCCGGCATGCCGCCCTTCACCGGCGGCATGGTCGGCTATCTCGGATACGACATCGTCCGCAGGCTGGAGCGGATCGGCGAGCACGCGCGCGACGATCTGCGCATCCCCGAGCTGACCATGCTGCTCACCTCGGACCTCGCCGTACTCGACCACTGGGACGGCACGGTCCTGCTGATCGCCAACGCGATCAACCACAACGACCTGGACACCGGTGTGGACGAGGCGTACGCGGACGCCGTCGCCCGGCTCGACGCCATGGCCGCCGATCTCGCCGAGCCGCTCCACTCCGCGCCGGCCGCGCTGCCCGTCTCCGAACTGCCCGAGTACACCGCGCTCTGGGGCGGCCCCGACTACCAGGCCGCCGTCGAGGACATCAAGGAGCGGATCAGGGCGGGCGAGGCCTTCCAGGTCGTCCCCTCGCAGCGCTTCGAGACCCCCGTCACCGCGAGCGCCCTGGACGTCTACCGGGTGCTGCGCGCCACCAATCCGTCGCCGTACATGTATCTCTTCCGCTTCCCGCACGAGGACGGCAGGACCTTCGACGTCGTGGGCTCCAGCCCCGAGGCCCTGGTCAAGGTCGAGGACGGACGCGCGATGGTGCACCCGATCGCCGGGACCCGGCACCGGGGCGCCACCCCGCGGGAGGACCAGGCCCTCGCCGAGGAACTGCTCGCCGATCCCAAGGAGCGCGCCGAGCACCTCATGCTCGTCGACCTCGGCCGCAACGATCTGGGCCGGGTCTGCGCGCCGGGCACCGTCGAGGTCGTGGACTTCATGTCGGTCGAGCGGTACTCGCACGTCATGCACATCGTGTCCACGGTGACCGGTCGGGTCGCCGAGGGCCGTACCGCCTTCGACGTGCTGACCGCCTGCTTTCCCGCAGGCACCCTCTCCGGGGCGCCCAAGCCGCGCGCCATGCAGATCATCGACGAGCTGGAACCCACCCGGCGCGGACTGTACGGCGGCTGCGTCGGCTATCTCGACTTCGCCGGGGACTCCGACACGGCCATCGCCATCCGTACCGCGCTGCTGCGCGACGGCACGGCGTACGTCCAGGCGGGGGCGGGTGTCGTCGCCGACTCCGATCCGGTCTCCGAGGACATCGAGTGCCGCAACAAGGCCGCCGCCGTGCTGCGCGCCGTGCATACCGCGAACCGCCTGAACGGCGGGTGACACGGTAGGGGATAGTGGGGTACGTGAGCGCCGTTCCCGTACCCCAGCCCCATGCCGTCGTCCCGGTGGCCACCGCGTCGAGCGGCGGCCGCCGTGCTCTCGCGGCCGCCCTGTTCCTCGGCGCCGTGGGCGCCGCCGTGGCGCTGATCGCCTCCGGCCAGACCTGGGCCCAGGGCACGGCGGCCGTCGGCGGCGGTTCCCTGCCGCTCGACGCCAACGGCCGTGATGTGACGGGGGTGCCCGCCGCCCTCGCCGTCGTCGGTCTCGCGGCGCTCGTCGCCGTCTTCGCCGTCCGCAGGGCCGGACGGCTGCTGGTCGCCGCCCTGCTGGCGCTGAGCGGCGCGGGGGCGGCCCTCGCCGCGTTCCTCGGCGCGTCGGACAGCTCGGCGGTGGACGAACTGGCCGCCAGGACCACCGGTGACGCCGCCGCGACGGTGGACGCGCTGAGCCATACCGCCTGGCCGTACGTGACCACGGCGGGCGGGGTGCTGATCCTGCTCGCGGGGCTGCTCGCGGTGGTGTACGGCAGGCAGTGGCCCGCGATGTCCGGGCGGTACGAACGCTCCGGCGCGGCGGGCTCCGGCGGCCCCGGCGCGGGCGCGTACGCAGGGCGCGGTGGCCGGCGTACGCCCGTCGTGGACCCCGACCGTCCCGAGGACCTGTGGAAGGCCCTGGACCGCGGTGAGGACCCGACGCGCGAGGACCCCGCGCGCGAGAGCTGAACCACATCGCCCGACCCCCGGGGCCGGACGCGTTCCCGATGCTGGACAATGTTCGGTGAGCGTCCGGCTCACACAGCGCAGACATACCCGGCGCGACAGGGCAACAGGAACGAGGAGCAACTCATGGCGGGCAGCAGCCACGGACACACCCCGGCGGCCTGGACCGGTGTCACCATCTCCTTCATCGGCTTCTGCGTCGCGGGGGTCTTCATGGTGGCGGCGAACTCGCCCGGTTTCTGGGCCGGTATCGGTGTCATCCTCCTCGGTGGTGTCGTCGGTCTGGCGATGAAGGCCGCGGGTCTGGGGATGCCCAAGGAGTCCGAGGCGCTGGTACGGGCCAGGCAGCAGGCGGGCGAGCGGCAGGTCCAGGCACCGGCGCAGGCGCCGGCCCGGCCGGTGGGCGCGACCGCGAGGACCGAGGCCACGAGCGAGCCCCAGACGCAGACCGTCTGACCGGGCCGGCGCTCCGCACGCCGACGCGGTCCGGCGGCGCCGGGCCGCGTCCTTCCCGTCACGAGCGCCGTCACGAGCGGCGACAATCACCGGGTGGACGCGATGCCAACCCCCGCGCACGACCCGCCCCAGGTGCCCCAGGTGCCTTCTGCCGCGCCGCCGGTCCCCGTGCCGTTCGTACCCGCGCCACCGGGCGCCCCGGTGGCCCCCGCCTCGTTCGTACGGCGGGTTCTTCCGCCGCTCGGGGTCCTCGCCGGGATCGCCTCGGCCTGGACCTATGTCGCTCTGGTCGACCCGAATGAAACCGGCCACTATCCGGTCTGCCCGCTCTACTGGCTGACCGGGCTCCACTGCCCGGCCTGCGGCGGACTGCGCAGCGCCTACGCCGTCGCGCACGGCGACCCGTTCACCGCCCTCGGCGCCAACGCGCTCGCGGTCCTCGGCTACGCGGTGTTCGCCGTGGTCTGGGTGGTCTGGGTGGTACGGGCGGGGAGAGGGATGCCGGTACGGATCACCCTCGGGCCCGTCTGGTGGTGGTCGCTCGGTGCGGTCGTCCTGCTCTTCACGGTGGTCAGAAATCTGCCCTTCGGCTCGTCGCTCGCACCATGAACGCCCAGGCAGTGGCATGCTCGGCCAACCGGATGCGGAGCCTTCGGGCACTTCCGGATAGCATCGATATGGCTGGTCCTGATCCATACCCGTCCAGACCCGTCCAGGAAAGGGGGCCCTCGCGTGAGTGTGCTCGACGAGATCATCGAAGGCGTCCGCGCCGACCTCGCAGAGCGGCAGGCGCGCGTCGGCCTCGATGAGCTGAAGCAGCGCGCGGCCAGGGCTCCGGAGGCCAAGGACGGAGTGGCCGCGCTGCGGGGCGATTCCGTCCAGGTGATCTGCGAGGTCAAGCGCTCCAGCCCGTCCAAGGGCGCGCTGGCCGCGATCGCGGACCCGGCGGGACTCGCCGCCGACTACGAGGCGGGCGGCGCGGCCGTCATCTCCGTACTGACCGAGCAGCGGCGCTTCGGCGGTTCGCTGGCCGATCTGGAGGCGGTACGGGCCAAGGTCGACATCCCCGTACTGCGCAAGGACTTCATCGTCACCTCGTACCAGCTCTGGGAGGCGCGTGCGTACGGCGCCGATCTGGTGCTGCTGATCGTCTCCGCGCTCGACCAGTCGGCGCTGGTCTCGCTGATCGAGCGGGCCGAGTCGATCGGGCTCACCCCGCTCGTCGAGGTGCACGACGAGGAGGAGGTCGAGCGGGCCGTGGACGCGGGCGCGAGGATCATCGGTGTCAACGCGCGCGATCTGAAGACCCTGACCGTCGACCGTGGCACCTTCGAGCGGGTCGCCCCCGAGATCCCGGCCGGCATCGTGAAGATCGCCGAGTCGGGGGTGCGCGGACCGCACGATCTGATCGCGTACGCCAACGCCGGGGCCGACGCCGTACTGGTCGGTGAGTCCCTGGTGACCGGGCGTGACCCGAAGTCCGCGGTCGCCGACCTCGTCGCGGCGGGCGCCCACCCGGCGCTGCGGCACGGGAGGGACTGACCCCGCCGTGAACGCCGTCGCCGTTCCCGTACCGCACACGCCGCACGCGGCGCTGGCGCGGGGCTGCCGTCCGCGCGGGTGCCGTGCGCCGGCGCGACGGGTGCACGGACGACGGGTCCGCTATGTGATCGGCGACGAGCCCGGTCAGGTCAACGGCATGCGATGGCGTCCGTAGCCGCGCCTCGGGCGTGGTGTGTGCCTGGAGGTACGGAGTCCGTGCGCGACTGTGCGCGGTTCCGTACCGTTCCGTTCCGCGACTGACCGGTTTCCGGACCGTGCGGCGATCTTGTCGCGCGCTCTTCCGCTACCGGCACACGCGGTCCGGCCGGCCGCCTCGCCGATGGCGCGTACGGTGCGTCCCGTCCGTTGCTTCCAGAGGAGTTCTCGCGTGTCTTCCGAGTTCTTTGTTCCCGACCCCGACGGTCATGTCCCCAGCGCCGAGGGGTACTTCGGCGCCTTCGGCGGAAAGTTCATCCCCGAGGCACTCGTCGCCGCCGTCGACGAGGTCGCCGTCGAGTACGAGAAGGCCAAGGGCGATCCCGCCTTCGCCGCCGAGCTGAACGGACTGCTGGCCGACTACACCGGCCGGCCCAGCGCCCTGACCGAGGTGCCGCGGTTCGCCGAGCACGCCGGCGGCGTCCGGATGTTCCTCAAGCGCGAGGATCTCAACCACACCGGATCCCACAAGATCAACAATGTGCTGGGGCAGGCGCTGCTGACCAAGCGCATGGGCAAGACCCGGGTCATCGCCGAGACCGGAGCGGGACAGCACGGAGTCGCCACCGCCACCGCCTGCGCGCTGTTCGGGCTCGAATGCACCATCTACATGGGCGAGATCGACACCCGTCGCCAGGCCCTGAACGTCGCCCGGATGCGGATGCTCGGCGCCGAGGTCGTCCCGGTCGCCTCCGGCAGCAGGACGCTCAAGGACGCCATCAACGAGGCGTTCCGCGACTGGGTCGCCAATGTGGACCGTACGCACTACCTCTTCGGCACGGTCGCCGGACCGCACCCCTTCCCCGCGATGGTGCGCGACTTCCACCGGGTCATCGGGGTGGAGGCCAGGCGGCAGATCCTGGAGCGCGCCGGACGGCTGCCCGACGCCGCCGTCGCGTGTGTGGGGGGCGGGTCCAACGCGATCGGTCTCTTCCACGCGTTCATCCCCGACGAGGGCGTACGGCTGGTGGGCTGCGAGCCCGCAGGACACGGGATCGAGAGCGGCGAGCACGCCGCGACACTGACCGCCGGCGAGCCGGGCATCCTGCACGGATCGCGGTCGTACGTCCTCCAGGACGAGGAGGGCCAGATCACCGAGCCCTACTCGATCTCGGCCGGTCTCGACTACCCGGGCATCGGACCCGAGCACGCGTATCTCAAGGACAGCGGGCGCGGTGAGTACCGCGCGGTGACCGACGACGACGCGATGCGGGCGCTGCTGCTGCTGTCGCGCAGCGAGGGCATCATCCCGGCGATCGAGAGCGCGCACGCGCTCGCCGGCGCGCTGGAGCTGGGGCGGGAGCTGGGGAAGGACGGGCTGATCGTCGTCAATCTCTCCGGCCGGGGTGACAAGGACATGGACACGGCCGCCCGCTACTTCGGGCTGTACGACGGGGAGAGCGCCAAGTGAGCGGGAACATCGAGCTGCTGAGCGAGACGCTCGCGACGGCGAGGTCCGAGAACCGGGCCGCGCTCATCGCCTATCTGCCCGCCGGATTCCCGACCGTGGACGGCGGTATCGAGGCCGTGAAGGCGGTCCTCGACGGCGGCGCGGACGTGGTCGAGGTGGGGCTGCCCCACAGCGACCCCGTGCTCGACGGGCCGGTCATCCAGACCGCCGACGACATCGCGCTGCGGGGCGGGGTGAAGATCGCCGATGTGATGCGTACGGTCCGTGAGGCGTACGCGGCGACCGGCAAGCCGGTCCTGGTGATGACGTACTGGAATCCCATCGACCGGTACGGGATCGAGCGCTTCACCACCGAGCTGGCCGAGGCGGGCGGCGCCGGGTGCATCCTGCCGGACCTCCCGGTGCAGGAGTCGGCGCTCTGGCGTGAGCACGCCGAGAAGCACGGACTGGCGACGGTCTTCGTGGTGGCGCCCAGCAGCAAGGACGAGCGGCTCGCCCGGATCACCTCGGTGGGCAGCGGCTTCGTCTACGCGGCCTCGCTGATGGGGGTCACGGGTACGCGTGAGTCGGTGGGCCTGGAGGCCCAGGACCTGGTGCTGCGCACCCGCGCCACCACCGGGATGCCGGTGTGTGTCGGGCTCGGGGTGTCCAACGCGGAGCAGGCGGCGGAGGTCGCCGGCTTCGCCGACGGCGTCATCGTGGGCTCGGCGTTCGTGAAGCGGATGCTGGACGCGCCCGACGCGGCGGCCGGGCTGGTGGCGGTGCGGGAGCTGGCGGCCGAGCTGGCCGAGGGCGTTCGCAAGCGCTGACGGTTCGTCTCACCCGTACGGGTGGACCTGGGACCGGGAAGGTGCGCACGCGCCTTCCCGGTTCGTTGCTGTGGGCGTGAGCGAGAAGAACCGCGAGGTAAGACGGACCGCGAGAGAGCGGCTCCAGCAGGAACGTGAAGCGGACAGGGCGCGTGAGCGGCGCAGGCGCACGGTGGTCATGTCCGTGGCGGTCGTCGGGGTGCTCGGCGCGGTCGGGGTGATCGGGGTGGTCGCCTCGGAGGTCGGCAAGGACAAGGCCGACAACGCGGCGGGACCGGTGAGCGCGCCGTCCGGGCTCAGGGGCACGGACGATCTGGCGATCCCCGTGGGGGCGCCGGACGCGCCGTCGACGCTCACGGTGTGGGAGGACTTCCGCTGCCCGGCGTGCGCCCAGTTCGAGAACGCGTTCCGGGACACGATCCATGAGCTGGAGAGGGCGGGACAGCTCAAGGTCGAGTATCACCTCGCCACGATCATCGACGGCAACATGGGCGGCAGCGGCTCGCTGCACGCGGCCAACGCCGCGGCGTGCGCCCAGGACGTGGGCAAGTTCTCCCCGTACCACGACGTGCTGTACCAGCATCAGCCGCCGGAGACGAACGACGCCTTCGCGAAGAACAGCCATCTGCTGGATCTGGCGGGCAAGGTCGAGGGGCTGAAGTCGGCGCCGGGATTCCGCCAGTGCGTGGAGGAGGGCAAGCACGACGACTGGGTGAACAAGTCCGCGGCGAAGTTCAGGACGGGCGGTTTCTCCGGGACACCGACCGTGCTGCTCAACGGGGAGTCGGTGTTCCCCAAGAAGGGCGGCGAGAACATCACCCCGGACAATCTGCGGAAGTGGGTCGCGGCGGCCAACAAGGACAAGAAGGCGGGGACGCGGACGCCCTCGGCGCCCGCGTCGGCCTCGGCTCCCGCTTCGGGAGGAGCCTCCGGACCGGCCGCGGGCCCGGGAGCGGGTACCGGACCGGGTATGGATCCGGGCGCGAGCGCCGGGTCCGGACCGGGCGCGGGCGCGGGGCCGGGCCCGGGGGCCGATGTCCAGGGCCCCGCTTCGGCCCCCGCCTCGGGTCCCGCCGTATCCTCCGGCTCGTCCTTCGGCTCGGATCCCGCCGCGGCCCCCGCTTCCTCCCCCGCAGTCTGACCTCGTTATCCAGAAGTTGCCGGGCGGGTTGCCTCAGATCCCGCCCGGCACTGTACGGTCGGTTCTGCCATGGACCTTGCCTACATTCCCAGCCCGTCCACCGGAGTGCTCCATCTCGGACCGCTTCCGCTGCGTGGCTATGCGTTCTGCATCATCATCGGTGTCTTCGTCGCCGTCTGGTACGGCGGCAAGCGCTGGGTCGCCCGGGGCGGCAAACCCGGCACCGTGGCCGACATCGCCGTCTGGGCGGTGCCCTTCGGTCTGGTCGGCGGGCGGCTCTACCATGTGATCACCGACTATCAGCTGTATTTCAGCGACGGTGAGGACTGGGTCGACGCCTTCAAGATCTGGGAGGGCGGGCTCGGTATCTGGGGCGCGATCGCGCTGGGCGCGGTCGGCGCCTGGATCGGCTGCCGCCGCCGTGGGATCCCGCTGCCGGCGTACGCGGACGCCATCGCGCCCGGGATCGTCATCGCACAGGCCATCGGGCGCTGGGGCAACTGGTTCAACCAGGAGCTGTACGGCAAGCAGACGGATCTGCCGTGGGCGCTGAAGATCTCCGCGGGCACCAACCGCGAGGCGGGTCTCTACCACCCGACGTTCCTGTACGAGTCGCTGTGGTGCCTGGGCGTCGCGCTGCTGATCGTATGGGCCGACCGCCGCTTCAAGCTGGGACACGGACGGGTGTTCGCCCTCTATGCCGCGGCGTACTGCGCGGGCCGGGCCTGGATCGAGTACATGCGCGTCGACGAGGCGCACCATGTCCTCGGTGTCCGGCTGAACGTCTGGACGGCGATCGGCGTCTTCATCCTCGCGGTCGTCTACTTCCTGGTGTCGGCGCGGGTACGCCCCGGACGCGAGGAGATCGTGGAGCCGGAGCGGGAGACGGCGACGCCGCCGAAGGACAAGGACAAGGGCAAGGACAAGGACACGGACAAGGCCGACGGTGCCGGCGCGGACGACGCCGCGACGGCGGATACCGCGACCGCCCCGGCGGCCGAACCGGCTGACAAGACCTGACGGCGCCCCTCCTCGCGGGGGCCATGGACGGGGTCCGTTTCGACGGGCCCCGTTTTCGTGTGCTGGTCGTGTCTCGTGTCTCGTGTGCTGGTCGTGGCCGGCTTCAGCCGTGACGCGCACCGTCACGCCGGGCCAGCGCGAGCGTTCTCCTCGCCGCCGCCACGATCGCCGCGTCGACGAAGCGTCCGTCGGGGAGGGCGTGGGCGCCCGCGTCGGCCGCCGCCGCCTCGACGATCTCCTCGGCCTCGCCGACCTCCCGCGGCGTGGGGAGATAGGACCGCTCGATGACCGGGAGCTGGCGGGGATGGATGGCCGCGCGGCCCAGCAGCCCCAGGGCCCGGCCGTGGCGGCAGGAGGCCGCGAGCCCGTCCAGGTCACGGACGTCGGGGAACACCGACTGGACCGGCGGGGACAGGCCCGCCGCGCGGGCCGCCACCACGGCCCGGCTACGGGCCCAGTCCAGGCCGGAGTCGTCCCGTACCCCCAGATCGGCGCGGAGGTCCGCCTCGCCGAGGGAGATCCCCCGTACCGCGGGGTGCGCGCCCGCGATGGCGTGGGCGTTCTCCAGGGCCAGCGCCGATTCGAGCAGGGCGTAGAGCGCGATGTCCGGGGCGCGGGCCGCGATCCGGTGGATGTCGGAGGCGTGGGTCACCTTCGGGAGGCGGAGCCCGGCCAGTCCCGGCAGGCCGACCAGCGGCATCAGGTCGTGCTCGTCGGCGATCCGGACATGGAGCGGGACCGGGTGGGGCGAGGACAGCAGGTCGGCGATGGAATCGCGCGCGTACTCCTTCCGGTCGGGCGCCACCGCGTCCTCCAGGTCCACGATCACGACGTCCGCGCCGCAGGACAGCGCCTTCGCCATCACCTCCGGACGGTCCCCGGGGACATACAGCCAGGTGAGGGGGATGGTCATAGCGCCCCGTCCGCCCGGAGCGCGCCGATCTCGGACGTGGACAGGCCCAGCTCGGCCAGGACCGCGTCGGTGTCCGCGCCATGGGGGCGGCCCGCCCAGCGGATGGCGCCCGGGGTCTCGGAGAGCCGGAAGAGGACGTTCTGCATCCGCAGGGTGCCCAGCTCGGGATCGGGGACCTCGGTGACGCTGTCCAGCGCCCGGTACTGCGGATCCGCCATGACGTCCCGGATGTCGTAGACGGGCGCGATCGCCGCCTCGGCCCGCTCGAAGGCGGCCATCGCCTCGGCGCGGGTGTGCCGGGCGATCCAGCCGCCGACCGCCTCGTCGAGGACGTCCGCGTGCTGGGCCCGGCCGCTGCCGGTGGTGAACCACGGCTCGGCGATCAGCTCCGGCCGGCCCACCAGCCGCATCACCCGTTCCGCGACCGACTGCGCCGAGGTGGAGACCGCCAGCCAGGAGCCGTCGGCGGCCCGGTACGTGTTGCGCGGGGCGTTGTTGGTGGAGCGGTTGCCCGTACGGGGCTGGACGAAGCCGAGCTGGTCGTACCAGAGCGGCTGCGGTCCCAGCACGGTCAGGATCGGCTCGATGATCGCCATGTCGACCACCTGGCCACGGCCCGTCAGGGTCCGGCCGCCGAGCGCGGTCATCACCGCGTACGCCGTGGCCAGCGCGGCGATGGAGTCGGCGAGACCGAAGGGCGGCAGTGTGGGCGGTCCGTCGGGCTCGCCCGTGACGGCCGCGAAGCCGCTCATCGCCTCGGCGAGGGTGCCGAATCCGGGGCGGTGGGCGTACGGGCCGAACTGGCCGAAGCCCGTCACCCGGGTCAGTACGAGCCGGGGATTGGCCAGGGAGAGTTCGGTCCAGCCGAGGCCCCATTTCTCCAGGGTGCCCGGCCGGAAGTTCTCGATGATCACATCCGTGCCGGCGGCGAGCCGGAGCAGCAGGTCGCGTCCGCCCGGGGTGGAGAGGTCGAGGGTGATGGCGCGCTTGTTGCGGCCGAGCAGCTTCCACCACAGGCCCACACCGTCCTTGGCGGGGCCGTGGCCGCGCGAGGGGTCGGGGCGGGTGGGGTGTTCGACCTTGATGACGTCGGCGCCGAAGTCGCCGAGCAGGGTGGCGGCGAGCGGACCCGCGAAGAGGGTCGCGAGATCGAGCACCCGCAGACCGGAGAGCGGGGCGGAAACGGGGGTGCCGGAGGGAGCTGGGGTGCCGGCGGGGGCGGGAGCGCCGTCGGGGGCTTCCGGCGCGGAGGAAGGGGGCGCGGAGGGAGGGGTGGCGGCGGGGGTGGCGGGAGGCGTGGAGGGAGCGGACGCGGTCATTCAGGCCTCGATCTCGGTGCGGTACGGCATGGAGGTGGACGCCCCGTGGCGCTGGACGCAGAGCGCGGCGGCGGCGGAGGCCCACCGCATCGCCTCGGGCATCGGACGGCCCTCGCCGAGCGCGACGGCGAGCGCGCCCACATAGGTGTCACCGGCGCCCGTGCTGTCCACGGCCTCGACCCGGGGCGCGGGCACGGTGACGGTCCTGGCGCCCCGGGCCGCGTACAGACTGCCCGCGGCGCCGAGGGTGATCACGACCTCGGGGACCTGCTGGAGCAGGATCCCGGCCGAGGCGTGGGCGTCGGCGACCCCGGTGAGGGTGGCCGCCTCGTGCTCGTTGGGGACCAGCAGATCGACGGTGGCGAGCAGGCCCGGCGGCAGGGGCTGCGCGGGGGCGGGGGTGAGTACGGTCCGTACGCCGTGGCGGCGGGCCGCCTCGGCTCCGGCCAGTACGGCGGCGACCGGCAGTTCGAGCTGGAGGAGCAGGGAGTCGGCGGCGGCGATGACGGTCTCGTCGCCGGGGACGAGATGGGTGACGGTGCCGTTCGCGCCGGGGATCACCACGATCGCGTTGCCGCCGTCGTCGTCGACGACGACATGGGCCGTGCCGGAGGGGCCCTCGACGGTGCGCAGCAGGTCCGTGTCGACGGCGGACGCGGCGAGCGTGTGCCGCAGCAGCTCGCCGTACTCGTCCGCGCCGACGGCGCCGATCATCGCCACCTCGCCGCCCGCGCGGGCGGCGGCGACGGCCTGGTTGGCGCCCTTGCCGCCGGGGATCGTACGGAACTCCCGCCCCGTGACGGTCTCCCCGAGCTTCGGGGCGCGCGCGACGTACGCGACAAGATCCATATTGGTGCTGCCGAGGACCACGATGCCGGTCATGGGCGGAGCGCCTCCCTGTGGGTGAGTTCTGCGAGCGTGTCGAAGCCGATGCCGTCGAGGCCGGCGACGGAGGTGGCCAGCCTGTTCTTGAGCGGGGCCGTCCACCGCTCGGGCAGCGCGGCCGGGTGCCCGGCGAGCAGTCCGGCGATCGAACCGGCCGTGGCGCCGTTCGAGTCGGTGTCCCAGCCGCCGGACACGGCCCGGCAGATGGAGCCGCCGAAGTCACCGTCGGCGTGGGTGAGCGCCGCGGCGAGCAGGGCGGCGTTGGGCACGGCGTGGACCCAGTGGTAGTGGCCGTAGACGGTGTGCAGCCGGTCGACGACGGTCGCGAAGTCGGCCTGGGCGCGGGCGGACCGGATCCCGAAGCGCACGGCCTCGGCGAGCCGGGAGCCGGGCGGTACGACGGACAGCCCGGCTCGGAGGCAGGCGTGCACATCGTGAGCCCTGGCGGCGGGGGGCCCGGTGTCCGGCGGCCCGGCCGCGGCGGCGACGGCCGCCGCGACGAACATCGCGCCGTACACCCCGTTCGCGGTGTGCGTGAGCGTCGCGTCCCGGTGCGCCCGCACGGCGGCGGCCCCGGGGTCGCCGGGGTGCGTCCAGCCGTGCATGTCGGCCCGGATCGCCGCGCCGATCCACTCCCGGAACGGGTTGCGGTAGCGGGCGGTGCACGGCGGCTCGATCCCGCAGAGCAGATTGCGGTACGCGACACGCTCGGCGGTGAACGTACGCGCGGCCGGCAGCTCGTCCAGCCAGAGCCGCGCGACGTCCGAGGTGGTGAAGTCCCGGCCGTGACGCTGGAGCAGCAGCAGATTGAGCACGGGGTAGTTGAGGTCGTCGTCCTCGGGCATCCCGTCGATGTTCTCGGCGAGCGAGGTGGGCGCGGAGCGGCGGTTCCAGGGATACGTGCCGGCGAGATCCGGGGGGAGCCCCTCGGCGGTGAACCAGGTGTGCAGCGGCCAGTTGCCGGTGGCGTGCGCGAGGGCCCTGATACCCCGCAGGGGCAGCTTCTCGACGGGCTTGCCCAGCAGACACCCGGCCGCCCGGCCGAGCCAGGCGGCCTGGAGCCGGGCGACGGCGGGACCCGTGGGGGGACGGCGGGCACTCCCGCCGGTCTCGCGAGGTGCCGTGTCCGGGGCGGCCGGCCAGGACGGGCAGGCCGATCTGATCGCGGGGAGGTGCGTCGGCTCGTACCGCTCCCGCGCGGTCGGCAGCGCCGCGAGTTCGTCGAGCAGTTCCCCGGCCAGCGCGCGCAGACGCGGGGGCGGGGGAGCGGGGGAGGCGCCCGCGCGGGGCGGGGCCGGGGCGCCGCCCGCCAGGTGCCAGCGGTGGGCGACGGCCGTCGCGTCGCGGCCGTCCTCCGAGGCCTGGCGCAGCTCGTGACCGAGCAGATCCTCGGGCTGCACCCAGGTGACGCGGAGGTCCGTCATCGCGCCGCCGCCGGCCGGGTCTCCGTGCGCCGGGCGTCGTGCGGGGCGTCGTGCGGGCCGCCGCGCGAGGTCCCGTACGGGCCGTCGGCCGCGTCGGCGGCGTCGCCCGGGGCGTCGATCAGCCGCGCGTCCGTCATCCGCGCGAACGCGCTCTCGTGCGCGCGCCGCCGTTCCGTGTCGCGGGTGAAGACCTCGTACGCCACCTCCGTCAGCGCCCGCGCCGGAGCGTGCAGATCGAGCCGGCTCGCGTCGGCCACGCGCCTCGCCCACTCCGCGGGGACGGCGGACTCGCCGCCCAGCGCCCCGGCGAGCGCCCCGCTCATGGTGGCGATCGAGTCGCAGTCCCGTCCGTAGTTGACCGAGCCCAGCACCGTACGGTGGTAGTCGCCGCCGCCGATCAGCAACATCCCCAGGGCGATGGGGAGTTCCTCGATGGAGTGCACCCGGGAGGGACGGCGGGCGCCCAGCGCCGGACTGCGGTAGTGGGGGCCGACCGTGTCGAAGGGGGCGACGGCCTCACGCAGTCCGCGCAGCGCGGACTCCGTGTCACGGTGCCGGGAGGCGACCTCGCGTACCGCCCGGATCGCGGCGCGCGTGCCGTCCTTCGCGAGCGCGAGACAGGTCTCGACGACGGTCGCGGGCGTGGCGTCCGGGAGGCACGCGGCGGCGACCGCCGCGGCGAACACCCCTGCGGCCTCACGCCCGTACGACGACTGGTGCGCGCCCGCGATGTCGATCGCCTCGGCGTACGCGGCGGCCGGATGCGCCGCGTTGACCAGCCCCACCGGTGCCATGTACATCGCGGCACCGCAGTTGACGATGTTCCCGGTGCCCGCCTCGCGCGGGTCGACATGCCCGTAGTGCAGCCGGGCGACCATCCACTTCTCGGCGAGGAAGACCCGCTGGAGGAGCAGCGCCTCGGTCTCCAGTTCGGGGATCCAGCGGGGGGTGGTCATCAGATCGGGGACGAGATGGTCGGCGATCGCGTACGCGTCGAGATGGTCGCGTACGGTCTCGTACACCCGGACCAGCGCATGGGTCATCAGGGTGTCGTCGGTCACATGGCCGTCGCCCTTGTGGTAGGGGGCGATGGGGCGGGCGGTGCGCCAGTTCTCGTTCCAGGGGCCGACGATGCCGGAGACCCGGCCGTCGTGGCGTTCGACGATCTGCTCGGGTGAGTACCCCTCGACCGGACCGCCGAGCGCGTCACCGACCGCCGCTCCGATCAGACAGCCGGTGATCCGGTCAGCGAGGGTACGTGTCGGCGTGTGCGCGCCCTTCGTGCGCGCGTCCGTCGTACCCGGTGCGGTACGGGTGCCGGTCGGGCCGGTCGGGCCGGCGGCCGGGGTCGGCTCCGGGGCCGGTGCGGGGGGAGTGCTCAGCGTCGTCATGCCGGAATTGTCCACCCGGAGCTGTCAGTTCCGTGGCTGTCAGCAGCCCGGCGAGTTCCACGAGATCGGTTCTGGCGAGCCGGGGCAGGGCGCAGCCCGCGAGGGTGCGGCAGGCGTCCCGCCAGGTGGCGGGTACGGAGTCACCGCCGCCGAGTGCGCCGGTCAGCGCGCCGGCGAGGGCGGGCGCGGAGTCGGCGACCCGGGAGAGACAGGCGGCGGCGGGCACCGCGCCGGTGACCTCGCCACGCGCGGCGAGGGTGAGGGCGAGGGCGACGGGGACGGTCTCGGCGGCGGCGATGCCGTAGCTGTAGACATGGTCGACGATCTGATGCTCCAGCAGGGGCACGAGCGCGAAGGCACCGGCCGGCTCCCCGGCGAAGTCCCGGGCCAGCTTGAGGGCGTGCCGGGCGTTCCTGCCGATCTCCGTGGTGCCGGGCAACTGGGCGAGGGCGGCGTCGACGGCCGTCTCGGCGTCCGCGCCGCCGAGCGCGCCCGCCACGGCGGCGGCCATGGCGCGGGCGCCGTGCACCCCGTCCCCGTCCTGGGTGTACCGGGCGTCGAACTCGGCGAGTTCGGCGGCGGCGGACGGGTCGCCGGGGTGGACGACGGCGAGAACGGTGGCCCGGACGCAGGCGGCGTCGTCGAAGAAGTGCGGGTTGTCATGGCCGGTGGCGGGCGGGCGCAGCCCGGTGGCGAGATTGCCGAGCCCCGCGCGTACGGAGATCCGGGCCCGCAGGGGCGGTACGGCGGACTCGACCTCGGGCGCGCGGTTGGCGGCGGCGGCGATCTCGCTGGCGAGGGAGTTCCAGGAGAGGTCGACGGCGGCGCGCATCCGGCGGTCGGCGCCGAGACCGGGGAAGTAATCCCCGGCGGCGGTGAGTACGGACTCGGCGGTGAAGGCGGCCCACTCGGCATCGTCGGAGGGGCCGAGCCGGAGCGGCTCGGGGGGCTGGTTGAGCGCGATCGGGACGGGGAGGGTGGTGGTCGCGTTCTGTTCGGCGAAGGTGTCCAGCTCACGGGTGAGGCGACGGGTCCACTCGGGCATCCGGGCGGCCCGGTGCCGGGCGGCGGGCCACCCGGCGGCGTCCCCGGCGGCCAGCCCGAGCAGCAGCCCCTCGATCCGCCGCAGCGGGTCCCGCCCGGTGCCGGTGCCCGGATACGGCGTCCCCGGCGGAGCGCCACCGGCCCCCGGGTTCATGACGCCACCTCGTCCTCGTCGGGCGTCAGCAGATCCGCGATGTCCAGCACGTGGTAACCGCGCATCGAGGGCAGACAGCTCCCCCGCGCGGGTCCGATGACCGAGGACCATTCCGGCGGAATCGCACAGGCCCCGGACACCGCTCCGGCCAGGGCGCCCGCCACCGCCGCCGTGGTGTCCGCGTCCCGGCCCATGTTGACGGCGGTCAGGACCGACCCGCGGAAGTCGCCCCGGGCCGCGGCGAACGCCCCGAAGGCCAGGCCCACCGCCTCCGGGGCCAGATCGGTCCAGGGGTAGCCGCCGATGACCACCGAGGAGCGGACGGCGCGCTCCAGCGTGAGGGTGTCGGGGTACTCCCGCCGCGCGGCGACGACCCCCCGGCGCAGGGTGCGGGCCGTCCACGAGTCCATGGGGACGACCGAGAGCGCCGCCGCGACCACCGAGTCCGGTCCGGCGCCGGTCATCGCGGCGGCGACACCGGCCGCCACCGCGCGGCCTCCGTAGATGCCCTCGCCGTCGTGGCTGACACTGCCGTCGACGGCGACCAGCCGCGCCGCCTCGCGCGGGCGGCCCGCCGCGAACACACCGAAGGGAGCCGCGCGCATCGCCAGACCGTCGCTCCAGGCGTGCCGGTGCTGGGCCGTGATCGGGGCCGCGAGCCCGCGCCGCAGATTCTCCAGCGTGCCGCGCTCACTGAAGCCCGCGCCGCGGAACGGGCCCTCGTCCAGGTCCGCGAGCCAGTGGTGCCAGGCCTTCTCGACATGGGCGACGGTCAGCGCGGAGCCGTGTCTGGCCAGCAGCAGTCCGGAGAAGATGGCGTATTCCGTGTCGTCCGTACCCGCCGGGTTGTCGGACACGAAGCCCTCGATACGGCCCCAGCGGCGGCGGATCTCGGAGGGCCGCATGTTCTCCGCCGGGGCGCCGAGCGCGTCACCGACGGCGAGTCCCAGCAGCGCGCCGCGCGCCCGGTCGCGGAGTACGGCGAGCCCGTCGCGCCGGTCGGCGGCGGGAGGGGCGGCGGGATCGCTCGCGGTGGACTCCATCATGTGGCCCTTTCGCGCGAGCCGGTGTTCCTGGATCTGTGCCACACCGGGCGCCCGGGGAGTCCGGGAAACGCCGCTGTCACCCGGGTGGCGCGGCCGGCGCTCTCCGGTGCCGATGGCCTGTCATGCCTGGTAAGTACGGCCTTCCTTGCTGGCGGGAGCGCTTTTTCGTGCGTACTTTCGGAGCGTTGGGAGGTTGGGACCGGCCCGTGGAAGGGCCTGGATCCACCCTCCGGGAAGAAGGGGAGAACCATGTCCATCATCGAGACCGAGGCCACGCTCCACGAGGCGCACCGCGACAACCACACGCACCGCGATGTGAACGGCGGCTGGCTGCGTCCCGCGGTCTTCGGCGCGATGGACGGACTGGTCTCGAACCTGGCGCTGATGACGGGCGTCGCCGGCGGGGCGGTCTCCCAGCAGACGATCGTGATCACCGGGCTCGCGGGACTCGCGGCCGGCGCCTTCTCGATGGCCGCGGGCGAGTACACCTCGGTGGCCTCCCAGCGTGAGCTGGTCCAGGCGGAGCTGGAGGTGGAGCGCGGGGAACTGCGCAAGCATCCCGCGGACGAGATGGAGGAGCTGGCCGCGCTGTACGAGTCGCGGGGCGTGGAGCCCGCGCTCGCCCGTGAGGTGGCCCGGCAGCTCTCGGCCGATCCCGAGCAGGCGCTGGAGATACACGCGCGCGAGGAGCTGGGGATCGACCCCGACGATCTGCCCTCGCCGACGGTCGCCGCGGTGTCGTCGTTCGGCTCGTTCGCGCTGGGCGCGCTGCTGCCCGTACTGCCGTATCTGCTGGGCGCCACGGCGCTCTGGCCCGCGGTGGCGCTGGCGCTGAGCGGGCTGTTCGCCTGCGGCGCGCTGGTGGCCCGGGTGACCGCGCGGAGCTGGTGGTACAGCGGGCTGCGGCAGCTCGTACTGGGCGGGACGGCCGCGGCGCTCACCTACGGGCTCGGAGCCCTGTTCGGCGCGGCGGTCTGACCCCCGCGCCCGGTCCGGCCCCGGCGTACGGGATGGTCCGGGCCCAGGCGTACGGGACTGTCCGGGCCCAGGCGTACGACACGGTCCGGGCCCCGGCGTGCGGGCGGTCTGTCGTCCTCAAGCCATGTCTCCGTAACACCGTGAGTACCGGGAATTCGCACACGCCCCCGAACAGCTCCCCAGGCCCCCGCCCGGCCTTGCGGTACGGGCACAAAAGCCCCACCCTGTGACGTACATCCCCGGGTGTCCGCGCGCGCGGGGGTGAGACACTATGCCGGGCGCCACATAGTGAGTCGTTACCCAGCGGTTTCGGGTCGTTGACGACCGGGCATGAGCCGTAGGCGCCGCGGGCAATGAAGCCCTGCTCCGCCACCCCGGACGGGCGGCGATCCGTCCGTCCGATCCCCATATCCACCGCCACGAGCGGTGTCCACATGCTGGAATGAGCTATCCGCTTCCCGAGAAGCTACCCATCATGTAACCTGCACGAAATTTCTTGGAGGGCCAGCGTCGTCCCTCGGTAATCGCGAATTGCCACGCCGAACAAACGACGACGGGAGAGCCGATGCGTTCCGACGCCTGGTCGCCCATGGACGGTCGCCCTGCCCCTCAGGGCATGTACGACCCCCGTAACGAGCACGACGCCTGTGGTGTCGGGTTCGTGGCCACCCTCACCGGTGTAGCCAGCCACGCGCTGGTGGAGCAGGCGCTGACCGTACTGCGCAATCTCGAACACCGCGGCGCCACCGGATCCGAGCCCGACTCCGGCGACGGCGCCGGGATCCTGCTCCAGGTGCCGGACGCGTTCCTGCGCGAGGTCGCCGGTTTCCCGCTGCCCGAGGCCGGCTCGTACGCCGTGGGCATCGCCTTCCTGCCCGCCGACGACGCCACCGAGGCCGTCTCACGGATCGAGACCATCGCGGCCGAGGAGAGCCTGACCGTCCTCGGCTGGCGCGATGTCCCCGTCGCCCCCGGGCTGCTCGGCGCCACCGCGCGCGCCACGATGCCGGCCTTCCGCCAGCTCTTCGTCGCGGACGGTACGAGCACGGGCCTCGCCCTCGACCGCAAGGCGTTCCTGCTGCGCAAGCGCGCCGAGCGCGAGGCCGGGGTCTACTTCCCCTCGCTCTCCGCCCGGACGGTCGTCTACAAGGGGATGCTCACCACCGGCCAGCTCGAACCGTTCTTCCCCGACCTCTCGGACCGCCGTTTCGCGACCGCGATCTCGCTGGTCCACTCGCGGTTCTCCACCAACACCTTCCCGAGCTGGCCGCTGGCCCACCCGTACCGCTTCGTCGCGCACAACGGCGAGATCAACACGGTCAAGGGCAACCGCAACTGGATGCGCGCCCGTGAGTCCCAGCTCGGCTCCGCCCTCTTCGGCCCCGGCAGGCTGGAGCGGATCTTCCCCGTCTGTACGCCCGACGCCTCCGACTCCGCGACCTTCGACGAGGTCCTCGAACTGCTCCACCTCGGCGGCCGGTCGCTGCCGCACTCGGTGCTGATGATGGTCCCCGAGGCATGGGAGAACCATGACTCCATGGACCCCGCCCGACGGGCCTTCTACCAGTTCCACGCCACGCTGATGGAGCCCTGGGACGGCCCGGCCTGTGTCACCTTCACCGACGGCACCCAGGTCGGCGCGGTCCTCGACCGCAACGGTCTGCGCCCCGGCCGCTACTGGGTGACCGACGACGGCCTCGTCGTCCTCTCCTCCGAGGTCGGCGTCCTCGACATCGACCCCGCCAAGGTCGTCCGCAAGGGCCGGCTCCAGCCCGGCCGGATGTTCCTCGTCGACACCGCCGAGCACCGCATCATCGAGGACGACGAGATCAAGGCGGGTCTCGCCGCCGAGAAGCCGTACCAGGACTGGCTGGAGACCGGCGAGATCGAGCTGGAGGACCTCCCCGAGCGCGAGCACATCGTGCACACCCACGCCTCGGTCACCCGCCGCCAGCAGACCTTCGGCTACACCGAGGAGGAGCTGCGCGTCCTGCTCGCGCCGATGGCACGGACCGGCGCCGAGCCGATCGGCTCCATGGGCACGGACTCGCCGATCGCCGCGCTCTCCGCCCGGCCCCGGCTGCTCTTCGACTACTTCACCCAGCTCTTCGCGCAGGTCACCAACCCGCCGCTGGACGCGATCCGCGAGGAACTGGTCACCTCGCTGCGCTCCACGCTCGGCCCGCAGGGCAATCTGCTGGAGCCGACCGCCGCGTCCTGCCGCAGTGTCACCCTGCCCTTTCCGGTGATCGACAACGACGAGCTGGCCAAGCTCGTGCACATAAACGCCGACGGCGACATGCCGGGAATGAAGGCCGCGACCCTCTCCGGTCTCTACCGGGTCGGCGGCGGCGGAGAGGCCCTCGCCGCCCGGATCGAGGAGATCTGCGCCGAGACCGACGCCGCCCTGGAGAGCGGTGCCCGGATCATCGTGCTCTCCGACCGGCACTCCGACGCCGAGCACGCCCCGATCCCCTCGCTGCTGCTCACCGCCGCCGTGCACCACCACCTCATCCGCACCAAGCGGCGCACCCAGGTGGGGCTGCTGGTCGAGGCCGGCGATGTCCGCGAGGTGCACCACGTCGCGCTGCTCATCGGATACGGAGCCGCCGCGGTCAACCCGTATCTCGCCATGGAGTCCGTGGAGGACCTGGTCCGCGCCGGTACGTTCATCGAGGGCCTGGCGCCCGAGCGGGCCATCCGCAATCTGATCCACGCGCTGGGCAAGGGCGTCCTCAAGGTCATGTCCAAGATGGGCATCTCGACCGTCGCGTCCTACCGCGGCGCTCAGGTCTTCGAGGCCGTCGGTCTCGACGAGGCGTTCGTCGAGAAGTACTTCAACGGCACCGCCACCAAGATCGGCGGTGCCGGTCTCGATGTCGTCGCCGAGGAGGTCGCCGCCCGCCACGCCAGGGGCTACCCCGCCTCCGGGATCTCCGCCAGCCACCGCAAGCTGGAGATCGGCGGCGAGTACCAGTGGCGCCGCGAGGGCGAGCCGCACCTCTTCGACCCGGAGACGGTCTTCCGTCTCCAGCACGCCACGCGCTCACGCCGCTACGACATCTTCAAGAAGTACACCGACCGGGTGAACGAGCAGTCCGAGCGGCTGATGACCCTGCGCGGTCTGTTCGGCTTCGCCTCCGACCGCGCGCCGGTCCCCGTCGACGAGGTCGAGCCGGTCTCCGAGATCGTCAGGCGCTTCTCCACCGGCGCCATGTCCTACGGCTCCATCTCCCGCGAGGCGCACGAGACGCTCGCCGTCGCCATGAACCGGATCGGCGGCAAGTCCAACACCGGCGAGGGCGGCGAGGACGCGGACCGGCTCTACGACCCGGCCCGCCGCTCCTCCATCAAGCAGGTCGCCTCCGGGCGCTTCGGCGTCACCAGCGAGTATCTGGTCAACGCCGACGACATCCAGATCAAGATGGCGCAGGGCGCCAAGCCCGGCGAGGGCGGCCAGCTCCCCGGCCACAAGGTCTACCCCTGGGTCGCCAGGACCCGGCACTCCACCCCCGGGGTCGGGCTGATCTCCCCGCCGCCGCACCACGACATCTACTCCATCGAGGACCTCGCCCAGCTCATCCACGACCTCAAGAACGCCAACCCGCGGGCCCGTATCCATGTGAAGCTGGTCTCCGAGGTCGGTGTCGGCACGGTCGCCGCCGGTGTGTCCAAGGCACACGCCGATGTCGTGCTGATCTCGGGCCACGACGGCGGTACGGGCGCCTCCCCGCTCACCTCGCTCAAGCACGCGGGCGGCCCCTGGGAGCTCGGCCTCGCCGAGACCCAGCAGACCCTGCTGCTCAACGGTCTGCGCGACCGGATCGTCGTCCAGACCGACGGACAGCTCAAGACCGGCCGCGATGTCGTCATCGCCGCGCTCCTCGGCGCCGAGGAGTTCGGCTTCGCCACCGCGCCGCTCGTCGTCTCCGGCTGCGTCATGATGCGCGTCTGCCACCTCGACACCTGCCCGGTCGGCATCGCCACCCAGAACCCGGTACTGCGCGAGCGGTTCTCCGGCAAGGCCGAGTACATCGTCAACTTCTTCGAGTTCATCGCGCAGGAGGTCCGGGAGATCCTGGCCGAGCTGGGCTTCCGTACCCTCGAAGAGGCCGTCGGCCACGCCGAGCTGCTCGACACCGACCGCGCCGTGACCCACTGGAAGGCCCAGGGCCTCGACCTCAAGCCCCTCTTCCATGTGCCCGCGCTCACCGGGAACGCCGTACGCCACCGGACGGTCGAGCAGGACCACGGACTGGAGAAGGCCCTCGACAACGAGCTGATCAAGCTCGCCGCCGACGCCCTGGGCGCCGGCAGCGCCGAGGCCGCCCAGCCCGTACGCGCCCAGATCGGCATCCGGAACATCAACCGCACCGTCGGCACCATGCTCGGCCACCAGGTGACCAAGAAGTTCGGCGGCGCGGGTCTGCCGGACGACACCATCGACATCACCTTCACCGGCTCCGCGGGCCAGTCCTTCGGCGCGTTCCTGCCGCGCGGTGTGACACTGCGGCTGGAGGGCGACGCCAACGACTATGTCGGCAAGGGCCTGTCCGGCGGCCGGATCGTGGTACGCCCCGACCGCGGCGCCGACCATCTCGCCGAGTACTCCACCATCGCGGGCAACACCATCGCCTACGGCGCGACCGGCGGCGAGCTGTTCCTGCGCGGGCGCACCGGAGAGCGCTTCTGCGTCCGCAACTCCGGCGCCACGGTCGTCTCCGAGGGCGTGGGGGACCACGGCTGCGAGTACATGACCGGCGGTCACGCCGTCGTCCTCGGCGAGACGGGACGCAACTTCGCGGCCGGCATGTCCGGCGGTATCGCGTATGTCGTCGACCTCGACCCGGATCATGTCAACGCCGGGAACCTCGCGGCCGTGGGACCGCTCGACGACACCGACAAGCGGTGGCTGCACGATGCGGTGCGCCGCCACCAGGAGGAGACGGGCTCCACCGTCGCCGAGAAGCTGCTGGCCGAGTGGGACACCGCCGTGGACCGCTTCAGCAAGATCATCCCGACCACGTACAAGGCAGTGCTCGCCGCCAAGGACGCCGCCGAGCTGGCCGGTCTCTCGGAGACCGAGACCACCGAGAAGATGATGGAGGCGGCGACCAATGGCTGACCCGAAGGGCTTTCTCACCACCGGGCGCGAGGTCGCCGAAACCCGCCCCCCGAAGGAGCGCGTCAAGGACTGGAACGAGGTCTACGTTCCGGGCTCGCTGCTCCCGATCATCAGCAAGCAGGCCGGCCGCTGCATGGACTGCGGCATCCCGTTCTGCCACAACGGCTGTCCGCTGGGGAATCTGATCCCCGAGTGGAACGACTACGCGTACCGGGAGGACTGGACGGCGGCGAGCGAGCGCCTGCACGCCACCAACAACTTCCCGGAGTTCACCGGGCGGCTCTGCCCCGCGCCCTGTGAGTCCGCGTGCGTCCTCGCCATCAACCAGCCGGCCGTCACCATCAAGAACGTCGAGGTCTCCATCATCGACAAGGCGTGGGACAGCGGCGATGTCACCCCGCAGCCGCCCGAGCGCCTCTCCGGCAAGACCGTCGCCGTGATCGGCTCGGGACCGGCGGGACTGGCCGCCGCCCAGCAGCTCACCCGCGCGGGCCACACCGTCGCCGTGTACGAGCGCGCCGACCGGATCGGCGGACTCCTGCGGTACGGCATCCCCGAGTTCAAGATGGAGAAGGTGCACATCAACCGGCGTATCGAGCAGATGCGCGCGGAGGGCACCAAGTTCCGTACCGAGATCGAGATCGGCCAGGACCTCGACGCGGCCAAGCTGCGCAAGCGGTACGACGCCGTGGTCATCGCCGCGGGCGCCACCGTCTCGCGCGATCTGCCCGTACCCGGCCGCGAGCTGAACGGCGTCCACTTCGCGATGGAGTACCTGCCGCTCTCGAACAAGGTGCAGGAGGGGGATCTGACCGTCTCCCCGATCACCGCCGAGGGCAAGCACGTCGTGGTCATCGGCGGCGGCGACACCGGCGCGGACTGTGTCGGTACGGCCCACCGCCAGGGCGCCGCCTCCGTCACCCAGCTGGAGATCATGCCGAGGCCCGGCGACGAGCGCGCCCCGCACCAGCCGTGGCCGACCTTCCCGATGCTCTACAAGGTCACCTCCGCGCACGAGGAGGGCGGCGAGCGGGTCTACTCCGTCTCCACCACCCACTTCGAGGGCGACGAGCACGGCAACGTCCAGTCGCTGCACCTCGCCGAGGTGGAGTTCAAGGACGGAAGGCTGACACAGAAGCCCGGCACCGAGCGCAGCATCCCGGCGCAGCTCGTCACGCTCGCGATGGGCTTCACCGGCACGGACCAGGCGAACGGCCTGGTCGAGCAGTTCGGTCTGGAGCTGGACGAGCGCGGCAATATCGCGCGGGACGCGGACTTCGCGACCAACGTCCCCGGTGTGTATGTCGCCGGTGACGCGGGCCGCGGACAGTCGCTGATCGTGTGGGCGATCGCCGAGGGCCGTTCGGCGGCGCGCGGTGTGGACCGGTATCTGACCGGTGCCAGCGATCTGCCGGCCCCGATCCGCCCCACGGACCGCGCGCTGACCGCCTGACGCTCCGCCCGCCGGTCCGCCGGTCCCTTCCCAGAAGACTCCCGTACAACGGCGTACGGGCGGTGTCGGCCCGGGGAGCGTCTCCCGGGCCCTCCCGCAAGACGCGGCGCCTGCCCCCTGTCCCCGACCGGACCGATGGCAGGCGCCGTGGCATGCGGGACGTGCCGGTGCGGACGTGCCGGTGCCGCCGGTCACCTCGCCGGTCATCTCGCCCGTCACCTCGCGTAGGCTCGGCGGATCCGTGTACCGGCGGCATCCGCGTACCGACTGACCTGGGGGAACACCGTGGGATCGGCCATCAGCCTGCGCAAGGTCGAGGAGACGGCGCCCGCGCTCGTCAGCCTCTACAAGAGCGCGGGCGTCTCGCTGCTGAAGAACGGACTGGACGGCGGGCGCGCGGCCGTCTATCTGGTCCTCGACCACTCCGGCTCGATGAGGGGCTACTACAAGGACGGCAGCGTCCAGGCCCTCGCCGACCGGGTCCTCGGTCTGGCCGCCCATCTCGACGACGACGGCACCGTCCCCGTCGTCATCTTCTCCACGGACATCGACGCCGAGACGGACATCTCGCTCGCCGGCCACCAGGGCCGTATCGACGCGATCGTCGCCGGACTCGGGCACATGGGCAAGACCAGCTACCACCTGGCGATGGACGCGGTGATCGACCACTATCTGGACAGCGGGTCCACGGCGCCGGCGCTGGTGGTCTTCCAGACGGACGGCGGCCCGATCAGCAAGCACGCGGCGGAGCGCTATCTGTGCAAGGCGGCGGGACTGCCGCTGTTCTGGCAGTTCATCGGGTTCGGCGACCCGGAGAGCAGACAGTTCGACTTCCTCCGCAAGCTCGACGACCTCGCCGTCCCGGCGAAACGGCCCGTCGACAACGCCGGTTTCTTCCACGCGGGCGAGGACCCGCGGCGGGTCACGGACGGGGAGCTGTACGACCGGCTGGTCGGCGAGTTCCCGCGCTGGCTGAGCCGGGCGCGGGAGCTGGGCATCGTGCGCTGACACCGGCCCGTCGCGCGCCGCGGGTATCCGCGCGGATACCCGACAGAAGATGTCGGGTATCGGCGGTTGGCTGGACCCATGACATTCACCTGGGCGGATTTCCGGTCCGCGGAGCCCGGCTTCGCCGACACCGTGAGGCGGCGATTCGAGAAGTACCCTCACCATGTGCTGGCGACCCTCCGCAAGGACGGCTCCCCTCGTGTGTCGGGGCTCGAAGTCACCTTTCTCTTCGGGGAGTTGTGGCTCGGCATGATGCCGAATTCCCTCAAGGCACGGGATCTGCTGCGCGATCCCCGGTTCAATGTGCAGGCGAACCCCGGCTCCGGCGACACGACGGGCGACGGGGACGCCAGGATCGGCGGGCGGGCCGTGGCGGTCACCGACGCGACCCCGCTCGCGCGGTTCGCGGCGGAGGCCGGCCCGCCGCTGCCCTTCCATCTCTTCCGGGTGGAACTCTCCGAGGTCGTACGGACCGGGGTCGAGGGTGCGGAGCTGGTCGTACGGATCTGGCACCCCGGACGGCCGCCGCGCACCGTACGGCGGGGGAACGGCGAGGGCCCGCCGTACGAGGAGGGCATCTGATCGCTGTCGGGCGCCGAGGCGTGCTAGGCTGACCGCGTTGCAGTTTTGGTACCCATGAACTTTATGTGCGCCTGACGGGAATGTTCCTCAGGCGCATTATTGTTTTTGCCGGCTTCTCCGGATGGGGCTCAATGCGGCGACGAGGAATTCGTAAAGTGCGAATTTCCGGCTCTGCACCTGTTTTAGGAGAATGACATGGCTACTGGCACCGTGAAGTGGTTCAACTCGGAAAAGGGCTTCGGCTTCATCGAGCAGGACGGCGGCGGCGCCGACGTCTTCGCCCACTACTCGAACATCGCCACCCAGGGCTTCCGTGAGCTCCAGGAGGGCCAGAAGGTCTCGTTCGACGTCACGCAGGGCCAGAAGGGCCCGCAGGCGGAGAACATCGTCCCGGCCTAGTTCCCGGACGCGTACCTCGCAGCCGGGGCCCGCACCACGCAGGTGCGGGC
>NZ_JBSGVS010000059.1:0-61790 GCF_053608565.1 Streptomyces sp. NPDC055025
GCCGTAGTCCGGCCGGTCCCGGACATGCGAACGGCCGCCGGCGCTCCCCCGGGGGCCGGTCGGTGTTCCGTCGTCCAGAGGCGGCGCCGGTGAGCGCCGCGTGGACCAGTGGTGGGTGATCAGCCGGGGGTAAGCGGCGGATCAGTGACGCCCGAAGATCTTCTTGCTGGAGCCGAGGCGCAGCAGGACCGTCTCACCGGTGGCGTTGTCGAGACCGTCGTTGTCGGTCACGGCGTAGACCCCGCCGTCACCGGCCACGGTCAGCCCTTCCAGCTTCTCCTGGGTCCAGCCGTTCGTGGCGCGCAGGTCGGGCAGCACGTCGTGGGCGAGCGTCTTCGGCAGTACGCGCAGCGGACCCGACGGCGCCGCGGACTTCGGCAGGTCGACCGTGTACACGCGCTTGATCTTGGCGGCCGGGCCGTTCAGCTTGTCCCGCTCGATGACGGCGAGCTTGTCGCCGACCACGGTGATCTCGGAGAGGCCGATCCAGTCGCCCGGGGTGGTGGTGCTGCCGATCCGGTAGCCGTACCAGCTCCAGGTGCCGGCCTCGACGTCGTAGCGGCCGAGCCGGACGGTCCCGGCCGGGTCGGTCTTGACCTCACGCTGGAGCGTGGCCCAGACGACCTCGTGACCGCGGCGGTCGGTGGTGGCGGTGACCCCTTCGAAGCCCTGGCCCGCGAGGCCCGCGGCGACGTCCGCCGGCAGCGGGACGACCTGCTGGGTCTTGCCGCTCCTGTCGAGCCGGACCAGCTTGTTGCCCGCGCCGGTCGTGCCCTCGACCGCGAGCCAGAAGCCGCCCTGCGGCCGGGCGTAGACACCCTCCGCGTCATAGCCGACCGGCCGGCCGTCGGTCCCCTTGACGGTCAGCGAGCGGGTGATGACCGCCGGCTGCCGCGCCGTGTCGATGGTCAGGATCTGGGTGGTGGAGTACGCCGCGTCGGTGACGCTGTAGAGCTGGTGGGACGTGCCGGGTACGGCGGAGAGCGCGCCGAGCGCGCCCCAGCCGATCGGCGCGCCGGTGGCGTCCGGTGCCGAGACGATGCTCGGGAACGCGGGGGTGTCCTTGCCCAGACGGAACAGACTCACCGAGGCCCGCACATTGGCCGAGGCGTCGTCCTCCTCGCTGGAGACGGCGAGCAGATCGCGCGACGGGATCGGCAGCAGCCCCTCGGGGCCGTTGGTGGCGGGCAGCACCTGGCGGAAGACCGGGGCGGTGGGCCGGCTCAGATCGTAGACGGCGACGAAGTTGGACCGCTCCGAGCCGACGAAGGCGTAGCGCACCCCGTCGAACTCGGCGATCGCCAGGCCTTCCGGCTCGGTGCCCTTGTTCTCGGCGCGGTCCTCGTTGTGCAGCCCGTACCGTACGGCGAGCCTCTCGAAGCTGTTGCCCGCGTCCCAGACGACCTTGCCGGTACGGCTGTCGAAGATGGACCAGCCACGGGTGCCGCCGCGCCAGTCGCCCTCGTTGGCGGTCGCCAGGTAGCGGTCGTCGATCCAGCCGACCGAGTCGGGCTCGCGCGGTACGTCGGTGATCGAGCCGGTCAGGGAGATCGTGCCGTCCTCGACCGTGTCGATGCCGTCGACCGACGCCGTACCGGCGCTGAAGGCCTTGGTGATCCTGCCCGTGGGCAGGTCCAGCACGACGACGCCGTTGTTCTCCTGGAGGGTCACCACGAGCTGGTTGCGGCTGTTGACGGAGACGTACTCCGGCTCCGGGTCGGTCGGCTCGGTGATCCCGGCGGCGACCAGGGCGGGCAGCGCCTTCCCGTCCGCCTGGGTCAGCGGCACGGCCCGGGTGCGCCACTGCTTCGGCGAGTCACCCTTGAGGTCGACGATCTGCACGAAGCCGGCCGGAAGCTGGGGCAGGTCGCCCTCCTCGCCTCCGGGCGGGGTCGCGTCCTCGTCGCGCTCGTTCTCGATCGCGATGGCGGCGTACCGCTTGTCCTTGCTGATCGCGATGGAGTCGGGCTGGCCGCCGAGGTCGTAGGTCGCCACCCGCCGGCGGTCGCGCAGCGAGATGACGTCGAGCCGGCCGGAAGGGCCGGTGTAGCCGGCGCTGGTGTTGACCACCACCAGGACGTACTGGCCGACCACGGCCACCGAGGTCGGCTCGTCCTCGGCATCGCCGAGTTCGGCGAGCGACAGCGTTCCGAGGCCTCGCGGCTTGTCGGGCTTGCTGATGTCGAGGAAGCCGATCCGCCGGGCCAGCGCGTCGGTGTAGACCAGGGTCCGGCCGTCCTCACTGGCCGCCGAGATCTCGGCGACGGTCGGGGAGGCCGGGTCCTCGCCGGCGGGCCGGTTCTGGAAGACCGGGTAGGTGGCGGTGCGGTCGAAGGCGACCGGCCGCCTCGCGTCCTGGTGCGCGCTCGCCGCGCCCGTGCCGGCCAGCGTCCCGGCGGCGACAGCTACGGCTACGAGCACGGCGTAGGTTCTCTTCGGGGGCATCTTGTCTCCGTTGCACGACAGTGTGTCGAGGCAGGATCGTCCCACCTGCGAGCGAGCACGGAACGGCGTCCGGATGAACAGCCGACGAAGATCATCGACGCCGCCCGGCCGTCTCCGCGCGCCCGGCCCCGCGAAAACACTTCACCCGGGGCGGGTCAATATCTGTGACGGCGGGATGAGAAATCGGCGCAAGGCGGGGTGAGGGTATCTCATACAAGAGGCAGAACAGAACAATCAGCCATGCGGCGCCGATCTCGGCGTGCTACTGTCGAACCCAGTTGCAGTTGTGGTTCCCAAAACTTCAAGTGCCCTCACCCGTGTATCCACGCCGGTGAGAGCACTTTTGTATTTCCGGCCATTTTCCGGGTGGGGCGATCATCGCGGCGACGCGGAATCCGCACGGTGCGGGTTCCGGTGAACTGCCCCGAAGGAGATTCGACATGGCTGCTGGAACCGTCAAGTGGTTCAACGCGGAAAAGGGCTTCGGCTTCATCGAGCAGGAGAACGGCGGCCCCGACGTGTTCGCCCACTACTCGAACATCTCGGCCCAGGGCTTCCGCGAGCTGCTCGAAGGCCAGAAGGTGACCTTCGACATCGCGCAGGGCCAGAAGGGCCCGACGGCCGAGAACATCGTTCTCGCCTGACGCCGACCGTGGCGCGTACCTCGTACGCGCACTTCGCAGCTGGGGCCCGCATCCTTGGGGGTGCGGGCCCCAGCCGCGCGCATTTCAGGGTGGAGCCGCTCCGCCTCGCCGCGCGTCATTTCCCGGCGGGGATCCGGACGCCCTCCCTCTTCGGGCGGACATTCCGCCCCACGCTCCGGACGCGAGTCCGTTCCGAGCCGGCGCGGCCGACGTGCCGCCGCCCCTTCACCCGGCTCCCCGGATTTTCACCGGTCACATTCGATTTCGCATTTCACCCGGCTCATTCTCGCAATTCTCCGTGCTGTTCATCGCTCCGGGAATTCCTTGATACGTGCCGCGTCGAGGAAGGTTCCGTATGAACCGCACACGCACGAACGACCGCTTCGGCCGCACCCGTAAGGGCGGCTCCGGTTTCGGGTCCGGCTCCGGTTTCGGCTCCGGCTCCGGCTCCGGAAAGGGCGGTAGCCGCTTCGGCGCTCCGAGCCGTTCCGGTGCCCCGAGCCGTTCCGGTGCTCCGAACCGTTCGGGCGGCCCGAGCCGTTCCGGCGGTTCCGGCCGCCGACCCGCCGCGGTGCAGGGGGAGTTCGCCCTGCCCGTGACGATCACGCCCGCGCTGCCCGCCGTCGAGGCGTTCGCCGATCTGGACATGCCCGCACAGCTGCTGGCCGCGCTGAAGGCCGAAGGCGTGACCGTACCGTTCCCGATCCAGGGCGCGACCCTGCCGAACACTCTCGCGGGCCGGGACGCCCTGGGCCGCGGACGGACCGGCTCCGGCAAGACGCTCGCCTTCGGTCTCGCGCTGCTCGCCCGTACGGCAGGACAGCGCGCCGAACCGCGTCAGCCGCTGGCCCTGGTCCTCGTACCGACGCGCGAGCTGGCGCAGCAGGTCACCGATGCCCTCGCCCCGTACGCCCGCTCGGTGAAACTCCGGCTGGCCACGGTGGTGGGCGGGATGTCGATCGGCAAGCAGGCCGGGGCGCTGCGCGCCGGGGCCGAGGTCGTCGTCGCGACCCCGGGCCGGCTCAAGGACCTCATCGACCGCGGCGACTGCCGGCTGAACGGGGTCGCCATCACGGTCCTCGACGAGGCCGACCAGATGGCCGACATGGGCTTCATGCCCCAGGTCACCGCACTGCTCGACCAGGTTCGTCCCGGCGGGCAGCGGATGCTGTTCTCCGCCACCCTGGACCGCAATGTCGACCTGCTGGTGCGCCGCTATCTGACCGACCCGGTGGTCCACTCCGTCGACCCGTCCGCGGGCGCGGTCACCACGATGGAACACCACGTACTCCACGTCCACGGCGCCGACAAACTGCGGACGACGACCGAGATCGCCGCCCGCGACGGCCGGGTGATCATGTTCCTCGACACCAAGCACGCCGTCGACCGGCTGACCGAGCACCTGCTGAGCAACGGTGTACGGGCGGCCGCCCTGCACGGCGGCAAGTCCCAGCCGCAGCGCACCCGTACCCTGGCGCGGTTCAAGACCGGGCACGTGACCGTGCTGGTGGCCACCAACGTCGC
Organism: Streptomyces sp. NPDC055025; assembly: GCF_053608565.1. Taxonomy (NCBI): domain Bacteria; kingdom Bacillati; phylum Actinomycetota; class Actinomycetes; order Kitasatosporales; family Streptomycetaceae; genus Streptomyces; species Streptomyces sp. NPDC055025. The sequence continues at coordinate 4,614 of NZ_JBSGVS010000059.1, forward strand.
GGCGCGCGGCATCCACGTCGACAATCTGGAACTCGTCGTCAATGTGGACCCGCCCACCGACCACAAGGACTACCTCCACCGCGGCGGCCGTACCGCGCGGGCCGGGGAGTCCGGCAGCGTCGTCACCCTGGTCACCCCGAACCAGCGCCGTGACATGGACCGCCTCATGGCGGACGCGGGAATCCGCCCGCAGATCACCCAGGTGCGCTCGGGCGAAGAGGCCCTGACCCGCATCACCGGCGCCCGTACCCCGTCGGGCGTCCCGGTCGTCATCACCTCCCCGGTGGTCGAACGCCCCAAGCGGAGCGCCGGAACCTCCCGGGGCAGGCGCCGCGGCGGTTCCGCGCGGCGCGCGCCCGAGCGCCGTTCCACCTTCGACGCGGCGGCCTAGGGCGTGTTTCGAAAGTCCCGCCTGACCCGCGACGCCTGGCACGCACGCTCGCCGCGTTGTCGGAGTCGTCCAAGTACGTCCAGTACGAGAACGATCCTCCGCCTTGCGATCGCACGCACCAGACGCCGCAGGCCCCGCCCTCCGGGCGGACGGCGCTACTTTCGAAACACGCCCTAGGCCCTGTCCGGCGGATCTCTTCTCCCCTGCTTCTCCGTGCTCCTCCCTGCTGCTCCCTGTGAGGCATCATGCGCTGTGTCATCGCCCGATTCCCGTTCGATCTGACCAAGAGCGGGGTGCTGGAATCGATGAAGACCGTCAAGCCCGAGCCGGTGGTGGGCGAGTCCGTGATCATCGGCCGCCGCCAGTACCCCGCCATGCAGGTGGGCCAGGTCATCACCCGCCAGGACCGCCGTGACTTCAGCGCCGGCGAAGTCATCCGGGCCATGACGCTCCTCGGCTTCACCTGCCGCGGTCTTCCCGAGGCCGCCGCGCCCGCGCGCCCTCTCACCTCGCTCCAGAAGGCGTCCGCGATGCTCGGCACCGGTACCGTCTGACCCCGGGGCGGCCGGAGGGGGCCCAGGGCCCAGGATCTGTCGGAGAGAGCGTGGGCCGACAGCAGAACAGCGATGAGGGCCCGACCGGCGCGCGCCGGTCGGGCCCTCGTCGCGTGTGCCCGGATGCGGATGGTGTTCAATTTCCTTCGGGGCCCTGGTGCTGTACGGCGCCGGGCCCCTCGACGCGTTCCCGGGAAGAGGTGCGGATGACAGCGGATGATTCACTCGGCGGCCGGCTGGACGACGACGACTACCCCGCCTACACGATGGGCCGGGCGGCCGAACTGCTCGGCACCACGCCCGGTTTTCTCCGCGCCATCGGAGAGGCCCGTCTGATCACACCGCTCCGGTCCGAGGGCGGTCATCGCCGCTATTCCCGCTACCAGTTGCGGATCGCGGCCCGTGCGCGGGAACTCGTCGATCAGGGCACCCCCGTCGAGGCCGCCTGCCGCATCGTCATCCTTGAGGACCAGCTCGAAGAAGCCCAGCGCATCAACGCCGAGTTCCGCCGCGCCGCGGCCCCGCCGGACGACAGGTCCCGCTGAGGGGTCAGTCCAGCGTCGCGTAGACGATGAGGTTGTTGACCGGGTGTCCCTGGGCGTCGAAGTCGCCGTCGCAGGTGATCAGCCGCAGGGCGTGATCCCCGGTCGGACCGTAGACCTTCTCGGTGGGGAAGGAGTCCTTGTCGACGCTCTCGGTGCCCGTGACGGTGAAGTGCGCCGATTCTCCCCGGTCGTTGGTGACGGTGATGTCCGCGCCCCTGGCGATCTTCTTGAGGTCGTGGAAGACGGCCTTGCCGTAGCGGGTGTCGTTGTGGCCGATGATGACGGCGGCACCGGCCTCACCGGGCACGGCGCCGCCGGTGTACCAGCCCGCGGTCATGCCCTTCTCGGCCGGCGGTACCTCGACGGTTCCGTCCGCGTTGAGACCCAGCTCCAGCAGGGCGCTGGTGACCCCGATCGAGGGAATGGCGACCTCGGTAGGAGCCGCGGGCCGCTCGGCCTCCGGAACGCCGGGCGGGAGGGCGGCGGCCGAAGTGGTGCCGGGCGAGGCGGTGCCGACGGCGGCGGCAGAGGCGGCAGAGGCCGGGACAGCCGGGCCGGGGGCCGACGAGCAGCCGGTGAGCACGGTGAGGACCACGGGTACGACGAGGGCGAGACGGGAAAGGGCCGGCGGGGTGCCGAAGCGCCGTACGGGGTGGTGCGCAGGGGACACAGCGGGCTCCGGAGCAGAACTGGTCAGGACAGGACTGGGCTGGGCTGAGCTGGGCTGAGCTGGATTGGACTGGGCTGGACCGGGTGAAGACGCGGTGGCGCCGCCCGGCGAAGGGCGGCGCCACCGTTGTGCCGAGTCAGCTGTTGTGCCGAGTCAGCCGTTGTACCGGTCAGACGTTGTGCCGAGTCAGCTTTTGTACCGGTCGGACGTTGTGCCGGTCAGATGTCACGTCGCCCGGCGGAGCGGCGGCGCAGTACGAAGGTGCCGGCGCCCGCGAGCAGCAGAGCGCCCGTGGCCGAGCCGATGAGGGTGGTGACACCGGTGTCGCCGGCCGCCGGCGCCTCGCCCGCGTCGACACCGCCCCGCGGGGCATTGCCGATGGACGCGGCCTTCGCGGCTTCGGCCTTCCTGATCTCCTCGGGCGAGAGGTCCTCCGAGATCCCGGCCCTCTTGGCGTCCTCGGCCTTCTTCCGTTCGGCGTCCTTGTCGGCCTCGGTCGGCTGTTCGGTCACCGACGCCGGTGCCGACGGCGCCGGGGTCTTGTCGGAGGCGACGGCCGCGGAGACCGGGACGAGCAGCGTGCCGGCCGCGACGGCGGTCAGGACAGCGAGACGCAGGCGGTTGTGGCGGGGCATGTGAGGCTCCAGTTCCAGCCCGGCCTTGGTGATACCTGGATGCAGAGTCGCACCAGGTTCCGGGCAGGACTCAAGACTGGCGACCACTTGTGAAGAAGCTGTCAGGACGTCATGGTCATCGCATCAGGGCCGGAGGGCCCGGCCGGCAGCCGCACGGTGAAGACCGAGCCCCGCCCCTCGGTGCTCTCCACGCTCACCGTGCCGCCGTGGGCCTCGGCCAGCTTGAGGACGATCGCCAGGCCGAGGCCGCTGCCGCCGGTGCTCCGGTTGCGGGACTTCTCGGCCCGCCAGAAGCGGTCGAACACATGGGGGACGTCGTCCGCCGGGATACCGCTGCCGGTGTCGGCCACCTCCAGGGCCACCTGGTCGCCGGAGCCGGTGACGTACGAGCGCAGCGTCACCCTGCCACCGGGCGGAGTGTGGCGTACCGCGTTGGACACCAGATTGCTGACGGCCTGGCGCAGCCGGACCGGGTCGGCGTGCAGCGGCGGTTGACCGGAACCGGGCGGCCGCCGAAGGGGATCGGACGGCGTCCCGGAGACCGTCAGGGTGACGCCCGCGGTCTCGGCCAGACCCTGGTGTGCCGCGGCGACCTGGCCGAGGAGATCGGCGGCGTGCACCGGCCCCAGGTGGAGGCGCAGCGCACCCGCGTCGGCCGCCCCCAGGTCCTGGAGATCGTCGATGATGTGCTGGAGCTGCACCGCTTCCTCCAGGAGCGAGGAGACGAACGCCGGATCCGGCTCGGCCAGACCGTCCTGCGCCGCCTCCAGCCAGCCGCGGATATTGCTCAGCGGGGTACGCAGCTCGTGCGCGACATCGCTGACCATCACCTTGCGCTGTTCCTCCAGCCGCGCGCGGTGTACGGCCATGTCGTTGAAGGCCGCCGCCAGCCGTCCGATCTCATTGTCCGGACCGACCGGCACGGGCGCGGAGTCCAAGCCGTCCCGCATCCGCTGCGCGGCGCCGGTCAGCGCGTGCAGCGGGCGTACGAGCCGGGCTCCGGCGATCACCGAGGCGCCGACGGTGAGGGCGAGGACGAGGGCCGTGACCCCGACGATACGTGCGGTGTTCGCCGGTGAGAGATCGAACCCGGGCACGCCGGCGGCGCCGGGGTCGTCGATGAACAGCAGTGCGGGCGCGGCGACATAGGCCGAGAGCTGTTCGCGGCGGGCGCTGCCGACGCAGGAGGCGATGGCCCGGTCGTACCCGCTGTCGCGGACCACGGGCACGGGGCGGGTGCCCGTGCCCCGGGCAGCCGCCGTCACCTTGTCCTCGTACGCTCGGGCGGCGGCCACTCTTCTCGCGGCCGCCTCCTCCTTGCTGAGGCCGGCCTTGCTGATGGCGGCCTCGCTGGGGACGTCCTCGCTGATGGCGCCCCCGGACACGGGGCGCGTGACCGGTAGGCCGGGGTCCGCGGCATCCTGTCCGTATCCCCGGTCCCAGGACAGGTCCAGATTCAGTTTCACGCCCGTACGTCCCTGGCGCTTCAGACAGGCGTCGGCCAGTTGGTTGAGCGCGTGGAGGGCCTTCTTCTCGGTCGTGGTGGGGCTGCTCGACTCGCCCGTCAGGCATTTGAGTTCCATGGAGCGGTCGGTGTCGTCGCTCACGAACTGGACATGGGGCCGCCCGCTCGGGCTCTCGACCACATCCGCGGCGATGCCCGCCCTGTTGAGGCACTCCACGCTCCTGGCGGTGGCCTGCCGCAGACTGGCACGTTCCTTCGTCGGCAGCAGGAACGGCCCCACGGCACGCGGATCGACGCGGTCCGCGCCGGCGGAGGGGGCATCGGGCACCAGGAGGGTGTCGACGGACAGCGGGTCGACGACCGCCGAGGCCTGCGTCGGCAGCGGGGCGGCGGACGAAGGACCGGAGGAGGCCGCGGCAGGGCTCCCGGAAGAGGCTCCGGCGGAAGCGGCGGCCGACGGGTCGTCGGCGGAGTCGAAGAGCGGCCGCCGGTCCTGGGTGGTCAGCGCGATCCGGCGCTGGGACTGCCGGGCCAGTTCCCGTACGGTGCCGTCGACGCCCTCCCAGCCGGGGTGGGTGGCCGCGTAACCCAGCAGGGTGTTGTAGATCTTGGCGTCGGAGCTGAGGTTCTGCCCCTGCTCCTGGCGGATCGCGCCGGAGGTCGTCTGCACCGCGAGCCAGGCCGTGGCGGCGACCGAGCACGAGGCCACCAGCACCGACACGGTCAGCAGCCGGCCGAGCAGGCTCTTGCGGAGCGGCGGCCGTGTCCGCTCGTCAGGACGGAGCATGGCGTGCGCCCTTCGCGGGGTCCGTCAGCTTGTAGCCGACGCCGAACACGGTGAGCAGCCGGACCGGCCGTGCCGGTGCGCGCTCGATCTTCTTGCGCAGATGCATGATGTGCACATCGACGGTGCGGTCGCTGATGTACTTGTCGAAGCCGTGCAGTTCCTCCAGGAGTCGCTGCCGGGTGAAGACCCGGTCGGGCTCCGCCGCCATCGCGGCGAGGATACGGAACTCGCCGGGCGTGCACACCACCGGCAGCCCTCCGACCGACACCTCGTGCCGGGCCGGATCGACCGTGAGCGTGCCCACCGACAGCACCTCGTCCTCGACGGCGGCGGGCACGGGACCGGGGCTCGGTGCGGGGGCGGGACCGGGGACGGCGCCGGGGGCGGATATGAGTCCGCCGGAGGCGGGACCGGCGGGGCGCCGGTTGCGGCGCAGCAGCGTACGGACCCGGGCCATCAGCTCACGAGGGCTGAACGGCTTGGTCATGTAGTCGTCGGCGCCGAGATCCAGTCCGAGCAGCAGATCGTCCTCGGTACTGCGGGCCGTCAGCATCAGCACCAGCACCTCCCGGGACTCGGCACGCAGGATCCGCACCACGTCGAGGCCGTCGGCCCGGGGCATCATCACATCGAGGACGAGGAGGTCGGGTTCTCTGTGCCGGACCTCCTCAAGAGCCGCACGGCCGTCCTCGACGACCGTGACCGTGTGTCCCTCGTGCTCCAGATAACGGCGCACCAGTTCGGCCTGCTTCACGTCGTCTTCGGCGACCATGATGTTCGCGCACACGCCGACGATCGTAGCGAGCGCGGTCTCGGGCCGGCGGACGCGGCAGCGCATACGGCAGTGACGCGGGCAGCGCATGCGGCGGCGGACGCTGGGCATCGGACGCGGGCAGCGGGTCAGGGCGTCGGTGTCGAGGAGAGAGCGGTCTGAAGCGTCTCGTCGAGCTGGTTCATATGGAGCACCGCGACCGTACCGACCGGGTGGCGGGTGAGTTTGCCGTACCGCTTGATGTCCCGGGCCTCGACCTTCCTGGGGGCGTCGCGCCGCGCCTTGCGCAACTCGCGGTCGAGCAGCCGGTGGTCGCCGTCGTAGAGCCGGTGCAGCAGCTGGCCCTGCACACTGGCGATCGCGACACCACCGCACGGCATCCGTCGCCAACCCCAGCACACCCGCTGCCGCACCCTCCGTATCCCCCGCCCCCGGCGCAACCCCCGCCCCCGCCGATCCGGGCTCAGGGGCGCCCAGGGCCGTATCGATCCGCGCGCACAGCCGGAGGTACTCCTCCGTCGGCGAACAATCTTCGCGAGAGCAACACACGGTCGACGCACGACCTCCCGCAGGTGCCGTTACGTTGTTGCCCGCTCGATCCTGAGTGCGAACGTGAACAGGTCGCCGGAGTCCCTGGTGGCGCAGCCAGCACAGGAAGATCGCGGATGGACTACTGCTCCTCGTGCCGTCGGACGCTCAACGGTGCTCTCGTATGCCCCGGGTGCGGCGCGTACGCCCCGGACATCGCCCCTCCCGGCCATCAACTCCACCGCAACACCGCGCTGACGACCGTGACGGCGGTGGACCCATGGCGCACGCCGGAACCCCCGGCCCCGGTCCCGGCCTCTGCCCCGGTCCCGGCCTCTGCCCTGATCACGGCTCTGACGGACTATGCCGACGCGCCTCACCTCGACGCCGGGCCGTCCGGCCCCGGCGAGGTGTCCGAGGCCGCGACGGAGGGTGCGCCCGCCGTGCCGGACGCCGGGCCGCCGAGCGGCTCCGCGCACACCGCCCCCGCGCCGGAGGGCCGCGCCGCCCGGCGCCGCCAGCTGGCACGCTGGAAGAAACAGCGACGCCGGGCCGCGGTCGCGTCCACCGTCGCACTCGTCGGGGGCGGTCTGACCCTCGCCGTGCTGCCGTCCCGTCCTTCCACCGGCCACGACGCGCAGGCGTCCTCGACGCCGGAGCCGAAAGCCACGGCCACGACCCTGGCGGACGCCACCGACACCGACTCGTCGTCCGTACGGCCTCGCACCCGCGATCCGCGGGACTCCGGCACGGACGGTCAGCCGTCCGCGATCACCGGCCCACCGCGCAGGGCCACCACCGTGCTGGCCAGTACCACGACGAAGAGTCCGCGCCGGACCACCACCGCCACCCGCCCCACCGCGACGACGAACCCGGAGCCGGGCACCACACCCGCGGCGACCGCCGGCACCCCCACCACCGACCCGGCGCCCCAGCAGACGACCACGCCGCCGCCCGCCGCCCCGTCCTCCCCCACCGACAACGCCACGGCGGACACACCACCCACCGACCCCGCGCCCTCCACGGAGTCACCGGACCGCATCTGCCTGCTCGTCCTCTGCGTCGGCTGACCGCCCCGGCCGGGCCCGGCTCCCCGACCCGCTGACCGATTCCAGGGATCGGCCACGCGCCCGCCCGGCAAGCGTTACTCTGCCGCGACGGGGTTCTGGGGGGCAACGTGGTAACGGCATCGGCACCGGCACGGGCGGTTTTAGTCGAGGGGGCGTCGTACAACGACCCCTCCTTATCCCTGCCACCGGGAATACGCAGAAACGTCGCCGAGGTACGGGACGTCCTCGCGGACCCGCTGATCGGCGCGATCGATCCCGAGAACTGTGATGTGGTGTTCTCGGACAACGGTGACGAGGTGCTCGACCGGGTCGCCGGGGCGGCGGCGGAGGACGGCCCCCTCATCGTCTACTGGACCGGTCACGGGGCCCTGACGGACGGCGAGTTGTTCCTCGCCGACCGGAACTCCGACGGTACCGACCTCGGCACCTGGATCTCGGCCCTCGATGTCGCCGACCGTATGACGTCGTCGCCGTCCCCGGGCCGGGCCGACCGTCTGCTCATCCTCGATGTCTGCTTCTCCTCCGGGCCCGAGCCCGGCCAGGTGCGTCCCCGTGGCATCAGACGCGCTCTGGACCGGCTGGCCCGGGAGGGCATCGCCGTCCTCTCCGCCGTCGGGACGAGCGCGCTGGGCTACGCGGTCAACACGTACTCGACGTCCGTCTTCACCAGCCATCTGGTGACGCTGCTGCGCGCGGGTATGGACTCCGGGGAGCGGGCGCTCCATCTCGGCTCCCTGCACCGCCAGTTGGCGTCCATGCTGCGCAGCGGCGGCTACCACGGCGCCTGTCTGCGCAACGCCGCCGGCTACCGGCCCTCCCTCGTGCTGAACAGGGCCCTGAACGAGCAGGAGTCCACCTATCTGCCCGCGCGGCTGGCCGCCGTATCCCTGCGCAGGGAGAGCACCCAGCGGCATGCCCTCGCTCTCGGACTCGCGGCGCCCGGCCCCGGCCCCCGCCCCGGCACCGGCACCGGCACCGGCACCGGCACCATGCCAGGCCCCACACCCGGCCCCGGTCCGGCGGCCGGTGTCACTCCGCCGGGGCGCGGCTTCAAACCCGTCCGCCCCTCGGACGACGCCGGTACGTTCTACAACGCCCTGCTGCGCAGCGGTTGCGGTTTCTCGCGGTCGAGCACCCATCTGCTCCAGGAGCCCGGCTCCTGGGAGGACGTACGGAACAACCTCAGAACGGTCGTGGACGAGAGCGACAACATGCTGCTCGTCTATATCGCCGCGCACGGGGTGGCCCGGATGGGCGACGGCGGGCTCGATCTGCTGCTGACCCTCTCACCGGGGGCGACCGTGCCCTTGAGCGAAGTGGTCGGTGAACTGAGCCGTTCCCTGGCGGAATCCGTCACCCTCATGGTCGATCTCGTCCGTACCGACGCCGCCGAGCAGACCACCGGGCAGGGCAGGGCCGCCGGCGGCACCGGCGGTTTTCCGCAGTGGCGCCGGCGTTCCGGGCTGAGCTGCCTCGACATCACCTGGCGCAACTCGGCCGGCGGCCTGCCGGTCACGGCCCCGGACGCGGTGGCGCTCGGCGGTGAACCGCACCTCGCGATGCTCAGCGCGCCAAGACGGTCGGGCCTGTTTCTGAACTCTCCGCTCGCCGGTGGCAGGGTCGCCGCCGCCTCGCGCCTGTGGGCGTTCTCCTCGCCCGGCAGACAGGTGTACGCCCTCGACCGTTCGGGCCCGCTCAGCCCCTGGAGCGCGCTGCTCCAGCTCACCGCTCCGGAGATCCTCTCCCGGGGGCCGCTCGCGGAGCGGGTCCTGGACTGGTCGCGGATGGAGCAGTTGCTCCCGGCCCCGTCGGTGCCGGAGCCCGCGCGGTTGCCGCCGCCCAAGAGACCGTCGCCGTCCGGGGCGGCCGAGTCCGCGCCGTCGGACGGCGAACACCCCTCGGACGCCGAACACCCCTCGGGTACGGAACACTCCTCCGGTACGGAACAGCCCCCGGACGCCGACCCGCCGGAGGACACGGAACAGCCGGCGGACGCCGACAGCTCCGCCGGCGCCGGCACCCCCTCGGACGGCGGCACCCCCTCCGGCACCCGCCGTCCCCCCGGCGCCAACCGTCCGCGCAAACGCGGGCACCGGGCCCGACTGCGGGTCCCCGACGGCGCGCTGCCCGCCCGTCCCGGCGCCCCGATCACCCTGACCTTCCTCCTCCAGCCGCTCGACGAGCCCTGGGAGCCCGATCCGGCCACGGACGCGACGGACGAACGCCCCTTGGACATCACCGTCCGCATGGACGCCTCGTCGGCCGAGGTGAGCCCCTCGCTGATGCATCTGCGGCTCACGGACGCGCGGGGGACCGCGCCGGGTGACTTCCGTATCACCCCCACCTCCGCCGGACCGGTCAAGCTGTTCATCGATGTCCTGCGCCGTGCCGACGGTGCCGTGATCCAGGAACTCACGGCCGAACTGCCCGCCCTCGACACGGAGGACCTGGCACCCTCACGATGACGCGGGACATATCCTTCACCACCGAATTCGACAGGTTCGACCATTACCGCGAGGTACCGCGGCACAACGGCGGGGTCGCCCACCGGACCATCCATCTGTTCTTCGAACAGCGCACCAGCGCGCCCGACTCCTTCACCGTGCGTATGCACGGCGACGCCGTCCCCTACGACGGGAACGGCGAATGGCGGGGGATCATGCGCCGTAAACCCTCGGAGATCGCCGTGGCGGTGCAGACCGCGCTCTCCTGCTGGTTCGACGACGTGGTGCGGTACCGGATCCCGGAGACCCGCAGGGAGTACTACTACGACAGCCTTCCGGTGGACTCCTTCGGCGCCGCGTTCGCCCAGGAACTGCTGCGGCCCGTCGGCCTCAAACTGGCCAGGGCCGGCCACAAGCTGCTGCAATTCCTCTTCACCGAGGGCGACGACGGCCTGAAGAGACTGTGGGAATCCCTGAAGGACGCCCTGCGACAGGGCGAACAGGTCATCACCGTCCACTCCGCGGACGTGTTCATCCCCTGGGGAATGCTCTACCTTCCACCGGATCCGGCGACGAGACTCAACGGCGCGGACGCGAAGTGGGAGCCCAGCGGGTTTCTCGGCTATACGCATCTGATCGAGCACAGCATCGGGCGGGCCGAGGGATACCACCATGTGATCAACGAGGAGGGGGGCGCGCTGCTGTCGGGGCTGCACCTCGACACCCGTATCCAGAAGGCCGGAGACACCCCGCCGGTCATCGACAACGTCCGGGGCCTGATGGAACGGCACTCCGAGATCGCGCTGCGCACCCGCAAGGACGAGGTGGCCGAGGCCTTCTGCGATCCGGGGGTGAACGAGCACGTGCTGCTCTTCGCGGCGCACGGCAGCGCGCTCACCTTCGGGGCGAACGGCCCGGCGGAGGCGCGTGTCGTCCTCACCGACGACGAACCCATCCGCTCCTCCGATTTCGAGTACTGGCGCAGCGAACGGAGCGAGCGTATGGCCAGCCCGCTCTGCTTCATGATGGTCTGCGCGGGCGGCCGAGCGGCACCGGCGCTGCACGAGGGGCTGGGGCTGGCGCTGCTGAATCTGGGGGTCGGCTGCCTGGTCGGACCGCAGGTCGACATTCCCAGAAGGTTCGCGAGCCATTACGCCTGCCGGTTCTTCGAGGCGTTCTTCAGGCCGGGCACCCGCGTCGCCCCGATAGCGCGGGATCTCGCGCGGAGCTATCTCGACGAACAGGCGACACCGCTCGGACTGGCGTTCACGCTCCTGCGCGGGATGGACAACCACATAGCGGCCGTTCCCGAGGATGCCGCTCCGGTGAAGGCGGGGAATCGATGAGACCGACCGGACGGGTCAGACATACGAGGCCCGGGAGACCGGCGAGGCCGGCCGGACCCCTGGTGGATCTGCTGGATCTGGACGGACAGGGGAATCTGCTCGCCCCCGACGGAAAGTCGGCAATCCCGCGTGACGAGATCGGCGCCGTACTGGAGGAGCGCCTTCACCTGGACGAGGGCGCGACGGACATCTTCGTGTACGTGCACGGCTGGCGCACCTCGAAGAAAAAGTCCCGGAAATCCGCCGGGCGGCTCTTCGAACTTCTCACGGAGCTGTACGGGAGACAGCCCGCGCGGTATCCGGAACTCGACGGATTCCGGCCGCACTACATCTGCGTACGGTGGCCCTCGTCCGGCGGCTACAGCACCGTCAGGGACCGGGCCGAGCGCATATCACGCGAGGGCCGGGCCGGGCGGGTGCTCGCGGGGCTGCTGGGGTATCTCAACGAGCGCCGTACGCTGCCCGATCCCGGCCCGGACATCCTGCGCAACGTCCACGGGCAGTATCTGCACTGTGTCGGGCACTCCTTCGGCGGCAGAGTCCTCACCACCGCCGTCATGGAGACGAGCGAACGTCTGCTGGACGGCCCGGACACACTGTCCTGGCCCTGGCAGGACGACAACTACCCGTGGACGGTGGACAGTCTCACGGTCTTCCAGATGGCGGTCCCGGCCGACGCCTTCGCCCATCCGCCGTTCTCGGCCCTCCTGGAGCGGAACATGCTCAACGCGCCCATCGCGTTGACGTTCACCCCACGGGACCGCGCGCTGGGCCGATGGCACCGGATCGGCGAGAAGGGCGCGAACGGCGTGGGCTTCCGCGGCGCGACCGAGGCGGCCGGCCCGATCCACACGACACTGCTGCGGCCCACGACCGACCCGTACGAGTTCCCCGATCCCCCGGCCAGGATCATCAATGTGAACGCCAGCCGCCTCTACCGCAGCACGCTCCCCGTCGCGGGGGCCCACTCGGACTACTTCCACCCCGAGTCGGCCCACCTCCTCCTCTCCCTGGCCGCCGCCGCCCGCTGAGGAAGGGGCGAGCGGACAGGGCGAAAAAGGGGGCGAGGGGATACGGCGCGGTCAGGTGCGGGTGGCGGGTTCCGGGTGGGTGGGGGCGGGGCCCCAGCTCGCGAGGAGGCGCAGGGTCTCGGCGGAGGGGGAGCCCGGTTCGGCGTGGTAGACGACCAGGGACTGCTCCGGGTCGTCCGGCAGGCTCAGGGCCTCGTACGAGAGCGTCAGCTCGCCGACCAGGGGGTGCCGCATGCGCTTCACGCCGTGGCTCTTCTCCTTCACGTCGTGCGTGGCCCACAGCCGCCGGAACACCTCGCTCTTCACGGACAGCTCCCCGACCAGCGCCGACAGCTCGGGGTCGTCCGGATGGCAGCCCGCGTACAGCCGCAGATAGCTGACCATGTCGGTCGCCTTGGTGTCCCAGTCCACGAACAGATCGTGGTAGGCGGGCGAGAGGAAGACCAGCCGCGCCCAGTTGCGCTCCCGGACCGGCAGCTTTCCCCAGTCCTCGAAGAGCGCGGCGGCCATCCGGTTCCAGGCGAGGATCTCGGAGCGCCGGCCGCCGATATAGGCGGGGACGCCCTCGATCGACTCCAGGAGCTGGCACAGGGCGCCCCGGACGTGCTGGGGCCGCATGGACGCCTGCCGCTTCTTCTGGGGCTTGGGGCTCGCGAGATGGACGAGATGGGCGTGCTCGGCGTCCGTGAGCCGCAGGGCGCGGGCGATCGCGCCGAGCACCTCGCTCGACACATTGCGCCCGTTGCCCTGCTCAAGGCGGATGTAGTACGCCACGGACACCCCGGCGAGCTGGGCCAGCTCCTCGCGCCGCAGGCCCGGTACGCGCCGGTGCCGGCCGATGTCGGGCAGCCCCACGTCCTCCGGCTTGAGCCTGGCCCGTCGGGTGCGGAGGAATTCGGCCAGCTCCGCCCGCCGGTCGAGGGACCCCGCCACGGGGGCGGGGGACCCCGTCGCGGGGGGCCGGGAGGGGACCGTCTGATCGTCCATGCCTCCAGTATTCCTGGTCGTACGCGTATCAGCCTGATCCCACCAGTAGTACGCACACTGGACGTACGTAAAGCGGTGACCTGGGTAATCGGGAGCCCGCGGTCCAGGCTGGTGAGCGTGCCCGGACAACACGGTTGCGGGCACGCGAGACTTTCCAGGAGAACCAGGCATGACCACCGTTGCCGCATACGCCGCTCCCGCCGCCAAGGCTCCGCTGGAGCGCACCACCATCGAACGCCGCCCGGTGGGCGAATTCGACGTCCTGATCGACATCAAGTTCGCCGGGATCTGCCACTCCGACATCCACCAGGTCCGGGACGGCTGGGGCAGGAGCATCTTCCCCATGGTCCCGGGCCACGAGATCGCCGGTGTCGTCGCCGAGACCGGCCCCGGCGTCACCAAGTTCGCCGTCGGCGACCGCGTGGGCGTCGGCTGCATGGTCGACTCCTGCCGCGAGTGCGAGAACTGCCTGGCGGGGCTTGAGCAGTACTGCCTCAACGGCAATGTCGTCACGTACAACGGGCGCGACAAGAACGGCGAGCCCACCTACGGCGGCTACTCCTCCCAGATCGTCGTCGACGAGAACTTCACCCTCCGCATCCCGGACGGCCTCTCCCTCGATGTCGCGGCGCCCCTGCTCTGCGCGGGCATCACGACGTACTCACCGCTGCGGCACTGGAACGCCGGTCCCGGCAAGAAGGTCGCGGTCCTCGGTATGGGCGGTCTCGGGCACATGGCTGTCAAGATCGCGCACGCGCTCGGCGCGGAGGTGACCGTGCTCAGCCAGTCGCTGCGCAAGCAGGACGACGGTCTGCGGCTGGGCGCGGACCACTACTACGCGACCGGTGACGCGGCGACCTTCGAGAAGCTGAGGGGCACCTTCGACCTCATCCTCTCCACGGTCTCCGCGCCGCTCCAGTTCGACGCGTTCCTCTCCCTGCTCAGGACGGACGGCGCGCTGGTGAACGTGGGCGCTCCCGAGGAGCCCGTCTCGCTCAACCTGTTCTCCCTCCTCGGCGGACGCAAGACCCTCGCGGGCTCGGGCATCGGCGGAATCCGGGAGACCCAGGAGATGCTGGACTTCTGCGCCGAGCACGGACTGGGCGCGGAGATCGAGCTGATCGCGGCGAGCGAGATCAACGACGCCTACGAGCGGGTGCTGGAGAGCGATGTCCGGTACCGCTTCGTGATCGACACCGCGACGATCTGAGGCGCGGCTCACCTGGGCCGCAGCGCGCCCGCCCAGGGCCCGGGATCACCCGCCGCCCCCGGTGACGCGGGCCCTCGCCCTGGACCGCAGGGCGCGGATCACCAGGGCGCGGACCGGTGCGGGCGGGCGCCGGACCTGGAGGGCCCTGCCCAGCGGGGCGTCCAGCAGGGACGCGGCCACCGCCGGGGCGAGCGCCGCCAGGGGGGCCGGGAGCCTCGCCGCCAGCAGGCCCCGGCTGGCGGACCGCCAGAGCGCGCGGGCCTCCTCGGTGGGGGCGAAGCGGTCGGCCTCGTAGCCGCGCATCCACTCCTCCACCCCGTCCAGACGCGCCCCGTCCGGACGCACCCCGTCCAGATGGCCGCCGCCCGGGGGCTCGGGCAGGCCCAGGGCGTCCGACAGGCCGCGGTGGAAGCCGTACGCCGCCTCCCGCTCGGCGTCCGTGACCGCCCGCCGCCCGTGGGTGTCGATGAACCGGAGCGGGCATACGGTGAAGCAGGCCAGGACGTAGTGCATCAGCTCGGGCGTGATGTCCGGCCGGTCGTGGATCCGGCGCAGCGCCTCGACGGTCCCGCGCCCCTCCGGGCTGTTCAGCCCCTGTCCGATCAGGGTGAACATGGCGACCCCGGTCGCCTTGGCGCGGGCGCGCGGTTCGCTGGTCATCCGGCCCGTGCCGTACAGCACCCGGGCGATCTCCGGGATGCCGAAGGTACGGATGAAGCCCAGGGTGAGTCCGAGGCGGGACTCCTCGGGCATCGTCTCCAGGACGAGCCGCGCGTAGGCCGGGTGGGCCGGGTCGGCGTGGTGCGCGCCACGCGTCTCCGCCGTCATCGGGCCGCGGTGGCGACGGCCAGCGCCTCGCCGGTCAGGGGCGCGTGCAGATGGCGGGCGACCCGTACGAGATGGGCCCGCTCCTCGGCCGGTTCCGCGTCCAGTCCCGGCAGGGGCACCTGGTCCTCGCGCGGACGCGGCGGAGCCCCGGCGTTCAGCGCGTCGACGGCGAACCGCAGCGCGGTGGCGACGATGAGGGCCGCGCGGTCGGCGTCGTCCAGCCCGGCCCGTTCCGCCGTGGCGGTGGCGGCGGTGACCACCACCGGGTCGACCCAGGGGCGCAGCGTCAGCTGCCCGTCGCGGATCTCCAGTCCGCGCCGGGCGGTACGCCACTCCAGATCCCGGAACGCCAGCCGCTCGGTCCAGGGCGACGCGGGCTCCTCCAGGGCGAGCCGCTCGTCCGCCCGGTACGCCAGGTCCCACAGCGGACGCAGCGCCTGGTAGTCGCGGCGCCGGTGCCTCCAGGCGGCGAGGGCGGGCCCGGCGAACCCGGCGGTGATGAGCACGGCCCCGAGCGCGGCGAACACGGGACCGAGGGCCGTGCTGAGCCACTCCGCCCCGCCGGTCTCCGCGAAGGCCGCCCCGATCGCGATCAGTTTGCACACGACATAGCCGCAGGCGACGAGCCCGCCGATGGCGATCAGCCGGATGCCCTCGCGCAGCGGGCCGTGCGGCAGCCGGGAGGCGTGTCCGAGACAGACCCGGCTGATGTCGAGCAGGGCGAAGCCGAACAGGGCCTGGTAGAGGACGAGGAAGAGCGCGATCTCCGGGATCGTCGCGAAGGTGGTGTCGAAGGTGAGCGGGGTCTCCGGGCCGCCGGCTCCCCCGGTGAGGAACAGGACGGCCATCACCGGCACCAGCACGGCGAACACCGCGAGCCGCGTACGCACCTGGCGCCAGGTGGCCGTGCCCGCCGCGTCCCACACCCGGTCGTCGGCGCGCTCCTTCGGGGGTGTCCACATACGGGCCAGCACCACGGCGCCCGCGGAGAAACAGGTGATGCCGAGATAGACCAGCAGGGTCGCCAGATTGCCGCGGTGCGCGATCCGGTCGATCAGCCGGTAGAGCACCGGGGCGGCCACCACGAACGCGGTCGCGGGGGCCGCGATCGTCAGGGCGACGACGAGCAGCCCCGGGGACGGGTCCCGCCGCCAGGCCCGTAGCTTCAGCCCGGCCACGGCCCAGGCCGCCGTGCCGATACCGAGATAGACGACGTTGAACGGTGTCTCGGACACGAACGACGCCTCGGCCAGGCCGGATACACCGGTGGCGGCGGGCCATATGGAGGCTACGGATAATCCTGATACGACAGATATGTCAGACATGCTGCCCTTTACGGTGCTCCAGCGCGGGCGCCAGTTGGGATGTGGTCCCGGCGCCGGGCGCCAGTACGAGGGTACGGGTCAACTCGGCCCCCAGGATCTCCGCCTCCTCCTCCGCCGCCCCGTCGTAGTGGGAGCGGCCGAGCACCAGCCGGATCATGTCGGCGTCGATGGTGGGCAGTTCGACCTCGGCCGCGCTCTCGTCCGGGTCCGGGGGCTCGGCGAGATGCCCGCACAGCAGATGCGCGAGTTCATGGCAGATGATGTGGGCCTGGTGCAGCCCCGAGGTCTCCTGCTCGAAATGGATCACGTCGGCGTCCGCGCGGCGTTCGACGAAGCCCGACGGCTCGCCCAGCCGCATCCGCCGCGGCACCAGCCGTACGGGACGTCCCGCCCGTTCCGCGACCGTCGCGCAGAGTTCCTCCACCGTGCTCATCTCCGGCAGATCCAGCTGTCTGACCATGGCCCGCATCCGGCGGCGGGTACGTCCAAGATCTCGCACGTCGTTCCCATCAGCCGGCCGCCAGTGCCCCAACGGCGTTTGCTGGTACTCGGTCACGCTTCCGGGGCCTCGGAGGCTTCGGAACCCCCGGAAGGCCCGGAGGCGTCGAGAGGCCCGGAGGCGTCGGGGGTCTCCGGCAGTCCGACCGCCTTGCGCAGCTGCTCCACCACCGTGAGGGCGGCGTCCTGCATCTCGGGGGGCAGCCCGGCCGCCCGCATCGCGATGCGCTCCACCCGGGCGTCCCGCAGCGCCTCTATCTTCCGCAGATCCCGCTCCACGGCCTGGGCGGTGGCGGAGTCGCTGAAGTAGTTCAGCGGGACACCGAAGAACGTGGCGATCTTCACCGCGTTCTCCAGGCTGGGTTTCTGGGTGCCCTTGCGGAGATTCCCGATATAGGTGCCGCTCAGGCCGGTTCCCTCGGCGATCTCCGAGTCGCGCCAGGGACGGCCCAGGTCCTTCGGGTAGATCACCGAGATCACGCGCCGGAAGCGAGCCGCGAAGTCCAGGGAGCCCGTCGGCTCCTCCCCTTCGCCTGGTCGAAGAGCCGACGCCCTTGAGCGTGGAGAATCGGTGGCCATGGCCCGGATCATAGGACTCTTCGGCCGTCAGCGGGGATCTTGCCGTCGTACAGAATTGAACGATCGTGGCGAGTGAGCGGGTGAACCATGCGCTCCGGACGGTGAATCACCGTCAACTGTCCACCGGGCAATCAACTTTAGTTGACTTATGCGCGGCGCAGGGAGCAGGATCGAGGACGCTGGCGCAGCACGTCGAGGCCGTTCCGCGGCCGCGCCCGGCACCACGGGCGCTGGGCGCCGCTGCCCCACGGGGGTGGGCAACAGTGCCCGGCGCCGGAGCCCTCCGGCCGGCACCGGGCATGGACGCGGAAGCGGGGGAGGCGCCGGCCGGCACCTCCCCCCACTCGTCCCGCTCGCCCCGTACGCCGTCAGCCGGACCCTGTCGGGGCGGGCGTCGGGCCGGGCCGGTCCGCTCGGCTCAGGTCAGCTTCACCTGCTTCTTGGGCGAGGTGCTGGAGGAGAAGTTCTTGTCCCCCGCGTAGACGGCCGTGACCGTCGCCGTGCCCTTCACGTTCGGCAGCTTGACCGTGAAGCTGATCACGCCCTTCTTGGCGGCCGTCAGAGAGACCTTGGTGGTGGTCGACTTGCCGCCCGCCTTGGCGGTCACCGTGATCGTGCCGGTCGGATAGGCCGCGGCGCTGTGGCCGCTCACCGACACCTTGACCGACTCGGACTTGCCGCGCGCCAGCTTGGTCTTGGAGAGCGTCAGCGAGGTCGCCGTCTTCTGCTTGACGACCGTGAGCTTCTGCGAGGCGATTCCGCTGGGCTCCACGAAGTCGGTGCCCTGGTACTGCACGGACACCGTGTGCGCGCCGACGGTGAGCGACGCGGGCAGCTTGAAGGTGCCCGCTCCGGACGATCCGACCTTCGCCGTCAGTGAGCCGGTCCCGTACGAGACCTTCACCGAGCCGTTGGTCGCGCCGGCCACCGAGAAGACTCCCGAGACCGCGTGGCCGTAGCCGACCGACTTGACCGTCAGTGCCATGGCGATCGCGCTGCGGCCCTTGGTCAGGACGAGCTGCACCGGGTCCGACGCCGAGGTGTCGGCCGACGCGGTACCGCCGAAGGTGGCGGTGAAGGTGTGGGTCCCGGCCTTGAAACCGGCGGGAATCCGCAGGGACGCCGTGCCGCCGGTGGCCGCGGCCGTGCCGAGAACGGTGGTGCCGTCCCGGAAGGTGACCGTACCGCCGTCGGATCCGGCGCCGGTGACCTTCGCCGTCAGCGTGACCGCCTGGCTGATCCCCGGTGCGGCCGGGCTGAGGGCGAGCGCCGTCGTGGTGGTCGCGAGGACCTCCACGCCCGCCGTCGCCGTATAGCCGGAGCCCGCGCCGACCGCGCTGATCTTCGCGCTTCCGTAGGGCTGGTCCGCGGGGACGGCGCCCTGGAAGGACACCGTGCCGTCGGCCGCGGCGACCGCGCTGCCGAGTACGGCGGAACCGAGCGTGAACGCCACGCTCTCGCCGTCGCGGTAGCCGCTCCCGGTGACCGTGACCGTGGCGCCCGGCTCGGGCCTGGTGTCACCGACGCTCAGCGCGCCCGGCTTGGACAGGGCCGTGTACTCGGCACAGACGTCGCCCTGGACACCGACCACGGGCGCGGGGGTGGCCGTCCCGGTCAGTCCGTCGTCCTCGCGGACCGTGATGGTGCCGAAGTCCCCGCTGCCGAGGACGGCGTTGGTGGAGTTGGAGACCCCGATCTTGTAGGCGGTGGTGGGGGTCGCCCCGGCGGCGGTGTCGCCCGACGCCGGGATGTCGACCACCTGGCAGGTGGTGCCCGGCGCGAAGGTGACCTTCTGCATGGCGAGTCCGACCTTGCCGGTCGCCGAACCGACCACCGTGACATAGGCGGAGACCGGGGTGGCGGCGGCCCGCGACAGATAGACCGCGGCCTGGGCGGCACCCGGGCCGTTGCCCTCCTCGGTCCTGGTCGACGCGATGTTGACGGCGGGACGGCCCTGCGGGCTCGGCTTGCCGAGGCTCTTGTTCTCGAAGACGAGATCCGAGAGATAGACACCGCCGGCCGCGGTGGCGTCGGCGCCGGCCGCACCGGTGAAGGTGACCTTGGTGATGTGCTTCAGATCGAGACCGGCCCCGGCGAGGGTCGCGGTCGGGACCGCCACCTGCTGGAGGACGATCTTGCCGAGCTGGGTCGCCCCGCTGGCCGGCATCCTGGTGACGCCCCAGGGGTTGAGGGCGGAGACCGGGCTGCTCCAGCTGTGCCCGGCGGA
Source organism: Streptomyces sp. NPDC055025 (assembly GCF_053608565.1). Lineage (NCBI taxonomy): Bacteria > Bacillati > Actinomycetota > Actinomycetes > Kitasatosporales > Streptomycetaceae > Streptomyces > Streptomyces sp. NPDC055025. Next base: position 24,506 of record NZ_JBSGVS010000059.1, read on the forward strand.
GTCGGTGACGCCCAGCGTCATGTCGGTGCCCGTGACGACGCTCTCGTCGGGCGACATGTGCACGGTCATCTCGTCGTAGCCCGACACGTTCTGCTGGGCGGACGGGAGGGTCACCCCGAGCGCGCCGGTCGTCGCCGTCCAGGTCAGATGCGTCATCACGTTCAGCGGTACGTTCGGTGCGAACGAGGCCGGAGTCCAGTGCGGCACCTGCTGGTTGCTGAGGGTGCTGCCCGGGTTGGTGCACAGCGGGTAGGGCTGCGGAACGGTACGCCCCGACTTGCTGGCGCAGATCACGGCCGTGGCCGTCGAGGTGGTGCCGGTCAGCGGGCTGGTGGTCTTGAACGAGGTGATGTCACGGCGGGCCGAGGACGGCTGCTGCGCCACCGTACGGACGTCCGCGAAGGCGGCCACCGACGGCGGGGTGAGCTGCGAGCCGTCGAAGTAGCCCCGGAACTGGGTCCGGCCGCGCAGCGTCGCCTCGAAGAACCCGGATATGTACGCGGCGCCCAGCTTGTACTGCTGGTCGGCGGTGATCCGGATGTTCTTGCCGGAGGCCAGGGCCGCGGCGCTCGTACCGCAGACCGGGTCCGCGGTGTTCGACCAGTCGTCGGAACCGCCCGGGGAGGGCGGTGTCCACTGCGAGTTGAAGAAGTTGTGGTCGGCGCCCATGACCCAGAAGTTGGAGCGCAGCACATCGTCGGAGAACGCGCTCCGCGAGTCGGCGTAGAAGTGCTGCCCCTGCTGGTCGGAGACATCGCCGTCGCAGTACGGCAGCAGCGTGGTGGTGATCACGTCCGGCAGCGTGGTGCGGGTGAAGTCGACCGGCGCCAGGGGCAGTACGGACTTGATCTGCCACGGGTCCGGCAGGGCCGCGTTGAGGGCTCCCGCCGAGACGACGCCCTCGCCGCCGCGTGAGTGGCCCATCAGCCCGATCGAGCTGAAGTCCATGGAGCCGACGAGCTGGGCGGCGGTCACCTCGCCGCCGGGGTAGGTGGCCTTCCCCGCGGTCAGCGCCTGCTCCAGCGTGACGTCCTTGTCGGTCACCGCGTCGTGCTGGACGACGGGCTCGCCCGCGTTGGCCTTCTTCAGCATGGCCAGGGTGTCGAGGACGAGCTGACCGCGGCTGGCCGCGCCGTTGTCCGGCGAGAGCTGGTTGTCGTTGGCGTTGATGGCGTTCGCCGAGACCGACACCACCGTCACACCGTCGGCCGCCAGCGCCTCGGCGGCGGCGTCGTAACCGGCGTAGCTGAGGATCGGCGCGGTGCCGGGCGCACAGGGCCAGCCGCTCGCGCCGCGCAGGGTCGTGAGGTTGTAGCAGGAGCTGTGGCGGCCGTGCAGGAAGACCGCGACCGGGTGGGGCTTGCCGTCGGTCGGCAGATAGACGCGCCCCTGGAACTCACCGCGGATACCGCCGATATCGGTGAGCGCGATCGACTGCGCGCCGAAGTCGTAGTCGGCGATCGTGTACGAGCCCTTGCCGATGGTGGTGGGATCGTCGGCCGACGTGTCCGGCCCCGGGTCCGCCACGAGCGCCTTGGACTCGGTGAGCCTCTGTGCCTTGGCCTGGGCCGACGGCGACAGCAGGCTGGTGGGTCCGGTGGCGGTGCTGTCGCCGCCGCTGGACCACTGCCAGGTGATCTCCTCGGCCGCGGCCACCGAGTCGTCGGCGGTCGTGACCGTCAGGGTGTGCCCGTCCGCGGACTCCGCGGCCGGACCCAGGTCCGTTCCGTCCGCGACGAGTTCGGGCGCGTCACCCTTGACGGGGAGCGGAGTGTCCAGTTCGAGGGACACGACATATCCGCCGGCCGCCCGGGAAACGGTCCATCCGTCGCCCGACCGGACCACGGGGGAGTCCGAGTCCGTCGCGGCGGCGGCGACCGGAGCCCCGAGCACCGACAGCGCGCTCAGCGCCACCAGTCCCGCGACGCCGGCGGCGAGCGGACGCAGACGCGTCCGCGTGGGTCTTGGTATGTCCACGAGTGCCTGACCTCACTTTCGAGCGTACGGACGACAGCCGTCCGCACGCGGCGCGTCCGAGGACGCGATGCATCGATTGATCGAGAGCCGGGCAAACGTTCACATCTCAACCATCTTTATTGGGTAATGAAACTCAGAAGTTTCATATTTTTGATCTCTACGTCATCGAAAACGGGTTGAACGATGACGCGTCGGATATATCGCCCGCCGGTCCTGACCTGCGCTTTCGTAAAACGCGAAACAAAGGGCGGAACGCGCGGTTCCGGGGCGGAAGTTGTCCCCGGCCCACCCCTGTCGTATCGGCGCAAGGCGAAGATCCGAGCCCCTGACGGCGGGAGCGCGCCCGGGGATTGCTGCGAGAGTGAGGGGCCGCTGTGCCGCGTCCCCGGCGGGGGCGTACCGCCGCCGCGATCAGTCCATGAGGTCTCCCGTAGGAGTATGCGATCGTGCCGACCGAGCGCCTGGTGACCTGGATCTGCCACCCCGACGACTTTCTGCCGGAGTATGTGGACAAGATCACCGCACAGATGACGGAGCGCTGGGCGGAACCCTGCGCCCGGCACGGCTTCGCCTTCCGGTTCATCGCGGCCAACGAACTGGTGCCCGCGAGCACGGACCGGCCGCGGCTGTGGCACGCGGGGGTGGATCTGCTGGAGACCCGCCAGGCGTACATCGTCGACGACGTCAGCGGTGACCCGCAGGCCACGCACTTCCTGCGGGGGATCTACCGCACGATCGACGCCAGCGACTCCGTCCTGCTCAACCGGTCACTCCTCGGGCCCGAGTGCCTGGAGCGGGACAAACTGGCCATTCTGGCGCGGGCGTCGACGCTCGGGATCCGGACGCCCCGCACGGTGGCGCTGCCCTTCGGCCGGTACGCGCGCAAGGGTCTGGACGTCATCCGCAAGGAGATCGGCGAGGGCCCGTACATCCTCAAGGCGCGGGAGATGGGCATCGGTTTCGGGGTGCTCAAGCTGGACAGTCACGAGCAGCTCCGCGCCGCGGTCGACATCGTCTCCCAGACGGGGCAGAGCTATATCGTCCAGGAGTATCTGCCCAACACCGGGGATCTGCGGGTGGCGATGGTCGAGGGGAAGTTCGCCGCCAGCATGCTGCGCAGACCGGCCGAGGGTGCCTATCTCGCCAATCTCACCCAGGGCGGGAACGCGAGCGCCAACCCCGATGTCGCCGCCGTACTGGGCGATGTGGAGCGGATCGTGGCGGATCTCCAGGCCGGTTATCTCTGTGTCGACTGGCTGCTGACCGAGGATGGTCCCGTACTCGGTGAATGGGGCACCGCCATGGCCGAGTTCTCCTCCATGCCCGAACCCGCCAGGTCCCAGCTCGCCGATGCCTTCTTCCCCTGGGTCGGCCGGCTGCTGTCCGGGACCGCGGCGCCCGCCGTGACCCGCGAAGTGACCCGCCGAGGACAGTGAGCATGACGAAGACCACGACAGAGGCGGACGCGTCGGAGGCGGTCTCGCATCCGCCCGCCGTCGGAGCGGGCCTGGGCTTCAGCCTGTTCTCCAACCTCGGTCTGGCGATCGTCCTGACACTGCTTCCGGTGACGGTGCTGCACGGCGGCCGGATCGTCCCGTCCGTCTTCTCCTTCGCGCTCTCCGTCCATGTCGGGTCGGCGCTGGTGGGCGCGGTGCTCACACCGGTCGTGTTCAGCCGGGTCCATCCGGGCTGGATCCTGACGATCGCGTCCATGCTGAAGGCCGCCGGGGTGGCCACGGTCGCGATCAGCACCACGGCCCCGGCCCTCTGTCTCTTCGCGGTGCTGGCCGGCCTCGGGGTGGGCGTCTCACGCCCCGCGGTGCGCTCGCTCCTGATGAGCGCGGCCGGTGAGAACCGCCGTGCCCAGGTGTTCCAGATCTTCTTCATCCTGCTGAACACCGCCTATGTGCTGGCCCCGCTCGCCGCCGGTCCGATCGGCAGGACGGGTGTGCCCGCGCTGTTCGCGCTGGCCGCCGTGGAGGTGGGCGTCGGACTCACGGTCGGACTGCTCGCCCGCGGGCTGGACTTCGCGCTCCCGCCCCGGGGTCCGGGAGGGATGCGCAGACGGCTGGCGGTCCTCAGGAACCCGGCCGCGGCGGTGGTCCTCGGCTACACCTTCGCGATCTACTTCGCGATGGGCTTCCTCTACTCGATGGTGCTGCTGTACGAGGTGGTCAACCCCGAACTGGCCGAGCACCGCACGCTGTTCCTGAGCTATCAGCCGCTGGCCATCATCGCCATCCAGCTCGCCCTGCTGCCGTTCTTCGCCAAGCTGGGGCGCGGCGCGCTGTATCCGGCCGTCGCGGTGGCCGGCGGTACGGGGCTGGTGCTGTCGTTCACCACCAGTCTGCCGCTGGTCCTCGCGGGACTGACGCTCTTCGCGATCGCGGAGTCCCTGGCCTTTCCCAAGATCCAGGTGGAGGCCGCCGAGACCGTGCCCCAGAACCGGCTCACCGATGTCTTCGCCCTGGTCAGTGTGGTCACGGCGGTCGGTGAGATCGTCGGCAACATGGCGGCGGGGCTCGCGGTCAGCAGCTCGCTGTCCTGGCTCCCCCGGCCCGCGCACTCCGGAATGGCGGTCGGTCTGCTGGCCGGGGTGGTGCTGCTCGTCGGCGGTATCGCCCTCATCCGGTCCATCACACCGGCGGGCGCCCTGCCGCGGCCAGAGGGGCGGAAGTCCTGACGCCGCGGGAGATCCCGTCGTCGCGGGAGATCCCGTCGTCGCGAGGGATTCCGTCGTCGCGAGGGATCCCGGCATCACGACGGCGTTCGGTCACGGCCGTCTATGACCCGGCCCAGCAGATATCCGGCGTGCATACGGTTACGGGCGCCGATCCGCGACATGATCTCCGATATATGGCGCTGACAGGTCCGCAGCGACATACCCATGCGGCGGGCGATCACCTTGTCCTCAAGGCCTTCGACCAGCAACCGCGAAATGGAGAGCTGGATTTCCACGGACGTCCCCTTGACCTGCCCCCGGTCGTAGGAGACGGGAAACGGACGGGCCGCGGGCCAGGCCCGTTCGAACGTGTGGACCACGAAATCCACGATGCTCAGCTCACCGACGACCACGGCTCCGTCCTGATCGCCGTGCAACGGGAGGACCGCGATTTCCCGGTCGAATACGATCATTCGCATCAGCGCGTCGCTGAGCATACGGACATCGACCCCGAGCGGCGTCACATGTTTCACATAGTCGACCGTGACCTTGCTGAACTGAGCGGTGTGCTGATAGATCGTGCGCATCGAGATTCCCCGTCGCAGCACCGATTCCGTGCGCTCCAGCGCTTCGTCCAGTACATCGGCCGGCCGCGCGCCGCCCGGCTGTGAGGTGAGGATTTCCTGCCGCGCTCCCGCGGAAAGCTCCGTCAGCGCTTTCCGTACGGCCGCGACCTCGGGCAGAACCTCTATCTGCGGGCGGCTCCGCCGCTCCGCGGGACTCTGTTCATAGATCCTGGTGAGCGTGTCCAGCTCCGTCATCAGCCGTATGATCCGGCGCTGACGGTCCTCCAGCTGCCGTACGGCAGGGGCGATGAGCCAGGCTCCGGCTATCCGCGGTGACCCAGGTGCGTAGGTCCCGTCGTCGGTCGGCCGGAGCAGTCGTAACTCCGCGAGGCGGTCGGCCAGCCGTGCCGCCTCGGCCTCTCCGACACCGAGAGCCTCGGCGAGTCCCGTTAAGGAAGCATTCCCGGCACCGCAAACATATTCGTACGCCTCGGTGATCCTGTCGTCGCCGGGAAACGGGGAGCTGTCGACCGGTTGCAGTGGCTCCATCATCTCGCTACCTCACATCCGAACAATCCGAATCATATCCATTTGGGCGATTGGATGTACTTTCCACCCAACATATTTCCGCCTGGCGGCGATGCGACATGTCGCCGCGCTGGAGGCGCCCCGCACCACCTGGCACATTTATGATGCGTAGGCACTGATGGATTCAGGGGGGAATTAAATCGTGCAGCGCGTGACCAGTCATTCCGCGAGTCATTCCGCGAGTCATTCCGCGAACCGTTCCGCCAGTGGTTCCGCCAGTGGTTCCGCGCGGGCCGGAATTCTCGGGTGGGGCCTCCGTTCCGACCATCTGGACTCCGCCGGTCCGAGCTCCGGCGATCCGAACTCCGGCGACGATCTGGGCTGGGGCTGATGTCCGGGCTCCGCTACGGAGAGTACATCCTCGTTCACCGGCTCGACAGTGGCCGAGTGGCGGAGCTCGTACTGAACCGTCCCGACCGGATGAACGCGGTCTCCGCCGAGCTGGGGGCCTCCCTGGCCGCCGCCACCGCGGATCTCGCGGACGACCCGTCCGTCGGCGTCACCGTGATCACCTCCAGCAGTGAACGCGCCTTCTGTGTGGGCGCCGACCTCAAGGAACGCCGCGACTACAGCGAGGCGGACCGGACCGCCGCCCGCCCCGGCAGCCGTGCGGTCTACGCGGGTGTACTGGCGCTTCCGATGCCGGTCGTCGCCGCGGTCGCGGGCTACGCACTGGGCGGCGGCTACGAGATCGCGCTCTCCTGCGATGTCATCGTGGCGGACCCCGGCGCGACCGTGGGGCTGCCCGAGACCACCGTCGGGGTCATTCCCGGCGGCGGCGGCACCCAGCTGCTGCCCCGGCGGGTGGGCGCGGCCACCGCGGCGCATCTCGTCTTCAGCGGACGCCGGGTGCCGGCCGCCGAGGCGTACGACCTGGGGCTGGTGGACTTCCTGGCGCCCGCGGGCCAGGTCCGTGCCACGGCGCTCGACCTCGCCCGTACCTACGCCGCCAACTCACCCGTGGCGCTCCGGGCGGCCAAGCGTGCCCTGCGGCTGGGACACGGCAAGGACCTCGCGGCGGGCCTCGACGCCGAGGACGCCGCCTGGCACACCGTCGCGCTCTCGGCCGACTGGGCCGAGGGCGTCGCGGCCTTCAACGACAGACGCACGCCGGACTGGCCCGGATATCGCACGGCAATCGACAGCCGCCCCTGACCCGGGGCGGCTTTTTCCGAAACAACCGATCGCGCGGGGGAGAATATGCTGCGGGAGACCGATCCATCACCGAGATTCCCTGACATGCCCCCCGGCGGCCCGTCCTGGGGACCGTCCGGAATCGAGCTGGCCGAGAATCTCGACACACTGTCACGGGCCCGGCTCGAAGAAATCCAGCAGCGCAATCTCGCGGTGACCGTGAACGCCCTCCGGGAGAATCCGCGGGTGGCCGCGAGCTGGCCGGGAGCGCTCGATCTCCGGGTGGCCCGCGATCTGCTCAAGCTGCCGCTGTTCTCCCCCGCCGCTCTCCAGGAGACCTGTCCGCCCGCCTCGGAGAACCTCGTCCTCGGTGACGCCTCCGCCGGGCTCGTCCTGCGCTCCAGCGGGACGTCCGGACTCCGCAAGATGATCTACCACTCCTGGCAGTTCAGCCGACGTGTCTCCTATCTCGGCGCCCGCGGTGTACGCGCCGCGCTCAGGCCGCGTCCCCGGCGCGTCGCCAACTTCCTCTATCCCGCCGAGCTGAACGGCGCGTTCGGCTTCGCGCAGGAGGTCACCGAGCTGCTGCCCGCGATGGCCTTCCCGATGGGCAGCAGCGCCCTCGCCTCCGCCGAGACGCCCGAGGTGCTGCGCGACCACCGGGTCGACACCGTCATCTGCTCACCCTCCGCGGGCACCCAGCTCCTGACCGGCGACCACACCCGTGAACTCCTGCGCTGTGTCACCAACTTCCTCTACATAGGGGAGATCCTCGGGGAGAGCAGGGAGCGCCGGCTGGACGAGATCCGGCCCGATCTGACGGTCCGCTCGTTCTCCTACTCCACCAGCGAGACCGGCCCCATCGGCTACCAGTGCGCCTATCAGAGCGGCTCGACCCACCATCTCCACGAGGACGTCCTCGTCGTCGAGGTCATCGACACGGACGCCGAGCGGATCCAGCCGGACGGGCGCGTCGGCGAGGTCGTCGTCACGACGCTCACCGACTCCGGGATGCCGTTGCTGCGCTACCAGGTCGGTGACGAGGGATTCATCGAGACCGCGCCCTGCCTGTGCGGCAGCGCCGCCCGGCAGCTGACCCTCACGGGACGCGTCGGCCAGTCCATGAACGTGGACAGCACCACCATCTCCCGTGACCTCGTGATGGAACGGCTCGGGACGCTGGGTATCACCGACCCCGCCGACTGCCAGTTCCAGGTGGTCCAGCACGATCCCGGCTTCTCGATCAGGCTGCTGCTCTCCGACCGTACGCCGGCGGGGGTCACGGCCGAGGACGCCGTCGCCGCCCTGCACGGCGCGTACCACATGGGGAGGGTCTTCACCGCGCCCTCCTACCGCGGTCTGACGCTGGAGCGGGTCGACGGCTCGGCGTTCCACCACACCGCACGAGGCAAGACACCGTTCTTCGTGGAGCGGTCCGCCGGCTGACCGCCGTCGGCCGACGGATACGCCGTCGGACCACCGCGGCGGACGCGACGGAGCGACCGCGCGGACCGGGTGGCGTGACGCCCTCAGCAACATCCCCAGATACCACTGGAGATATCCGATGCCGCGTACGACCGAACGAAGCAACTGGGTATCAACGCGCGTCGACAAGACGTCGGACGCGCTGACCCGGGCCATCGCCGCCGATCTGACCAGCCATGTCTTCGCCGCCCGGGAGGGCAAGGAGGTGATCCTCGCCGACGGCTCGCGCGCGGTCGAGTTCATCTCCTGCTCCTATCTCGGCCTCGACACCCACCCGGCGCTGGTGGAGGCCGCCGTCACCACGCTCCGCCGGGTCGGGGTGCAGTTCTCCTCGTCGCGCACCCGGATGCGTTACGAGGATCTGGAGGCCCTGGAAAGCCTGCTCGGCGCCATCTACGGCGACCGCCACGCCACCTGTTTCACCGCCGTCGGCAGCGTCCATCTCGGCGTACTGCCGCTGCTGGGCAGCGGTGTGCTGCCCAGCTACCCGATCGCGGGGAACGGCGCCGCGTTCCTCATCGAGCGGACCGCGCACGCCTCCCTCCAGGTGCTGCGCGGGGTACTCGAACAGATCGGCACCGTCGACCGCTTCGACTGCGAGCGGCCGGACGAGCTGGCGGCCGGGCTGGCGGCGGTCCAGGAGGCCGGGCGCACCCCGGTCGTCCTCGTCGACGGCGTCGGATCCATGGGCGGTCTGATCGACGTACGCGGGCTGTACGACCTGTGCGCGGCGGCCGGGGGATATCTCTACGTGGACGACGCGCACGGGGTGTCGATCACGGGGGCGCGCGGGGCGGGCTTCGCGTACGAGGAGTTCCGCGGCCTGCCGGGCGGACTGCCCGGGTCGGTGGTGCTCGTCGGCTCCCTCGCCAAGGCCTTCGGCGGGAGCAACGGCGGCTTCGTGGTGCTGAACAGCGAGGAGGACTCCGTACAGCTCCGCAAGTTCGGCAATCCGCTGATCTTCGGCGGCCCCATCGCCCTGCCCGTCGTCAGCGCCTGCCGGGTCTCGGCGGAGCTGCATCTCGACGGTACGGTCGCGCGGCTCCAGCGGGACCTGTGGCGCAACACGGAACTCTTCGACTCCCGCACCGGCGGCGCACTGTTCAACGCGGGCACCCGCTCCCCCATCCGCGGGGCGTTCTTCGAGAACGAGGAGGACGCGCTGCTGGCGGCGGGGCGGCTGCGCAAGGCGGGCATCATCGTGACCCCGGCGTTCTTCCCCACCGTGGCGAAGGGCAGCGGTCTGATCAGGATGGCCGTCTCCGCCCTGCACACCGCCGAACAGATCGAACTGGCCACCAACGAGCTGGGGGTGGGGGCGTGACGACGGGTACCGCACGCGCGGCGGCGGACACCACGCGTACGGCGGCGACGGGCGCTTCGCCCACAGCGGCGGAAGGCGCGCGGCTCAGTACGGCGAACGCCGGGCCCCGGCCCGCCGTCGTCGGCTTCGGCACCGCCACCCCCGCCAACTCGTACACCCAGCGGGAGATGCTGGAACTCTTCCGGATCGAGGACCCCCGCATCCGGTCCGTCTTCCTCAACAGCGCGATAGAACGGCGCTATCTGACGCTGCCGCCCGAACTCGCGGACGGCACCCGCGCGACCGAGACCCAGGGCGAACTGCTCGCCAAGCACAAGGAGCAGGGGGTACGGATCGCCGCCCACGCGCTGGAGACAGCACTCAAACGGGCCGGCCTCTGCCTCGCCGACGTGGGCTATCTGTGCTGTGTGACCACCACAGGACTGCTCACCCCGGGCTTCTCGGCCCTGCTGATCAGGGAGTTGGGGCTGCCGGTCTCGGCGAGCAGGCTCGATGTCGTGGGCATGGGCTGCAACGCCGGGCTCAACGCGCTCAACGCCGTCGCGTCCTGGTCGGCGGCCAACCCCGGGCAGGCGGCGGTCATGGTCTGCGCGGAGGTCTGCTCCGCCGCGTACGTCTTCGACGGCACCATGCGCACCGCCGTCGTCAACAGCCTCTTCGGGGACGGCGCCGCGGCGATCGCGATGGTCACCGACCCGGCGGCCGTGGATCCTCCCGAGGAGGACGCCCCGCCGACGGGCACGCTGCTGAGGTTCGCCAGCCGGATCATCCCCGACGCGGTGGAGGCGATGCGCTACGACTGGGACGACACGCACGGCAAGTTCAGCTTCTTCCTGGACCGCGATGTCCCCTATGTCGTCGGCGCGCACGCCGAGGAGGTGGTCGGCCGGCTGCTCGCCGGCACCGGTCTGAGGCGCCCCGACATCGCCCACTGGCTGGTGCACTCGGGCGGCAAGAAGGTCATCGACTCGGTCAAGGTCAATCTGGGACTGAGCCCCCACGCCGTGCGCCACACCACCGGGGTGCTGCGCGACTACGGGAATCTGTCGAGCGGATCCTTTCTCTTCTCCTACGAGCGGCTGATGGAGGAGGGCCGGGTGCGCCGCGGTGACTACGGCGTACTGATGACGATGGGCCCCGGCTCCACGATCGAGACGGCGTTGGTCCAGTGGTGACCCCTTACGCGAAGGATGAAGGAACCATGACTGTGTCCGGCATACGCGACCGGGCCGCCGCGGTCCTGACGGTCGGCGGGGACGAGGAGCTGACTCCCGGACTGGTGGCCAGGGTGAAGGCCGTGGCCGAGGAGGCGGAGGGCGCCGACGGCGGAGTGGTGCTGCTCCTGCTGGGCGGCGGCACGGGCGGCGGCGACGGCACCGGCGGCGACGGCCCGGGTGAACGGGGGGACGGTACGGACTCCGGCGAGCGGTCGGGTACGGCCGGCTCCGGCGAGCGGGCGGAAGCCGCGGCCGTCGCGGGCGGCTCGCCTGTCGCGGGCGGCTCCGCGGGCGGCTCGCCCGTCGGTACGGGTATCCATCTCGTCAACACCTGGGAGCGCGCGCTGCGACGGCTGGAGACGGCCGACCGCCCCACGCTGGCCCTGGTGACGGGCGTCTGCACGGGACCCGCGCTGGAGACCCTGCTCATCGCCGACCACCGGATCGCCGACGGCACCGTACGGCTGCGGCTCGCGGGCGGCGAGGACGGCGCCTGGCCGGGCACCGCCGTACACCGGCTGGCCCGGCAGATCGGTACGGCCAGGGCCCGGCGGCTGCTGCTGCGGCGCCCCTGGCTGGACGCGGAGCTGGCGGCCGGACTGGATCTGGTGGACGAGACGGTGACGGATCCCCAGGAGGCCCTGGAGCGTGCGGCGGCGGTGTCCGAGGAGCTGTCGGCCGTGCCCGGACGCGAATGGTCGATCCGGCGCAGGCTGCTGTTCGACGCCACCCTCAGCTACGAGGAGGCGCTGGGCGCGCATCTGGCCGCCTGCGACCGCAGCCTGCGCCGCCGTGACCCGGTCGGGACGGGGGCCCGGTGAGCGGCGACGGCCTCACCGCCGCCGCCCAGGCCCTGGCCGTGGAGATCCGTACCCGCGAGGCGCCGCTCGCCGCCCTCCCGTCGCGCTCCGGACGCTCCGAGGAGGAGCAGGGCCGGGCCGCCGCGATCCACCGCGTCTGCCGTGGACTGCGCGCCTCCTTCCTCCGTACGCATGCCGCCGCGGTCTACGACCGGCTGACGGCGGGACGTACCGGCAGGCTCGGGCTCACCGAGCTGGCCGGGGCGGCGGCCGAGGCGTTCCCCGGTCTGGTGCCCACCCGCGCCGAGCTGGACGAGGAACTGCGCCACACCCAGGCGGAGAAGGAAGGCCGGGAGATCGACCAGGGCATCTTCTTCCGGGAGATCCTGCGGCTGCCGGAAGCGGGCGGGCATCTCGTCGACGTCCTGCGCGACCCGACCCCCCGGGCACGCGGACTGCTGCCGGACTTCCGCGCCACCGGCCGGGCCGAACTGGGCAAGGTCACCGTGGAGCGGCGCGGTGACGCGGGCCATGTGACCTTCCACAACGAGTCCTGTCTCAACGCCGAGGACAATGAGCTGATCGCCCAGTTCGAGATCGCCGTCGACCTCGTGCTCCTGGACGACGGCATCCGGGTGGGGGTGCTGCGCGGCGGGCCCATGACCCATCCGCGCTACCGGGACCGCCGGATCTTCAGCGCGGGCGTCAATCTCGCCGATCTCCACCACGGCCGTATCTCGTTCACCGGTTTCCTGCTCCAGCGCGAGCTGGGCTGCATCAGCAAGATGTACCGGGGCCTCTCGACCGAGGGGCGGCCCGACACCTTCCCGGCCCATGGCACGGAGAAGCCCTGGATCGCGGCGGTCGACACCTTCGCGATCGGCGGCGGGGCCCAGCTGCTGCTGGTGATGGACAAGGTGATCGCCGCCGCCGACTCGTATCTCAGTCTGCCCGCGGCCCAGGAGGGCATCGTGCCGGGCGCGGCGAACTTCCGGCTGGGCCGGCTGACCGGTGGCCGGGTCGCCCGTCAGCTGGTGCTCGGCGGCCGGAAGATCTGGGCCCATGAGCCGGACGCGCGGCTGCTGGTGGACGAGGTCGTCGACCCCAGGGCGATGGACCGCGCGGTGGAGGAGGCGGTGGCGCGGCTGGCGGCGCCCGCCGTGCTCGCCAACCGGCGGATGCTGCGTCTCTCGGAGGAGCCCGTCGACGCGTTCCGTTCGTATATGGCGGAGTTCTCGCTCGCGCAGGCGCAGCGGCTGTACGGGGAGGACGTGCTCGACAAGGTGGGCCGGTTCACGACGGGACCGTCGGCCGCGAAGGAGGCCGTACGGTGACCATCCGGACCGGTACCGGTACCGCGAACGCGAAGGCGAAGGCGAACGGGACCCAGCCCACGACCGAAGCCGGAGCGGGATCGGGAGCCGTACTGCGCCGTGACGCCCTGCACGGCTCGCTCGGTTCCCCCGCCATGGGGTCGATCAACTTCCTCAACGAGGTGATGGGCCGCTTCCCCGACGCGATCTCCTTCGCCCCGGGCGCCCCGCACACCAGCTTCTTCGCCGAGATCGACACCGCCCGCCACACCGCCCGCTATCTGCGCCATCTGGAGGAGGAGCGGGGGCTGGGGCGTGAGCAGGCCGAGCGGCTGCTCTACCAGTACGGGCCGAGCCGGGGTCTGATCAACGCGCTGGTGGCCGACGCCCTCCGTACCGACCAGGGCATCGACGTACCGCCGGAGTCCCTGGTCATCACGGTCGGCTGCCAGGAGGCGATGCTGCTGGCGCTCCGGGCGCTCGTCGCGTCGCCGGCGGATCTCGTCGCGGTCGTCAACCCCTGCTTCGTCGGACTCTCCGGGGCGGCCTCGGTGCTCGGGGTGGACCTGGTGCCGGTCGACGACACGGAGGAGGACACCGGCGGCACCGGCGGCGCTGGCGGCGGCACCGGCGGCACCGAGGGCGGGATCGACTTCGCCCAATTGGACGAGGTGTGCCGGGCCGCCCGGCGCGCGGGACGCCGTATCCGGGCGCTGTACGCCGCGCCCGACTTCTCCAACCCGTCCGGCGGCTTCATGAGTCTGGAGGCCCGCCACCGGCTGCTCGCCGTCGCCGAGCGGGAGGACTTCCTCGTACTGGAGGACAACGCCTACGCGTTCACGGCGGAGCAGCCGGGCGCGCTGCCTCCGCTCAAGGCGCTGCCCGGCGGCGAACGGGTCGTCCATCTCGGCACGTTCGCCAAGGTGTGCATGCCGGGGGCCCGGGTCGGATACGTCGTCGCCGACCAGCCCGTACGCGACGCCTCGGGCCGTACGGGACTGCTCGCCGACGAACTCGCCACGCTCAAGAGCATGGTGACCGTCAACACCTCGCCCCTCTCGCAGGCCGTCATCGGCGGCATCCTGCTGGAGCACGGCGGATCGCTGGCCTCGGTCGTCCGCGCCAAGGCGGAGCTGTACCAGCGGAATCTGCGCCTGCTGCTGGACGCGCTGGACCGCGGGCTCGGTCCGGGCACGGGCGCGCCCGCCGGGGTGTCCTGGAACCGCCCGCGGGGCGGCTTCTTCGTACGGGTACGGCTGCCCGTCGCGGCGGACGAGCGGCTGCTCGAACGGTCGGCCCGGGAGTTCGGTGTGCTGTGGACGCCGATGTCGCACTTCTATCTGGGCGACGGCGGGGACCGTCAACTCCGCCTCGCGTGCAGCTATCTGGACCCGGACACGATCGAGGAAGGCGTCGTCCGGCTGACGCGCTTCCTGCACGCCGTGTGCCCGTAGGGTCTTTCGTTTGGATCTGGCTGGATCAGGGAGCGGGGTCTGGTGCCGTGGATCGCAAGGCGGAGGAGGGAGCCCACGCGGAGCGTAGGCGACCGACGACAACGCGGCGAGGCGCGGTGCCAGGGCACGCGAGCCCAGCAAGATCCAAACGAGAGGCCCTATGCGCAAGCCCTGTTCCCCGAGAGGAATCCGAAGGACGTCATGGACGACATCAGCCCGAACACCGGCCCGGACAGCGGCCCGAACAGCGGCCCGGACACCGACGCGGAGACCGTGGCAAACGCCGGGGCAGACACAGGGGCGGACACCGCGGCGGACGGCTCCCCGCCCGCCGGCCGTCCCGCCTCCGCGCGCCCGAGCAGGCGCCGCGTCCTGGTGGGAGGCGGTGTCCTGGCCGCCGGAGCGCTGGCCGCCACGGGCGCGGGCACGGGCCGGGCGACCGCGGCGGCCCCGGGCCCGCACCGGGACGGCGACGGCGACCGGGCGGGGGACGGGGACGGCCCGGCGGCCCGTACGCTCACCCTCTTCGAGGGCACGAACATGGCCGCCGCGCTCTCCCCCGACGGCACCCGTCTCGCCATCGACCTCGTCAGCGCGATCTGGGTGGTGCCCGTCGACGGCGGCGAGGCCGTCCGGCTCACCGGCGAACTCCAGGACGCCACCCAGCCGCACTGGGCCCCGGACGGGCGCGCCATCGTCTTCCACTCCTTCCGCGACGGGAGCTACCAGCTCTGGTCCGTACGGCCCGACGGCACCGGGCTCACCCGGCTCACCGACGACGCCTACGACAACCGCGAGCCGCGGTACTCGCCCGACGGCGGCCGTATCGTCTTCGCCTCCGACCGGTCGGGCAGCAACGACCTGTGGCTGCTCGACCCGGCCACCGGCGCCCTGACCCGGCTCACCTCCGGCGACGACGAGGAGGGAACCCCCGCCTGGTCGTCCGACGGCACCCGGGTCGTCTGCACGGTCAACGACACGGCCGTCGACTCCGTGGACCTCGCGACCGGGGCACGCACCCGGCTGGTCACCGCGAGCGGCGACGCCAAGATCTACGGCCCGGCGCTCAGCCCGGACGGCCGGCGGCTGAGTTACGTACAGATCGCGGGCCCGCGCGCCGAGCTGATGGTCGACGGCCGGGCCGTCGTGACCGGCGCCGACGTCCATGCCCTGCGCACCTCCTGGATCTCGGCCGACGAAGTGCTCTACACCGCGAACGGGCGGATACAGCGGCTGCGGCTGAGCGGCGGCGGCACCCCTCGTACGGGCGGCACCCCTCGTACGGTGGACTTCACCGCGACGGTCACCCTCTCCCGGCCGCCCTGGCAGCACCGGGTCAGAGACTTCACGTCGACAACTCCCCAGCGGGTCAAGGGAATCGCGAGTCCGGTCGTCTCCCCCGACGGGAAGCGGATCGTCTTCCGCGCGCTGAACGCGCTCTGGGTGGCGGCGACGAGGACCGGCGCGGCCACCGGCTCCCCCGTCAAGCTGGTGGACGACGGCTTCTTCAACTCCGACCCGGACTGGTCGCCCGACGGGACGGCCGTCGTCTACGCGAGCGACCGTTCGGGCACCGCCGCCCTGTGGCGCCAGGATCTCTCCGGAGGCGAGCCGGTACGGCTGACCCGGCTGGCGGGCGCGCAGCTCACCCCCCGCTGGTCCCCCGACGGTACGAGGATCGCCTACCAGGACGAGAACGGCGGCACCTGGGTGCTGGAGCTGGCCACAGGGACCGTACGGCAGGTGCTGCCCGTCGTCTTCCAGCCCGGCCGACCCACCTGGTCCCCGGACGGCACCCGGCTCGCCATCGCCGCGAACAAGCCGTACTCCCGCCGCAACCGGGCCGGACTCAGCGAGATCCTCTCCGTGGACCTCACCACCGGTACGACCCGTTCGGAGCCCGTGGCGCCCCACCGGTCGATCGCAACCCGGGGCGACGACGGGCCCGTGTGGACCCCCGACGGACGGCACTTCGTCCTCACCATGGAGAGCACGGCCTGGCGGGTGGCCGTCGACACCACGGGAAGGATCACCGGCGCGCCCGAGCAGATCACCACGGAGGTCACCGACTCGCTCTCGGTGGACGCGCGCGGCCGGCTCCACTATCTGAGCAACGGCACGCTGCGGTCCGTCCCGGTCTCCGGCGGCACCCCGCGGACCGTATCCGTACCGCTCACCTACCGCCGTCCCGCCGGCACCCGCACGGTGGTGCTGCGGGCGGGGGCCCTCTGGGACGGCCGCGGTGACCGGCTGCGCGAGCGGGTCGACATCGTCGTCAGGGGCGACCGGATCGCCGAGATCCGCCCGGCGGGCCGGGGCCGCGGCGACGAGATCGTGGACCTCTCGGGCCTGACCGCGATGCCGGGTCTGATCGACTCGCATGTGCACTGGCACATGCGCGGCCGGCAGTGGGGCGACCGCACCGGGCGCCTGCTGCTCTCGTACGGCATCACCACCGTGCTGTCACCGGCCGACCCCGCCTATCAGATGGTGGAGACGAGGGAGGCCATCGCGTCGGGCGCGCGCGTCGGTCCCCGTTTCTTCGGTACGGGGGAGGCCCTGGACGGGGCCCGGGTCTTCTACAACAACGTACGGCCCGTCGTCGGCACCGAGCAGCTCCGGCTGGAGATGGCCCGGGTCACGGGGCTCTCCTACGATCTCGTCAAGACCTATATCCGGCTGCCCGCGCCGCTGGAGCGAGCCGTCACCCGGCAGGCCCACGAGCGCGGTCTGCCGGTCACCTCGCACTACGCCTACCCGCAGGCGGGCTACGGCATGGACGCCATGGAGCACACGGGCGGCGGCAACCGCGTCGGCTACTCGCAGACCCAGACCCGGCTGGGCCGGGCGTACCAGGACGCCGTCGCCGTACTGACCGCCGCCGGGATGCCCGTCACCTCCACGCTCCTCAACTCCTCCGTCCTGCTCGCCGACGACCGCTCACTCGTCACCGACGAACGCACCCGGCGGCTCCTGCCGCCGTGGGACTACACGGCCCTGGTGGCCAAGGCCGACGCGGCGGGCGGCCCGAGCGCCGAACTGAACCGGGCCCTGCTGGCGGGCGGCGTGGACATGCTCCTGCGTATCCACCGCGCGGGCGGCACCGTCATCGCCGGTTCGGACGCCCCGCTCGACGACCCGGCCCTCTCCCTCCACCAGAATCTGCGCGCCCTGGTCCAGGGCGGCTTCACCCCCCACGAGGCCCTCCGCACCGCCACGGCCAACCCGGCGCGGCGCATGGGCGTCTCCTCCCAGCTCGGCGCACTCGCCCCCGGCATGCTCGCCGACCTGGTCTTCGTCGAGGGCGACCCGCTCCGCGACATCACCGCGGCGGCGGCCGTACGGACGGTGGTGACGGCGGGCACACCGCACACGGTCCCCGCGCTCCTGGCCCCCTTCACCGCCACCCCCGCGAAGGACAGCGACCCCGCCCCCAACCCGACGGCCCCCACCCTGGTCTCCCGGGAAACCACCCGCCGCCACGCCTGGCACGACCCCCGCCCCCACGGATCGGGCTGCCTCTGCTGACGGCCGCCTCCGCTTGTTCCCACGCGGCCTGCGCAGTAGCTGAGTCCCGCTCTGCCACATGTGCTCCTCGATGGGGTGACCTTCCCTCGTGCCTTCCTGCTCCGTGAGGTCGACGGAGCAGGAAGGCATCCGCGCAGTCCACCCCACAGATCCGTCGGTTCAGCACCTCCTGGCCACGGCGCGCCTCCGATGTGCCGAACCTTGAGCCTCATCGCGACTCCCCAGGTGACACGGCCTGTCAGGGCTCTTCAAGGTTTCTGCAAGGATCCGGCAGGTGTTCCGTCCCCACGGACGGAAATAGCCCCCGGCGGAAGAGAATCCGCAGAGAGTCACGGGGGACACCATGTCTGCGTTAGGCACGTCGAATACGACTGGGCAACAACCATTCGCAGAATCACGTCAGTGGCTGACGCTCGTGGGGCGCAAAAGGGTGCTGGCCATTGCTCATACCCTCACCTACGCGAAGCGGCTCCTCGATGTCCTGTCGCTGTTGGAGGCCGACTTCCGGGTGCAGGTGGTCTTCACGGTGCCACCGCATGTCTTCGGCGACGAAGTACCTCGCTTCCTTGAAAACTTGGGAAGCGCGGTGCTGCCGTGGGAGGAGGCCAAACGTGTGAGATTCGACCTGGCGCTGGCTGCCGGTCCGCAAGGAGTCGGAGACGTACAAGCTCCCCTCATCGCGCTACCGCACGGCGCCAATTACCTGAAACGCATCGCCGGAGCCGGGCCGGCGGAGGCAGGTGTCGCGGGGCTGCGCAGGAAAGACATCATGCCGGATGGCAAGACGCTTCCCGCGGCCCTCGTCGTACCGCACGACGACGAGCTGCGGGAACTGGCACGGTCCTGCCCGGAGGCCCTGCCGGTCGCGCGTGTGATCGGCGATCCGGCTCATGACCGCATCCGGGCGAGCCTGCCGCTACGAAGCGCATACCGCCGGGCGCTCGGGCTCACGGATGGGCAGGAACTGGTCGTCCTCGCTTCGACTTGGGGGCCGCGCTCGTCCTTCGGACGGATCGAGACGCTGCTTCCACGGCTGATCAATGAGCTGCCGGCCGACCGGTACCGTACCGCCGTACTCGTCCACCCCAACGTGTGGTCGGGACATGGGCCTTGGCAGGTTCACGCGTGGCTGGCGCAGTGCAGCCGGCAGGGGATCGCGGTCGTACCGCCGGAGGCCGACTGGCGGAGCGTACTCGTCGCGGCGGACCTGATCCTCGGAGACCACGGGTCCGTCACACTGTACGGAACGCTCACCGGAGCCCCGATCCTGCTGAGCGGCTCGCCGGAGGAAGAGATCAATCCCGCGTCTCCGGCCGCCGCGCTCGCCCTTACGGCGCCGACCCTCTCCCCCACCCACCCGCTGGTCGGCCAACTCGACTACGCGGCAGCCGAATACCGCAGGGAGGAGTACTCCGTCATCGCCTCCCGTATCACCTCGGAACCGGGTGGCTTCAATCGACGGATGCGGCGGCTGATGTACGAAATCCTCGGGCTGGGACAACCGGCGTACGAGCCGCTGACCACGCCGCTGCCCTCACCGCCCCCGCTGGAAAATTGGACCAGCACCTCCGCGCGGCAGGAGAGGTCGGCGTGAACCGTTTCATCAGCGTCGAACTAAGTGAACACGGCGACGAATCCCACCAGTCGGAAAGTCGGCGCAAGATCGGCTGCCGATTGCGGGATCCGGACGTACCCGCGCTCACCATGACCATAGTCACGGCCACCGGCACATACGTCGCCGTCGCCAGCGCTCTTCCTCACGCGCTCCTGAATGCCGGTAGTGTCGATGAACACCTCGCGGTGGATCTCGACGCAGGTAAAGCACAGTCCCAGCTCGACTGCGCCGATGTACTGCACGGCAGCCGACCTCAGCCGACAGCGGAAGCGCTTCGAAGGCTCACGGCCGTGACGGCCGCTCACCGCGGCTGCCTGCTCGCCGCGATCCCCCTCATCGGCGGCGGCTGGGCGGTCATGACCAGCGAGGACCTGTGCCTGGTCACCTGCCGTACAACGCGGAGTTCGACGAGGGCTGAGCAGTCGCTGTTCCCGTCGTGCATACATGCCTGGCTCGTGGCTGGCCACTCGCTGCGGGAACTGGAATCCGCCACGGTGGTGCTGCACAGCTGAAACAAAGTCACTCAGGGAGTGGCACCCATCGACGGAGGACCGGCCGGAGGCCCGCCCAGGCTGTCCAGTCGGTCCTTCAGCCGACGCGCGTCGGCGGGGCTGGTGACCCCGTGCAGCGCCAGGGCATGTGCGTAGGACTCTGCGGCCGTGGCGGTGTCGCGGTGATCACAGGCGCTGTCGCCGATCATCTCCAGCGCCCTGGCCTGCCAGTGGAAGGACCCGGACGAGGTGAACACTGCCAGGGCCTCGGCAAGTTGGGCCACACCTGTCTCGTACTCACCCGCGCGGACCCGTGCGCGACCGAGGAAGGCGAGGGCACGGGCGGTGTCGTGCGGATCGTTCACAGCCGTGAGCGTGTCATGGGCCTGAATGAAGAACTGGACAGCCTCTTGAGGTTCGTCCAGCGCGAGCGCGATCTCGCCCAGCGCGATCTGTGAAAGAGCCGCACCTCTCACGTATCCGCAGCTCTCCCAGGCGCTGATGGCACCCGTCAGATAGGGAACGGCCGCTTCCAGGCGACCGGCGTCCCGACAACACGTACCCAGACCGTGCAAGGCCTGCCCCTCGTCCCGTACATCCCCGGCTTCACGCGCCGCCTGAAGTGATTCCCCATACCAGGTGATCGCGTCATCGATCCGGTCTGCGGCGCCCAGGCCAATAGCGCCGGAGTTGAGCATCTGACGCTCAGCCGTCCTGTTGCCGACTCGCCGTGCGGCGGCGAGACCGATCTCGTGAGCCTCGATCCAGAGGTCGTAGTGGCGGCGGCGCAAAAACAGGGGCCAGGCGGCGTCAACGAGTTGCCAGGCCACATCGTGCCATCCGATGTCCGCAGCGCTCCGCACGACGGCCATCAGATCCAGCCGATGCGCGTCAAGCCAGCTGAGCGCACCCACGTCGTCGGCGAAGGGCAGCGGAAGGTCGGACGGATGGACATAGTCCCTGGGGAGCGTGAACTGGGCCGGTGTGAGTCGTATCTCCGCCTCGGTCACGGTCGCCAGATACCAGTCGCAGACCCGCCGCAGGGTCTCGACCTGTGCCTGTCCGCTTTCATCCCTGGCGGCGCGGTCCCGTGCATGGGCTCGTACGAGATCATGGAAGCGACAACTGTCCGGGCCGATATCTTCGACTAGGTTGGCTTCGATCAGTTCGTCCAGCAGACGCTCCGCGGACTCGATCGAGCCCGCACAGGCCGTCGCCGCGATCCAGTTGTCGAACGTTTGCACCGGTAGCAGGCCAAGCCGTCGGTACAGGCGAGCGGCATCTGCGGTGAGCACGGCGTACGAAGCGTCGAGAGCGTTGCGCACCGCGACTTCTCCTTCGATTTCGAGTACGGAGAGCGGCCCCGCGTCCCCCGCCAGCGCATCCGCCATGGTCTGGAGCCGCTGGCGGGGCCGTGCCGCCAGGCGTGCGGACACCAGACACAGAGCCAGTGGCAGCCCGGCACAGAGAGACACCACCTCACGCGCCGCGCCGAGCTCACCGACGGCACGACGTCTGCCGATCCCGTGCTTGAGAAGTTCGAGACTCGTGGCAGGATCAAGCACTTCGAGCGGCTGGAACACCGCGCCGTCGACGCCAAGTCCGGTCAGTCGCCGTCGACTCGTCACCACGACAAGGCCATCGGGCCCGCCGGGCAGCAGCGGACGGATCTGCGCGGCCGTGAACGCATTGTCCAGCATGATCACCATACGCAGCCCAGCGGTCACGGAACGCCACAGCGCCGCCTGCTCGACGGGATCCACGGGAACCGATACGACGCCAAGGGCTCGCAGGAACTGCCCCAGAATCTCACCCGGCGCCGCCGGACCGACGGTCTCTTCCGGTGCGGCGGCCAAGGCGGCGCCGACCGGCTCCGTCCTGGTGTTCACGTGTCCTCTCAGGTCGGCGTACACCTGTCCATCGGGAAAAACTTCGTCCACCGAATGCAGCCACTTGGAGACCAGGGTCGTCTTGCCCACACCTGCCGGACCACTGACCACGACAAGTAGCTGCGCCGAGCCCGACTTTTGCAGGAGGAGTCGGTTCAACCCTCCCAGCTCACGTTCCCGGCCCGTGAAATGTGCGGGTACGGACAAAAGTTGCCGGGGTACCGACGGGCGGAGGGCGGGAAGGGGAGTCGGAGACACGGGCCCGGCATGAATGTGGATGCCGCCCTGTACATCGTGTGCCTGTACGGACGGCCCATACAACTGCGCCATTCCATCGATGGCGCTCATATGGATGCCGCTCGTGCCGTACACCTGGGGTTCGGCCGTCTGCCGCAGCGTGCGCCGGGCCAACCGGGCAAGCCCCACCGACAGACTCGGCCGCGTATGCGCGTCCGCAATCAGCGCCTCGGCGAGGAGCTGGCGGGACAGCAGGTCATCCGGCGACGTCGCTGCTCGCTGCCACGCTTCGGAAACGACACCCCCCACAGTCGATTCCGCGCCAATCAGCGCCGAAAGCTCCTGCCAGGCATGCCGGCCACCTTCATCCCGTCCTTGGGTGAAGACGCGCCTGAGCACACCCATCACCTCGGCGGCCGTGACAGATTCCATGGGCCCCCCGCCGTTAAACCGCCTTATGCGCCAAAGATGTTGGCACTACTCCTCGCCGCTATGAGTCCTATACGTATTTCACTACCCCGCTCATGGCCAGAAGAAGACATAACTCGATCACTGGCGAAAACAGATCGGCTAGTTCCGCCCACTGCCGTCTGGCGGTCATCCATGGAGCGTGACATGCTCATCAAAATATGAAGGACCAGCAGCGAGAGGGGCGCTGGTGGACTTCCAGCTTCTCGGCCCGGTCGAACTCAGCAATAACGGACACCCACTGGACCTGGGATCCGACAAACAGCGCTGTTTGATCGCCGCACTTGCGCTCGACGTGGGACGTCCCATTCCTTTGGACACGCTCGTCGATCACCTCTGGGACGGCGATCCTCCGCTGAGGGCGCGCGAGAACACGCACACGTACATCTCACGCACCCGGCAACGTCTGCGCCGTGCCGGGGCGAGCTCCGACGCACCGCACATCACGCGCCGAGCACACACGTACACCTTGGAGGCCGATCCCGAGACGATCGACTGGCACCGTTGTCGACGCCTCTACGCAGAGGCGCGGGCCGCGTCCGACGTCGGCGAAGATGAGAAGACCGTAGCTCGGCTCGCCGAGGCGGAAGGCCTGTGGAAAGGGGCCGAGGCACTCGCCGGGCTGCCCGGCGCCTGGGCCGAGAGGGTACGTAAGACCCTGTCGGAGAAGCGTCTCGGGGCCACCGTCTCCGGTGTCGCCGCGTCACTGCGGCTCGGCCGCTTCACCGAGGTAGTCGGTGAGTTGTCGGAACTGGTCGACCAGCACCCCACCGATGAAGGCTTGATCGGTCACCTGATGATCGCGTGTTACGGCAGCGGCAGATACGCCGACGCGCTGCGCGTCCATCAACAGGCACGGCAAGCACTGCTGGCCGAATTCGGTTCAACACCCGGCGCCGACCTGGATCGCATCCACAACGGCATTCTCAACCGATTCCCGGTCGATGACCTCATCCGGCGCTCGGTACGAGGCCGTACGCGGGATTCCGCGGTGGACGGCCCCCTCGTGGAGGGCACCGAACCTCTTGAGTCAGCCCCGGCCCGCCCTCCGGCGTCCCACTCCGCACCACCGAGGAACCTGCCTCGGCAGACCCCCCTGGTCGGACGGCGGGAAGAACTTCGAGCACTGAGCGCTGCGATCAACAGCATCGACGGAGACGGATCCGTTGTCACGCTGGAAACGGTGTCTGGTATGGCCGGAGTCGGGAAGACCGCGATAGCGGTGCACGCGGCAAACCAGTTCGCCGAGCACTTCCCGGACGGACAACTATATGTGGACTTAAGGGGACATTCGCAGGTTCAAGAGCCACTGACCGCCGAGGCGGCCCTCGCCCTGCTGCTTCGCCTCATGGGCACACCCGCCGCCGCGATCCCTACGGAACTGGAAGAGCGTACCGCCCTGTGGCGGACCATGCTTGCGGACCGCCGTTCCATCATCGTGCTGGACGACGCGGCCAATCCCGAGCAGGTCCGGCCGCTCCTGCCTGGCGACTCTCCGTCTCTCACCATAGTCACCAGCCGTCGCCATCTGGTCGGCCTGCCGGATGCCCACCCGGTACCACTGGACGCGCTGCCCCCTGGCGACGCGATCGCGCTGTTCCGGAAGTTCACAGGCAAGGACCGCACACAGGACACCAGGGAAATAGCCGGGATTGTGCGCCTCTGCGGCTATTTGCCACTGGCCATCGAACTGGTCGCCAACCGCTTTCGGACACGGGCGTCCTGGACACTGACCACGCTCGGCGAACGGCTTGCACGAAGCCCTGGTCGACTCGGCCAGATCACGGACGGTTACCACTCGATGGGCCGAGCCCTGGACGTGTCATATCAGACATTACGAGCAGCTCAGCGCAGCGCGTTGCGTCGACTGAGCCTCCACCCCGGCCCGGAGTTCGGAGCAGAAGCAGCCGCTGCCCTGCTGCACCTGCCCGCCATGGAGACCGAGCAACTGCTCGACGGACTGTTGACGTGTCATCTACTTCAGGAGCCCAGACCGAACCGGTATAAAATGCATGATCTGGTCGCCGAATACGCACGTTCGCTGGCCCTTTCAGAAGACAGCGAACAGGATCGCGGCAGGGCTCTCAAGCGTCTGATCGACTTCTACATCCAGGCAGCAGACCGAGCCGACCGCCTCGCGTATCCGCGCAGGCTCCGGCTGACCACACGCGACAACAAGTCGCCCGTGCGCTCGCGTGACGCCGACGAGGCAAAGGCATGGTTCTCAACAGAGCGGAGCAACCTGCTCAGCGTTGAGGAGTATGCCCGAACGCATGGAGAACCGGACCGAGCCGCCCAACTTGGCTATCTGTTGGCCGCGTTCCTCGACGCCGAGTGCCACTGGTCCGACTTGAGCGTCGTCGCCCAGCACACCGCCGATCACTGGGGCCGGACCGGAAACCAGCGGGCACTCTGCCAGATTCTCGTGTACTTGAGCACGACCCATGCCAATACCGCGCACTACCCGGAGGCCGCCGAGGCCGGCGAACAAGCACTGAACATGGCTCGCTCGATACGCGACAGACAGGCGGAGGCGGAGTCGCTCCGTGTGCTCGGGGTATTGCAGTGGCATATCGGAGAAAATCGCAAGGCGTTAGCACTCCTGGAGGGCTCCTTCCAGATCAAGGCCATTTCAGGGGACACCTGGGAAATCGCCCAGGGACACAACAATGTCGCCATGATGTTGCCCGCTCTGGAGGAGTACGATCAAGCACGTAAGCATTTCCAGATGGCCGCAGAAGGATTCAGGCTTGCGGGCGACAAGAGAAGCCTCGGGAAAACGCTCAGCAATTTGGGTGATCTGTATCTACGTTTCGGCGAGATGGAGGAAGCTCGTCGATCACTCGAAGAAGCCTTGATGCTCCTGGAATCGACTGGAAACGCGTACGAGAAAGCTACAGTACGAACTAATCTGGCCGACTTCCTCACAAAGACGGGTGACAGCGGATCCGCTTTACCGTTGTACAGAGAAGCTCTTGGTGAATTCCGCTCACTCGGAGATAGAAAGAGCCAGGCGAATGTCCTCATCGGCCTAGGAGAATCATATCGCGTCGCAGGTGATCGGCACGCTGCTGCGATCTGCCACCGGGACGCATATGAAATCGCCCACAAAATTGGCGCGGCGCGCGAGGAGAATCTGGCGCTCCAGGGATTGCGCAGTACAGAAGCCTCTTCGGGCGTGCAGTCGCATACCGGTGAATAGCCGTAAACAAGCCAGCCACAGCCACGGCCGAGTCAACCTTGCCCACTTATTGGTCTAGGCCAACAGCGGGTCCGCACAAGAGGGCCGCGCGCACGACAATAACGGGTCGCCCAGCAGCAACTCCCTGGTCGAGCAAACCGAAGGTCAGTGCGACACGTCACTCTCATGTATGATCATCAGCCAAGGGGGAAGAAACCTCAACAGGGAGTACTGAACACGTGGCCCGCAAGGCTTTGCCCATCGCGATGTTCCTCATCCTCGCCGTGTCAGCGACACCGGCAATGGCGACACCGGGGGATTCAACACAAACATCAGTGGTGAGCGCGCCAGAAAAACATGGCCAGCACATATATATGCCCACATCTAAGCAGCATATATACATGCCTATCTGATGAGCCTGAAGCGGGGGACGTTCTCATAGCGCCCCCGCTTTTCAATGAGCTTTCCCTTTTCTCGAACGAGCCGTGGCTTCTGTCTGCGCGAAGAAGTCGGCCCGGACGTCAGCTCTGCCGAGCCGAGTCGGGTGTCACTGACGCGGATCGGGATAGGACCAGCCGTGCGAGCCGCCCTTCGTATCATCCCCGCGCGATCTCGCAGGGGGCAGCGGCCCGTCCGAAGGGGTCACTTCACCCATTTCGCCAATTATGGTCCGCTGGACGAGCATCCCTAGCCGGGCATCCTGTGATCGCCCGGGGGCGACCGTGGACAGAGGCGCCCTCCACCGCGCCGACCGAGTGGGCTCGGGTCTGCGGGCCGGGCGATCTTGACACCGGTGAGTTGAGCGGCGAGGGAACTGATCGAGCCTCGCGTCCGCGAAGGGAGGCGGACACGGTCCTCCCGACCGGAAAAGCACGAGATACGGCCCCGCCGCGCCGTGCTACCAGCGCACCGGAAGGCGGCGCAGTCCGCGCAGCAGGCTCGGGCGCCACTCGGGGGCGGCGGAGGCGTCGTCGAGGGCGAGCCGCGGGAAGCGGTCCAGCAGCGCGGGCAGCGCGACAGCGGCTTCGAGGCGGGCGAGCGGGGCGCCGAGGCAGTGGTGGATCCCATGGCTGAAGGCGAGTTGAGCGCGGTCGGCCGCCGGGGCGCGGCGGATGTCGAAGCGGTCGGGATCGGTGAAGCGCGCCGGATCGCGATGGGCGGCGGCGAGGGAGATCACCACCCGCTCACCCTTGGGTATGGGGGTGCCGGCCAGGGTCATGGGCTCGGCGGTGTAGCGGTAGGCGGCGATCTGTACGGGCGGTTCGTAGCGGAGCGTCTCCTCGATCGCGCCCTCCAGCAGTCCGGGATCCGCGCGCAGGGCGGCGAGTTGGTCCGGATGCGTCAGGAGGAGACGGACGGCGCTGGAGATGAGGTTGACGGTCGTCTCATGGCCCGCGACCAGCAACAGGAAGGCCATGCCGAGGAGTTCGTCGGGGGAGAGGTGGTCACCGTTCTCGTCATGGGTACGGACGAGGGCGTGCAACAGATCGGTGCCGGCCGCGCCTTGGGTGTCCTCCCCGCCGTCCGCCCCGGGTGCGAGGCTCCGCTTCTCCTCGATGAGCCCGGTGAAATAGCCGGTCATCGAGGCGGCGGCAGCGGCGGCGCCCTCCGCGTCGTCGAACGCGACGATTTTGCCGGACCAGTCATGAAACGCCGCGCGGTCCGCGACCGGCACCCCGAGGAGTTCGCAGATGACGGTGATAGGCAGCGGAAAGGCGTAGGCGCCGACGAGATCGACGGGTCCGACGGGTCCACCGGGACCGACAGTCCCCACGGGTCGACCGGGTCCACCGGGACCGGCAGTCCCCACGGGTTCCACGGGTCCGTCGGAACCGGCAGCCGCGGCCATGGCGTCGAGGAGCCCGGCGGAGATCCGCTCGATACGCGGACGCAGGCTGGCGATCCGGCGCGCGGTGAACTGCCGCGAGACGAGGGCGCGCAGCCGGGTGTGGTCGGGCGGGTCGACCTGGAGCATGTTGCGGCCGATCGCGTACCCGCCGTCGCTCTCGAACTCGGCCGAGTGCCGGATGTCGTTGCGCAACCGGGGATCCGCGAGCGCGGCACGGACCGCGTCGTACCCGAGCACCATCCACACGGCCTCTCCGCCGGGCATCCGCAACCGCCGGACGGGCGCCTGGGCGCGGAGCGCCCGGTAGGCGGGATGGGGATCGGCGAAGAAGTCGGGTGCCGCGGAGGTCAGTTCAACGATCTGGTCGGCGCGCATAGAGCCTCCTCAAGAAGTGGGGACACTTCCCCGTTTCCCCATCGCCCCGACCCTACCAAGAAACGGGGACACCTCCACGGTTAAGCATGGTTCGAGGCCATCCGCATGTGGTCGACTGGACGGCATGACGAGTACGAGGACGCTGTACCTCTTCGGCAGCGCCGCACCGCCCGTGCTGGACATCGCTTCCGCGATCAGGGACGCGCACTCCCGGGGATGGGACGTGCGGTTGGGACTGACACCTACCGCGGCCCGATGGCTGGCCACGAGCCTTCCCGAACTGGCGGAGCTGACAGGCGCCCCCGTCCGATCGGAGTACAAGCTCCCAGGCGAGCCCGACGTATGGCCGCCGGCGGACGCCATCCTCCTGGCACCCGCCACGCTCAACACGATCAATCAGTGGGCGCTCGGACTGACGGAGAAGTTCGTGGTGGGCGTCGTGGCAGAGGGGATCGGCAAACGCATCCCGCTGGTGACGATGCCCTGCGTGAACGCGGCCTACGTACAACACCCGCAGTTCGAGCGGTCGATAGAGACACTGAGGAGCGCCGGCGTAACAGTGCTGTACGGACCGGGCGCCTTCGTACCGAACCAGCCGGGCGAGAAAAAGCCCTACCCCTGGGCGGCGGCCCTGACAGCGGTGGAGGCAGCGGCCGGGGCTGCCTAGATACAACCGCAGCCACGGAAACGGCCACAGGGCGGGGAGAAGGCCGGGTTCGGGGGGAAACAGCGGCTATGCCGATCTCCCCGAACTAAGCAAGGCCAGCCCATCGGCGGGACAAAAACCGAGCTCGCGCGACCAGGCAGACGCTCGGTCCAGCCCCTGGCCACACGGAAGCACCGTTCCACCTCGCCAGCGCGTTTCCCTGATGAGGGGACTTCACCACACGGCTCTGACACCATGGAGCTATGTGGACGGGCTTTGGTCAAGCAACGGCAAAGCCCCTCTAACACCGCAGCTCAGAAAGGGTGGTCCCCGCGCAGGCGGGGGTGGTCCGCCGTCCAGGACTATGGCATCCACGGTGGTCAGGTGGTCCCCGCGCAGGCGGGGGTGGTCCGCATTCTCCATCTTCGTCATACCGGCCATCCTCGTGGTCCCCGCGCAGGCGGGGGTGGTCCGACCCTGCGGCTGGGGGGTCTGGCGGGCCCGGAGTGGTCCCCGCGCAGGCGGGGGTGGTCCGGACGCCACCGCGCTGGCGGGCACCGAGGCCTGGTGGTCCCCGCGCAGGCGGGGGTGGTCCGGCCCCTGCTGGGCCTGCCGACACGGACACCATGTGGTCCCCGCGCAGGCGGGGGTGGTCCGGCGAGCAGGCGGGCCGCGCGTTGGAGCGCGGCGTGGTCCCCGCGCAGGCGGGGGTGGTCCGGCGCGACCCTCAACCGCCCGCCCGGGATGCCTGTGGTCCCCGCGCA
This sequence comes from Streptomyces sp. NPDC055025, assembly GCF_053608565.1. Classification (NCBI taxonomy): domain Bacteria; kingdom Bacillati; phylum Actinomycetota; class Actinomycetes; order Kitasatosporales; family Streptomycetaceae; genus Streptomyces; species Streptomyces sp. NPDC055025. Next base: position 54,069 of record NZ_JBSGVS010000059.1, read on the forward strand.
GGCGGGGGTGGTCCGGAGAAGGGCGCCGCGCTCCTCCTGCTCTACCCGTGGTCCCCGCGCAGGCGGGGGTGGTCCGACGTGGCTGTTCACCTGGGAACAGCACCGGCAGTGGTCCCCGCGCAGGCGGGGGTGGTCCGATCCGCGATCTGGAGGGCGAGCAGGCAGGCACTCGGGACCGGCTCGCCGCGCTCGGCCGGTACATCCGGATCCTCCAGACCACCATCAGACAGGCTGGCCTCCCCGTTCCCGAGCCGGATCCCGGCGACCATCACCTCATCGACCAGTGACACCGCGGCCCGCTCTCCTCCGGGAGAGCGGGCCGCCTTCGTCATGCTCGGACCTGCGGCACCCCGCAGGCACGCCTCATCGGCAGTACCGTGGATCCACAAACCTTCTGGCGGGGGTCCTCATGAACACCAGCACTTCCATTGGCGACCGCATCCGCAGCCTGCGCGAGTTCCGCGACGTCACCCAAGAGCAGCTTGCCGAGCGCGCCGGCGTGCACGTGGACACCATCCGCAAGCTGGAGCAGAACATCCGGCAGTCGGCTCGGATCAACACGCTGCGGGCTCTCGCGCGGGCGCTGGATGTGCAACTCGAGCGGCTAGTAGGACAACCCACAGTGATGCCCCAAGGCCTTTCCGACGACGGCGGCTTGCTCGCCCTGCGCGACGCCATCCAGGACATCGGCGCGCTGCCCGGTGTCCTCATGGACAACAACCTCGAAGATCCGCCCGACACCGGCCAGTGGACTGCCTCGGTGAAGGAGGCCAACAGCCTCTACTGGGCGGGCGAGTACTCCACCCTGGCCAACAGGCTGCCCCTCATCCTGCGCGACGGGCGCGCCGTCGCCCGCGAGACCGACACCGAACCGGTCTGGCAGCAACTCGCCCTCGCCTACCAGCTGGCGGCATCCCTGAGCGCTCAGGCGGGACATCCTGACTGGGCGTTCGCCGCAGTAGAGAAGCAGCTCGCCGCCTCCCAGCGGGCCTCGGATCCGCTCATGGAGGGCATGGGCATTTCCACGCTGTCATGGGTCCTGCTGCGCCAAGGACGCTGGGAACAGGCCCAGGACGTGGCGGAGCATAAGGCCGACGCTCTGGAGCCATCATTCCGGCGTGCGACGCCCGAGCAGTTCGCCGTCTACGGCAACCTCCTGGTGGCCGCCGCGACGCCGGCAGCGCGTCGGGACAGCCGCGACGAGGCGAAGGCGCTTCTGAACATGGCGGAGGCTGCTGCCACACGATCTGGGTCCGTCGCCACACACGGCAGCGCGTTCTCGGTGGTGGACGTCCTCACCCAGCAGGTCAACGTGTCCTTGGCAGGGCAGGAGCCCGAGCCGGACGTGGCACTGGAGATCTCAGGGAGGGTCGACGTCAGCACCATCACCAGGCCTGTCCACTCCGCCGCATATCGGGTCGACGTCGCTCAGGCGCAGTACCAGACCGGCGATGTCGACGGGGCCCTGGGGACCCTGCTGGACGTTGAGCAGGACCAGCCGGAGTGGATCCGGTTCCAGGCCCTGGCCGCCTCCACCGTACGGGAGATGTTGGAAGCCGAGCGTCGTAGGAACACACCGCTGCGAGGACTCGCCGCACGCCTGGGGGTCGATCCCACCCTGTGATCCAGTAGGGCAACACGTCCTACCTGGGGGATACTTGAGCCCCCAGATGGGACGTTCTGCCACTGGGCTGTCATCACGCGGTTTCGTAGCGTGACTGCATGACGCGGCGCCGACCAACCCCCGCCAGGAACGGCCGGCGCCGCACGACATGCAGCCCAGGAGCCGACCATGACGCCAACTCCGCGCACTGAGCAGTCCATCGCTCGATGGCTGGAGTCCTCCTCCGAAGTCCCCGAGATCGCCCGGTCCGACTGGCAGAGCGGTCGCCCGGCCATCCTCCGCACCGGCGTCCGTTATGACGCCATCCGTATGCCGTCCGACCTGGTGCATGCTGCGGTGGAGAGCACCGAGCCGGAGGCCGTGACCCGCGCTCTGGCCGACCGCCTCGGCGGCCCGGTGATCGCCGACCCCGTAGCGTGGCACTACGCGCTCGTACCGCGCGGCACCACGTGGACCTCTCCCCTCGCCGAGATCCGCGGCCGGGGCAGTTGGCTGGGCATCCCGTCGACAGACCGCACCGATCCGTCTGTCCCTGGCGTGTACTGGGCGGTTCCTGTCACGACGACGGGAGACCTGTGCGACCCGGACGCGGTGGCCGAGCTCCTGCGCGTCGGTAGTGAGCGGCTGGAGGCCACCAGCCGGTGACCGCCCTCGACTATCAGTACCGGGGCGCGGGCAGTGGGCGCGGACAGCTCCAGCGGGTCCTGATCACGCAGGCCGGTCGGTTTCTCCCGACTACCGCGCGTGGCTGACCCACACCCAGGCCTGCGCCACATGCTCCGGTCCCGACGACCGGTGTGGCGACGGCGCCGCCCTGTGGCAGACGTACCTCGCGGCCCGCCGGACCACGGCATAGGCGCGCACCCACAGATTCCCGCCGGTTCGGTACGCGAGGGCGGGTTCCTGCCCGCGGCAACCATCGGGTCTCAGGGTCGCACCGCTGAACCCCCGCCCCGGCCGGACGCATCCGGCCAGGAAACCCCGGCCGGGGCGGGTCACCACCCATCCGAAAACAGGAGGCACATATGAGTATGGCCGCACATGCGCCCGCGCAGCGCGACGCCCGGTCCCTGCTGACGAACGAGGAGTTCGCCGGCGTAACCTCCACCGTCCTGCGCGCCAACCCCGGCATGGAACAGCCCCTCGCCGAGCGCATCACGCTGGAAGCCCTGAAGTTCGTGGCCACCGCGGCCGGACGTACCAGCGGACACATGGCGCCCTCGCCCGTGGTCGACGAGGGATGGCACGCCCTGATCCTCCACACCCGCGTCTACGCCGACCTGAACGGCCGCCGGCTCGGCGGGCGCTTCGTCCACCACGTCCCCCAGCCCCCGAACCCGACACACGCCCGGGTCCCCGGCATCCTGGCAGCCACCCAGGCCGCCATCGAATCGGCCGGCTTCGAACTGGATGCCGAGCTGTGGCAGGTCGGCCCGAAGGCCGTGGCCGCAGCCGACTGCCAGCACAGCCCGAGCCCCTGCGAGGATCACCCGTGCGATGCACCAAGCTGCGAATCCGGACCGAACTGAGTGGGCTCCGCCTACAGTGCTGCCATGAGCGCACCTGGACGTGAGGAACAGCAGGCCGCCGCCGCCGAGTTCCGCGCCCGCTGGAGGGCCGTGGCTGCACGGCGCCCCGAGCGTCGGCGTACCGGCCGCTGCCAGGGCCGCGGGCTCATGACGATGGCCACCAGCCAGGGGCCCGTCACCGTACCGTGCCTGTGCTGCGGAGGCGGAGCCTCAACGGCGTAACCGAAGTACCGAGAGCCTCGGCCGCAGGTTGCGGCCGGGGTGGTCCCCGCGCACGCGGGGGTGGTCCGGCCAGTTTCTCGCCCAGGGCTGTTCGCGGTCAGTCCGGTGAGCCCTGGCTGAGGAGTTCGTCGGCCACACGCTGCGCGGTCTCGGTGTCCCCTCACGGGTACGGTCCGACGGGGCGCCGCGGGCCTGTATCCGCTCCCTTGCGGAGACAGTTGGGACGTCGCGGCGGTAGCCTGAAAACCGCCCAAACGTCCCCGGAGGGACTCTTGGGCCCGGCCTTCAGATCGGCTACGGATGCGGCAGGCCTCTCACCGCGGCGCCTCGCGGTCGGGGCAGGGTTGACCGCCAAAACCATTGAGCGATGGCCGGCGGATGCCGAGTTGGTCCCGCACGCAAGGAACCGGGAAGACGCCTGCCGGGCGTTGGGAGTCGACGAAGAAATGCTGTGGCCACGCGCGATAACAGCCAGGGTCAAGACGGGCTACGACCGTGAACTCGTGCACTCGTATCCATACCGGAGCGCCTGTCCCTCACAGGTCTGGAACGACCTGGTCGCCGGCGTCGGCGAGAGCCTGTATCTCTGCGGCTACACCAACTACTTCTTCTTCACCCAGTTGCCGACCTTCTCCGACACCCTGCTGCGCAAGGCGGAAGCGGGCTGCAAGGTCCGGTTCCTGCTTGGCGACCCTGACGGTGAGGTGACCAGGCAGCGCGAGCGGATCGAGGACGTGGCACTGACGGTGAGCACGCGCATCCGCATCACGCTGGAGAACCTTTCCCGTCTCGGCTCTCCGGAGGGGCTGGAGGTGCGGTACAGCGCGCCCGAAGACGCGGTCAATCACGTGAGCTTGAGCGTGTTCCGGTTCGACGACGATGCCCTGGTGACCCCCCACCTTGCCCGCCTGGTCGGGCACGACAGTCCGCTCCTCCACCTGCGGCGTCACGGTGACGGAGGAATGTTCGGCCGGTTCGCGGAGCACGCGGAGGAACTGTGGGCGAACGGCGTGCCCGCCATGTAGCCGCATCCCGGACCTGCTGGAAGCACCTTGTCTGAAGCACCTTGCCTTCTAACGGCCTTGGGCCGACGCAGGGCGCATACGTCGGGCGGGTGGCTCCCTGCGCATGAGAGTTGCGGCTGAATCCGTGACCCAAATGCGGGTGCCCCTTGCCCCCGAAACACAGGGCTGCCCGCCTGCGGGGCAGACGCCGGCTGGTGGCCGTAATGCCAGTCCGCTTGCCTCGGTGCGGAGTTCACGGGTGGTCGGGCGCGGGACGGCCCCGCGTACGGTCGAGACAATCACCGGACATCCGGCCCTGGGTGGGCGAGAATGGTCAAGGACCAGGGGCGACAACCTGCCCGGATTGAGAAGGAACAGTAGCTATGCCGGTTTCCGTGAACCTGAGCAAAACCACCGCATCGACCGGATAAAAGCCCAGCTCAAAAAGGGTGGTCCCCGCGCACGCGGGGGTGGTCCCCTCTCCGGCCGCTTTGCAGACGGAGCATTTCTGTGGTCCCCGCGCACGCGGGGGTGGTCCCTTCGCGATGGGCCGCTGCGCCACCCCGTCCGGGTGGTCCCCGCGCACGCGGGGGTGGTCCCTTCTGGTTGAGGTTGAGGTCCTGGCGGACGTTGTGGTCCCCGCGCACGCGGGGGTGGTCCCGCGCGGGGGCCGGGGCATGACGCGGCACAAGGTGGTCCCCGCGCACGCGGGGTTGGCCCCCGGCCGCCCTTGGGCCGACGCGCCCCCGCCACCGCGCCCGGCACGTCCGCCGCGCCTCACCCCGCCCCCGCCGTCCCGCCACCACGCCCGGTGCGTCAACGCGCCACCCGCGCCCCGCCCCGCCCACGGCACCCACCGCGCCCCGCCGTGCGTGGGGCATTGACGGGGTGACGTGTGCATGTAAGTCTCCGGATTGGGAGCGCTCCCATCACGTTCCGCCCTTCGCCCGCACACGAAAGGTGACCATCGTCATGCCTGTGCTCACGCGCCCGTCCCCGCCGTCCGCCCTGCGGCGCGGGCTCGTCGGGGTGTTGTCCGTCGTCCTGGCCGCCGCCGCGCTGGTGGCCGCGCCCGCCCAAGCCGCCACTCCCGCCGCACCCGCCGCACCCGCTCCCAAGGCCGCCGCCGCCCAAGCCGCCCCGCCCGGGGCTGACGCGAAAGCCGCCGCCGCCATCGCCGTGCGGGTCAATCAGCTCGGTTATCTCCCCGACGGGCCCAAGCGCGCCACCGTCGTCACCACCGCATCCGCCCCCACCGCCTGGGAGTTACGCGGCGCGACCGGCGCCACCGTCGCCTCCGGCACGACCACCGTACGCGGCGGCGACACCGCCTCCGGGGACTCGACCCATCTCGTCGACTTCTCCTCGTACACCGGCACCGGCACCGGATACACCCTCGTCGTCGACGGGCGGACCAGCCACCCCTTCGACATCCGCGCCGGGCTCTACAACGGTCTGCGCTCGGACGCCATGTCGTTCTTCTACCAGCAGCGCAGCGGTATCGCGATCGAGGCGTCGCTCGCCGGCGGCGCCGCCTACGCCCGGCCCGCCGGGCATCTCGGGGTGGCGCCCAACAAGGGCGACACCAGCGTGCCGTGCCAGGCGGGCGTCTGCGACTACAGCCGTGATGTACGGGGCGGCTGGTACGACGCGGGCGACCAGGGCAAGTACGTCGTCAACGGCGGGCTCTCCGCCTGGCTGCTGGTCAACTCCTTCGAGCGCGCCAAGCGCGCCGGCACCGACGCGGCCCTCGGCGACTCCACCCTCCGTGTCCCGGAGCGCGGCAACGGCGTACCCGACGTCCTGGACGAGGCGCGCTGGGAGCTGGACTTCCTGATGCGGATGCAGGTCCCGGAGGGCAAACCGCTCGCCGGTACGGCGTTCCACAAGATCCACGACGCGAACTGGACGGGCCTGCCCACCCGCCCCGAACAGGACGCCGAGCAGCGGGAGTTGCACCGTCCCTCCACCGCCGCGACCCTCAATCTCGCGGCCACCGCCGCCCAGTGCGCCCGCGTCTACGCACCGTACGACGCGGCCTTCGCCGCCCGCTGCCTCGACTCCGCCCGCCGCGCCTGGACGGCCGCCCGCGCCAACCCGGGCCTGATCGCCCCGGACTCCGACGGCAACGGCGGCGGAGCGTACGGCGACGCCACGGTCAGCGACGAGTTCTACTGGGCGGGCGCGGAGCTGTACGCGACGACCGGCGAGGCCGCGTACCGCGACGCCGTCACCGCCTCCCCCTGGCACACCTCCTCCGGCGCCTTCAGCTCCTTCGGCTTCGGCTGGGCGGACACCGCCGCCCTCGGCCGGATCGTCCTGGCCACCGTCCCGACCGGCCTGCCCGCCGCCGAGACCGCCCGTATCCGCTCCTCCGTCACCACCGCCGCCGACGCGCATCTGACCACCATGTCCGGCCAGGGGTACGCGGTACCGCTCCCCGCGACCGCGTACGTCTGGGGCTCCAACGGCCAGGTGGCCAACAACGGCATCGTCATGGCCGTCGCGTACGGGCTGACGGGACAGCAGCGGTACCGCGCCGGAGGCATCGAGGCGCTGGACTATCTGCTCGGCCGCAACACCCTCGGGCAGTCGTACGTCAGCGGCTACGGCGAGCAGCCGTCCCGCAACCAGCACCACCGCTTCTGGGCCAACCAGTACGACGCCTCGCTGCCCAACCCGCCCGCCGGGTCCATCGCGGGCGGCCCCAACGCCGCGCTCCAGGACCCGGTCGCACAGGAGGAGCTGACCGGCTGCAAGCCCGCCGCCTGCTACATCGACGACATCGGCTCGTACTCCACCAACGAAGTGGCGGTCAACTGGAACGCGCCGCTGGCCTGGCTCACCCAGTTCGCCGCCGAAACCCCCGGCGGGGACGACGGAGGCGACGGAGGCGACGGCGATCCTGCCTCCGGCTGCGCGGTCACGTACGGGATCGACAGCGCCTGGAACAACGGCTTCACCGCCACCGTGACCGTGAAGAACACCTCCACGGCCGCCATCGACGGCTGGACGCTGAACTGGACGTACGCGGGCGGCCAGCGCGTGACCAACGCCTGGAACACCACGGTCTCCCAGAGCGGCGCCGCCGTCACCGCCAGGGACGCGGGCTGGAACAGGGCGATCGCGCCCGGCGGCTCGGTGAGCTTCGGCTTCCAGGCGACCTTCACCGGGAGCAACCCGCCGCCGACCGCGTTCACTCTCAACTCGGGGGCGTGCGGCTGACGTCCGGGGCCTGCTGTCCGGCGGTTGACGTCCGGCGGTTGACGTACGCCAACGTGGACGTCCTGCGCTCAGTCGCTCCCCGTGCACATCCGGGCGGTCAGGGAGGAATCCCTGACCG
>NZ_JBSGVS010000060.1:0-61670 GCF_053608565.1 Streptomyces sp. NPDC055025
TGAACCAACCCTTTCTCCAGCCTCTGCGCACCTGTGCTCCGCCGCCACTGCTGGGGCGATCACCGGGCCACCTGCCCCCTGCCCGCCCTTCCATGCCCCCGCCGAACCGCCGGGGACCGGCGGCCGAACCGCCAGGGGGCGACGGTTCAGTCCGTGTGGGCGTCGTGAACGGACACGCGAATGGTGTCGAGGCCAACGTCGGCGGCGTCGGGGGACGACCATGCGTGCGCGGACTCCCCTGCGCAAGTAGTCCAACACGGCCTCGTTGAGGCGTCTCCCGGGGAGGATCACGGTGCGCGCGGAGGATAAGGGTGAGAATCTCGGCGCAGATCCGGCCGACCGCCTGGTCGGCGGGAATCTGCTCCCCTAGCTGAAGAAGGCGTCGCGCGGAAGGACGGCCTGGCGGAAGGACGGCCTGTTTGAGTCAGAGGCCGGACAGGTCCGACACGTCGACGGGCGGCGCGGACCGCAGCTGACCGGTGCGGGCGACGAGGTCGCGCAAACCGTCGAGCGGGCGCCCGGCCCCGACCGCGTCGGCCATCAGTTCCTCGGCCCGCTCCAGGATGCCCTGAGAAGAGGTCCGGTCATCCATGTTGGCGGCCACCGCGAGCAGGTCGGCCCGGAAGAGGGCATCGCCGAGCACAGCCCGCATTCGCGGATCGGCGCCGCGCCCCTGCTTGTGCCCCGGCGGGGTGAAGGGCGGCTGTTGCTGCTCCTGGTACGCCGACACGGCTTCCAACACGGCAGCTTTCGAGTGGTCCATGGTGGTGCGGCTTCCCGGTCCGTGAACGGGGAGAACAGGCCGGGGCGTCGGCCGCGCGCTCGAGCCATCGGGGTGTCGCCGCGGCACTCGCTGATGGGCCGCGAGGGCGGCCGGGTCAGGGGGTTCGGTCAGATGTGGTGGTTCGTGCCGACTCGTACGCGCACCTGGACCTGACCCTCGGTGACACGTGTGTCGAAGGCAGGCTGGGGAGCTGTGGCCGGGCCTTTGAGGTTCCATCCGTCCGTCAGGCGGAAGACGCTGCCGTGCCAGGGACACGTCACACAGCCGTCGGTGACCTTTCCTTCGGACAGCGGGCCGCCCAGATGGCTGCAGTGGTCCGCCAGTACGTGCAGCGCGTCGTCCGCCTCGCGCAGGACGACGACCGCGATGTCGTCGACGAGTCGGCGCACGGGGCGGCCGACGGGCAGTTCCGCCAGCGCGCCGATCGCATGCCACCCCGGCGGCACCAGACGGGGAACGGCCTCGGCGTGGTTCGCGCCTGACGCCTGCCGATAGGCGAGATGCCCGCCCAGGGCGCCGCCGGCGGAAACGCAGGCGAGACCGGCCAGCGCGAGCAGCCGGCCCCGCCGGCCGGTGAGTCGCATCGCCAGCGAGCCGGCGTAGCAGGAAAGGGCCAGCGTGTTGAGCGCGGCGTGTGCCAGACCGACGCGAGCCTGCTCCTTTTCCAGTTCGGCCCAGTCGGCCCAGCCGGCCAGCGCGGCGGGCCCCGCGCCCGCCAGCCCCAGTCCCACAAGGAGCGCCGCCGGCCGCCGCGCCCCCGGCACCAGGTCCAGGACCGCCGACGACAACCAGGCGCCGATGGGGAGCTGCACGAGCAGGGGATGCAGCGGATGGCCCAGCCACCGTCCGTGCAGCGCGTCCCTGCACGGGCCGAGGGGGAGAGCCCGCACGGTCCGGCGCAGGGATCCGGCCACGCGGTCCAGCGCCTCGGCGTGCTCCAGCCTGCCCATCGCGGTGAGGACGCGTCCGGGGCCCGCGGCGCCGGGCAGCAGACCGGCGGGTGCTGAGCCCACGTGCGCGTTCTTCATGACAACTCGCCTTCCGAGAGAGCGGTACAGACCTGCGGTTTCTGGTCGGCTGTATGCCTTTAGCGAGAGGTGTCCCGCAGGCCCCTACACTGACGGCGAAATCAGGACTGCGGCCACCAGTGACGTCCCGGACGGCCTCTCGACTTTGTCTCCGTACTTTTCGAGGCCGAACGGGCCCAGGCCGGAGCACTGCCACGGCGCCGCCCGGGAGTAGGGCGGCGTGGTCGACGGCCTGCCATGCGGCAGGCAGGACGTCAGAAAGGCAGACGAACCGCTGGTCCGAAAAGCTTATCCGGACCAGGAAGTCCGGCTCTGATCCGCGTACTCCAGGGTGTTCCCCCTCGGACGTTGAGTGAGCCGGCACACCACCAGATATCCCCCATGCGGCCCCCCGGATGACCGGTGTGATCCGGTGAGCACGCGAGCCCTCGATGGTTTTCATGGTCACTCAGAGAGCACCGGGCCCAGGTGAGGCCGCTGGTCGTCCCCTGGCTGCCAGCCTGTACAGCCTTGCCGAGCCGATGTTCTTCAGACAGGGCATCAGCGTGAAGTCGAGCATGTGCGCGAAGTCGAAGCCAGCAATCCGGCAGGTGGTAGACCGGGCGGACGCCGCCGACTGCAGCCCGTGCCACCCTGGTAACACCTCTGGCACCATTATGGCTGGGGGCGCGCGCCGAGCACGAACGCGCAGTCCCTGAAACATTCCACCGGATCTGGAGCCAGGGCACAGCTCCAGCACAGAAGCGTTGTGCGACCTGTCGGAGCGGGTCGTCGGTGACCTCGGCGCCGGCGCTGCCCGGCACACGCTCACCTGGCCACCCATCAGGAGCCCGCCCGGATCGTCGCCGTCGACGCGTCCCTCGCGCAGTATCAGATGGCCACCGGGCTGTTTGGCCACCTTAAGATGAGTAAGTCCGAAGTTTTTGGTTGCATGAAGCGAGGGTCTCGTTGGTCCGTTTGTGACGGAAGACCTCGAAGCCCTCGCAGCTGCACTGTACGTGAAGATCGATAACTCTCTGGCAGGTTCACGGAGATGGGGCCGTCCGTCGAGGCTGACGGATGCCGAGCAGCTGGCGGTGACGCGGGCGCCGCTCGGGTTCGTCTCCGAGACCCGCTGGCTGGGGTTCGCCCGCTGCCACCTGTCGGCCGAGTTCCCCTACCTGCCCCAGCAGTCCGGCTACAACAAGCGCCTGCGGGCGGTGAACACGCTGATCAGCAGGTTCATCCGCACCCTCGCTCGGGACGCCGACCTGTGGCACGACGACGTGTGGATCGTGGACTCCACACCCATCGAGCGCGCGCCCTCACGGCCCACCACCAAATGCTTCGACCTGGTCGGCTGGGCCGGATACGGCTACTGCCCCTCGCATTCCCGCTTCTGCTGGGGCCTGCGGCTCCACCTGGTCTGCGCACCCGGAGGACTGCCCGTCGCCTGGGCACTGACCAGCACCAAAGCCGACGAACGCGAGGTCTTGGCCGACGTGCTCACAGGTGACCCGGACCTGCCGACCACGCACCCCTGGGCAGATCATCGCCTACAAGGGATACGTGTACCAGACACCTCGACGCCTTCATGGCCGAACGCGGCCTGCCCCTGTTACGACCCAGCTACCGCAACCGCAGATCCCGCCCCGGCGGACCACCGCGACCTGGCACAAGCACACCTCGGACCGGCCCATCACACGACCACTCATCGCCTACGGCCACTAACCAAACATTGGGCATCTAGGGCCTCTCGCTGGCCAATCGAGTTCCCGATGGTGTCTTACCTGCGGCCCTCCTGTCCTTACCGGCGGGCGACCTGGTCGCGGCCGAGGGCGAGTCCCGAGGGATTCCCGGAGGGTCAGTCCTGGGAGTTCTTGCGGTCCTGCGGCTCCTGGGGGTCCACCCCGGTGTAGGCGGAAGCGTCCTTGCTGCCGCTGGGGCGCCGGGTGCGTCCCTTGGGGCCGGTGTCGTGCATGCCTTCGCTCTTGGACTTTCCGGCTTGCTCCTCGCCGCGCCGGGTACGGCTTTCGACCGGCGTGCCCGCCGTTGACCGCTTCTTGTCCTCGGGTGAGGGCTCGCGGCTCGCGTCGGGTTCCGGGGCGTACCGGTCCGGGTGGAAGGAGCGGTGCGCGCTGGGATTGTCCTGCTGCGAGCTCTCGTCCACGTCCGGCGACCATCCGTGCTGATCACGTCCTCGGAACCGGCTGGGGCCTTCATCCTGCGGAGCGTGACTGCGCTTCTTCGACATCAGAAGGGCCTTTCTGTCGAGCTCTCGCGCGCCCTGGTTGCACGTACGGCGCACACCGCAATTATAGGCAAACCATCCTTGAAGGGTCTTTCGGGCAGGAAAAACCTTCCGGGCCCGCACTCCCCGCATCCGTCGGGGGCCGCTCGGCCATCCCGGGGAACTCCGTCCCGTTCTGCATGCTCTCTGTCGGAACATCCTGCCGAGATGGGTGGGTCCCAGCAGACATGAAGGTGGCCAGGGCGGGCAGTCGATGGTCATCTGGCTTTTCGACCAAAGGCGACACTGTGACGTTCTCCGCCAAGGCTCCCGAAGCGACTGCTACCCGCACGGGAAGAGCGGAGGTCACGGCTACCTGCCGTGGATCGAGCGCGCGGGCAAGGTCGCTCCCAGGGACGCGCGCACCCTCTCGAAGCGGACACCGTGGGTGATGTCGATCCGGCGCTGGAGCTGTTCGAAGACCTGTACGTGCTCGGCCCCCTGCTGCGGCAGCTCGACGACCGGGAGCAGACCATCATTAAGATGCGCTTCGGCCGGGAGATGACCCAGGCGGAAATCGGCCGCGAACTGAGTCTGTCCCAGATGCATGTCTCTCGTCTGCTCACCCGCACTCTCACCAAGCTCCGCTCCGGCCTCCTTCCCTCGTGAATCCTTGTCGCCCAGTCTGATTTCACCAGTACGGCACCGAATGGGGTACCTGGCGTGAATGCTGAACAGAATCCACGTCGTCAGACGTCCGCACCGTTCGTGACCGAGCCGGTGCCGGATCTCCAGCTCCAGATGCTGGTACGGCTGATCGGGCAGGACGCACAGGCGGTGCTGCCGATCACGCTCCTCGTCGGCGGCGTTTTTCTCCACGGCGACCTGATCTCCCACAAGGCATGGAAGAACGCCTGGGAACACAACCTGCGGGATGTCGACGGCCCCGGCGCACAACTCCTGGAGAGTCTTCCCGAGCAGGTGGACCAAGCAGTCGTCGAGAAGCAGGGGCAACGAACGGCGCAGCGGATGCCTGAGTGGATCCATCTGCGGGACGCCACCACCGCCGGGGCCGGCAGGGCCGTAGTCATGCCCTTGTACCGGGGGCGGCTCGCGGACGTATCGGGCTGGTCCCTCGGAAAGCCCGACTAGTCACCGAAAACGACATGCTGATCAACAACGCGCGGCCCCACGACCGAGATGCCGCCTGGAATCCCGGTGCGGTCCCAGCCCAAACGTGATCGGTCGATCAGATGGACATAAGCCTCAAACCCGCCGGTGATTGGGCAGTTCCCGGGGCCTCGTGGCGCAGGTCGCTGGCGCGCTCACGCAGCTGCCGGGCGCGTCGGCGCTGCTGCTCCGGGCCGAAGGGGTTGATGTACTTGCCCGCGCGGCCCCGTGAGCAGCCCTGCGGCGGGCACCCGGCCGTGATCCGCGCCCTCGGCGGTCAGCCGGTCATCACCTCGGTCACGCTGCTGCTGCACTCCGACCGGCGGGCCTACCGCGCCTTCGCACCGATGGGCACAGCCGCCGGAGTGCTCGTCTGGCCGTTCGTTCTTGGTCTTCTGGGATGGCTGTGGAACCCCGCCGGTGTGGCAGTGGGCGTGCGGTGATCTAGACCCGTACCGCCGGACTCGGCATCTGGAACACAACCCCCAGACCGTCACCTTGGCCCTCGCCCCCGCGCCATCCGCATCCCAGACCACCAAGGGGACGCCGCCCCGGTACGCGGCCGGCGCCCACACCGCCAGACCGCTGTCACCTGTTCCTCTTCGCGGTCAACGCCTTCCACTCCTCCCGTGAAAGAAGCTGGTCACTGACGAGACGAAGCGTGTGCCACACCCGAGGATGATCAGTCCGCGCTGCCGACAGCAATCGCCTCCTCCGGGGTTCCGGGGTGCGTGTGCCGGGCAGCAGCCAGAGCGCCGGCCTGGTCCGCGGTGCGGGACGCGATCAGCAGCCGCTCGCGCATCCCGGATGCGGCCAGTGCGGTGCCGATGCTCAAACCGACGGCTCCGGCGCCGATGATGCCGACGGTGCTCCGCAGCGGCTCCGTTCACCGCGTCGAATGCGCGGTCCCACACCCTCAAGAGGTTCGCGCACATCTGGTCGATCATCCGCAGAGCCGGTTCGGGCAGGGGGCAGCGAGGTCCGCGCCCTGGGCGGGAAGTGACTGCTGATCGTTCCCGCGGACGAGTGGACGGAGCGTCAAGCAGTGTGGACCGACCGTCAAAGCTGGGGAGGGCCGGCGAACTACCGTCGAAGGCGTAGCGCCGCCGCAGCTGGTCTCCTGGGCTGCTGGTCTCTCTCGGCGCACTTCATAACGACGGAAAGGACACATCATGCGAGTCACGTCACTCCTGTTGGGTACCGCCCTGGGAGCGGTCCTCCTCCCCTTCTCCGTGGGTGCGGCCGCCTATGCCGTGCCCGCCGCGCAGGACGAGGGCACCGTGCAGATCATGGCGGGAAGCTGCTCCGCCCCGAACTTCTGCCTCTTCGACCTCGTCAACTACAACGCGGGGTCGACCACGGGCACCAATCTCTGGCGCGACATCGTGCACGACGACAACGACTTCGACAACCACTGGCGTAACGGAAACGGAGATCTCACCAGCATCAACATGGACAACGACACCACCTCGGTGAAGAACCGCGCCGGATGCTTCGTCTACCTCTACTCGGGCCTGAACTACACCGGCGACGCCACCCGCTTTTCGAACGGTGCGGACGACGCCTCTCTGGCGGACAACGCCGTCGGCAACAACGCGGCGAGCTCCGCCGACTTCTCCTGCTGAAGGCAGAGTCACCTCCACCTCATCCGTTCCCGCGCCTCACTCGATACGGACGAGAGGTAAGCGGTGCCCGTGCCGGTCAACTGCACGGGCACCGCTGGACCGCTCGGCCGGGAAGGATACGTTCCCGTGCAGCGGAGAATCGCCGGACTCGCACTGACCGTCGCACTGCCGGTCGCGCTGCTCGCAGCATGCACACCCCCGGACGACACCACCCGGCGTCCGATCCCAGCCCCCACCTGGGCGCGCGCGTCCGCCGTCTCCTTGGAGCTGCCCTTCGACGCGTTCAAGTGGAGCCCGCAGGAGGACTGGTCGCTGGAGAGGGCGAGGCACGCACTGCTGGAGCGCTGCGTCAGGAGCTCCGGTGTCGGCTTCACCATGCCGGTGAACACCAGTGCCCAGGCGCCTTCGGCAGGCTATGGCAACAGCAGACGGTACGGGGTGGCGGACGAGAACGCCGCATCACGTTTCGGATACCACATGCCCGTCACCGACGACGAGTTGGAACGGCGCAGAGCGGTGACGGAGTGGGGCCGTCAGGTCGGCGCCGAGGAGGAGGCCACGATCTACGGTTCGGGCCACGGGGGCGACAGTCCTGGCTGTTACCACGAGGCCGACTCCATCCTTACCGAAGGCGTTCCCCGGGCCGACACCGGCTGGCTGACCCAGCAGAGCGCCGCCACCCTGCAGCAGACGGAGCGGAACGCGGAAGTGGTCCGCGCCAGGGAGAAATGGAGGAGCTGCATGTCCGCCTCCGGTTACACCTATCGCACCCCTGAGGAGGCGATCGGCGATTCCCGCTGGGATGTGCGGAAACCGGAGATCGGTAGGCAGGAGGTCGAGACCGCGCGGGCGGACACCCGCTGCAAGCGCGGCACCGGGCTGACAGCCGTCTGGCACCGCGCCGAAGCGGCGCTCCAGCGCCGGATCATCGCCAGGAACCCGGAGACGTTCCGCGCGCTTGCCGCCAACAAGCGGGCCCACCTGGCGAACGTACGCGACACCCTCGCGGGATAACGGATAAGACCGCGGCCGCAGGGACGTTTTCTGCCTGTCCTCCCGCTCGCTCGCAGAGGTCCCATCACACAACGCAGGGGCCGAAGCCGGGGATCTTACGTCGAATGCTCAAGGGCCCGGTGCCGGTAGTCCTTGGGTGGGATGCCGTAGGTAGCGCGGAAGGCACGGGTGAAGGCTGTGTGGTCGTTGAATCCCCAGCGGGTGGCGATGCGGTGGATGGGAACGGTCCGTTGGGCCGGGTCGGTGAGGTCGCGGAGAGAGCGTTCCAGGCGCTGGCGGCGGATCCACGCCGAGACGGTGGTGTCGTGCGCTTCGAAGAGGCGGTGCAGGTAGCTGACGGAGATGTGATGTGCGGCTGCGATGAACCCCGGGGTCAGCCGCGGTTCGGGCAGGTGCTCCTGGACGAACGCCTGGATGCTCAGAAGCAGGACGTGGCGGTGGGAGTCGGCCGGTACGAGGGTGTCGGCATCGAGATGATGGGCGAGTGTCGCCGTCAGCAGGTCGAGGGCGACGGTACTCAGCCGGGTGAGGTCTGCCGGCCGGTACGAGCCGTTGTCACTGGTCAGACTGGTGAGGAACTGGGTGAGCAGCGCCCCCACCCCCGCGCTCCCGGGCAGAGGTACCGCCAGCAGCCGGTCGGCACCGCCCGCCGGCAGCGCCAGGAGTGCCCGTGGCACATAGGCGCGCACCAGCGTGGTGGTGTCGTGGCGGGCGGCTATCCGGATGTGGAAGGGCCGTGAACTGTCGTATACCGCGAATTCGTTCGTCCCCAGCGTCGTAGTACGGCCGGCCTGGGAGACCCCGAGCTGCCCGCGCAGGGCGAAGACGACCGAATACAACTCGCCGTCCGCCTTGCGGATCAGTTTCGGTGTCCGCTGCACGTCGGACGGCGTGCACGTCAGCTCCGTGACATTCACCGCCGCGAGGTCCAGCGCCCGCGCGGTGGCCCGGAAGCCTTCCGCATCATCACTCCTCACGCGCATCGGGTGCACGCTTTTCACCAGGAGGTCGTCGAAGCGGACCAGCCTCTCGTCCGGTGGCAGATCCTCACTCCGGAAAATCGTTTTGATCATTGTTCGCCCCCTTAGGCGTTTCGAGAGGTGGTCGTTATACGGTCCGGTCGTTCCAGGCCACTGCATCGGGATATCTCGGTGCGCTCCCGCGCTCCCACGTCGATCGGTCCGGAAAGGCCGCAACCCCAGCGGTTTCCCGTGCGAGTGCTGGCGCAACGGGTCGCAAGTCGGCGGCCAAGGCCGATACGAGTGCAGTTTTGGGCGCGCGGCCGGATCCGGCCCGCACTGGCCTGCTCCAGGCGTCGGTCTTCCCTTTGTCGGCCGTCACGACAGTGCTGAGTCCGGAGCCGGTAAGTCTGAGCCCTGCCGCGTGGTCGGGCACCAGGGCGCGCTGTAGTGGTGGAAGGATGTTGTGCCGGCGTGTCGTGTGCCCCTGGCGCACTGAGAGGACGGGCGGAGCGACGGCGATCACTACAGCCGACGCCGCGATAACCGCTTCGCTGTCCACCGCAATCGCCCCCGAAGTTCCGGCCAGGCAGAGATGCCATCCAGGAGCTTACGAAGGCGGGTTAGGGGATGGCAGTACGCAACCGGCCGTCTCCTGGCCGATGGGCACCGAGCCTGGCAGTAGCACGCCGGGCAGCGACTGCTGACACCGCACCGCCTAACCTGCTCCAGTTGGGGAAATACGTGGCGGCGGCCGGGTCGAAGGTCACGGTCTGCTAGGACAGCAGCAGGAGGCAGTCCCAGGTGCCGGCCGCGGGGGCCGGCAGGAGGCCGCTGTAGTCGGCGAGTGCCAGCGCGGTGCCGGCCCGGCCGGTGAGGTAGCCGGGCGGGTGCGGGGTCGTGGGTCCGGCCAGTGTCGTGTGAGCGGCGCGGTGCGCCAGGGGGTGGCAGGACAGGCGGTGGGCGCTTTGAAGGACGCCGGCGCTGCCGTGGCACAGGGCGGTGCCGTCGGTGTCCCAGTCCTGGAGCGGCCGGGCTGCGAGGGCGTTCATGGCGGCGGTGGCGCGGTGGTTGGGTGCGGGGAGGCCGAGGGCGTGGCCGGCGTTGGCGAGGGCGGCGGCGATGCCGGGGGTGCCGTAGCACCAGGCGGTGGTGCGTCCTGGGATGGGGGCGGCGGTCTGTTCTGGGCTGCTGTCGAGGGTGTTTCCGCTGATGTGGGGTGGCCACGTGTGGTCGGGGGTTTGCCAGGTGAGGAGCCACTGGGCTGCGGTGTGGATGGCGTCGGCTTGGCCGGGGACGGTGTGTCCGGCGCGGTGGGCTGTGGCCAGGAGTGCGAGAGGGCCGCTGATGCCGTGAGCGAGGCCGGTGGTGGCTGCGCCGGAGGGCGGGATATGGACCGTGGGCGGGTGGAGGACGGCGGGAAGCCACCAGCCCGGACGGGTTCCGACGGGAGTGAGGATCATGTGGGTGAGGGTGGTGAGAGCGGCGCGCAGTCCCGGTTCGGCGTCGGCGCCGTGGCCTCGGGCGTGGGCGGCGAGGAGGACGCGGCCGATACCGGCGAGTCCCTTGATGGCGTCGTAGACCGCCCATGGGGTGGCCTTGGCGCGGGCGGCCCGCTGGTGGTGGTGGCGGGCGAGCGCGGTCGCGCGGGCGGAGAGCCAGGCTGTGGCGCGGGGCAGCATCGCCTGGTGCGGGTCGTGGGAGGGGAGGTAGCCGGTGCCGATGATCAGGGAGGCGGCGAGGGCTCCGGGGCCTGTGTGGATGCCGTCTGCGGGTGCTGTGCCCAGGAGGCGGGCGGCGGCGTCCCAGTGGGCTGCTGCCGTGTCGGCTGAGCTGAGTTCGGCTGGGGATAGGCAGGCGTGGAGGAGGGCGGTGCCGGCGAGCCCGTAGCAGAGGGTGTGGGCGGCGCGTTTCGATACGCGAGCGGCGACTTCCCCGGGGTCGCGCAGGTCACGGGCGGTCTCCCGTACGCGTTCGGCGGCCTGGGCGTGGATGGTGGTGGTCATCGGCGGTGGTGCAGGAGGTCGGCGGCCAGGGTCCGCATGATCCGTTCGTGTCCTGGGTCGCTGGTGAGCACGCGGTTGGCGTGCATGTGGATGACGTGGCTGGCGCAGCGGGCGGCGGACTGGTGGGGGACGACGTCGCGGTAGGCGGTCAGCGCGGCGTGGTGTTGTGCGCGTGCTGGGGCGAGTTCGGTGGGGGTGTTGGGGTGGTCGGTGAGGCGGGGGCGGAGGGCGTCGCGGTGCCGGCGGTGGTCGCGGGTGAGGTGGCCGGGGTTCAGGGCGGAGCGGGGCTGGTCGGGGGCCAGGGTGCGGGCGATCTCGGCGGTCGTGGTGGCGGGGGTGATGAGGCGCTGGTCGTCGGTGTGGGTGAGGGCGGTCAGGGCGAGGCGGCTGTCGGCGCAGAAGAGGTGTTCGGCGGCGGTGATGGCCCGGGGTCCGCCGTAGCGTTCGATCTCCTGCTCGTACGGCTCCAGGCGCAGGGCGGCGGGGCCGAGCAGTCGGCGGTGGTGGAGCTGGTCGGCGAGGTAGGCCAGTTGTGGCTGGATGCGGGTGGCGAGGGTGTGGGGTGTTCCGTGGAAGCGTAGGCGCAGGTGGGGGCCGAGGGCGGGGGTGGTGTAGCGCAGCCAGAACCAGCGGTCGACGTCGTGGGGGAGGTGGTTGAGCAGGGGGTGAGTTCCGTCAGGACCGTGTTGTGGAGGCGGGCGGGTGCGGAGAGTGTGGCGGAGAGCCAGTGGCTGCCGGGCAGATGGGTGCCGGAGCCGCGGTCGCGCGGTGCGTGCTTGGCTTCGAGGGAGGTGTGGGGAGGGTGGCGGCGTCGTGTGAGGGGGACGACGAGGTCGATGAGGTGGCGGGTTCCGTGCGGGCCGTCCACCACGGCCTGTTCTTCGGGGGCGGCGAGGGGTTCGGCCAGGGTGCGGGTGCCGCGGCGGACGCTGCGGCGAAGTAGTTCGCGCTGGTCGGCGTGGCGCAGGTCGAGGGGGAGGCGGCGGTCGTTTTCCTCGGCGACCAGGACGGGTGGTGGTGTGGGGCGGGTCGTGGTGCGCCAGGTGGCGAGGTTTGTGTCGAAGGCGGGACGGTGGGCCGCGGATGTGGTGAGGGTGTCGGGCAGTCGCCAGCGGGCGGGGGTGAGGAGGATGTCGCGGTAGCGCACGCGCGGGGTGTAGGGCCAGATGGCCAGCGGGCCCCAGTTCCAGGGGTGCCAGGGGCGGGTTCCTGCGTGGCCGAGGAGGTGGAGGGCGTATGCGGCAGGGGGGAGGAGGCGGGGTGCGAGGCGGTTATAGAGGACGGGGATGACGGGTCTGTGGTGGTGGGTGGACCAGAGTTGGAGGTGGGTTGCGGTGGTGGTCACGGTGAGGTCCTCGGGGAGGAGGTTGCCGGGGCGGTGCGGGACGTCGAGCGGGATGCGCCAGGGGGCGAGGCCGGTCTCGGTGGCCAGTGCGCCGGCTATGGGGGTGCGGGGCCGGAAGGCGATTTCCGCGATCATGGGTCCGCTGCCGGTGTCGGTGTCCTGGCGGGGTGCCAGTTGCGGAAGCCGGTGTATCCAGCGGCCTGCTGCGGCTCCGGCGTTCTGGGAGCCGGTGCCGGGGCTGACCGCGATGCGCAGTCCGTTTGTGCCGCGCAGCAGTTGGATGTGGATCTCTGCGGTCCGCGGCGGTGGCAGGGGCGAGGGGTTCGCGAGCTGGCTGATGTGCTGTTCGGTAACGACGATTTCGTCCTTGCCCGCTGACAGGGCGTCGGCAAGGAGGGCGGCCAGCGCGGCGGTGCGGCGCGCGCCGAGGTCTTCGTCGGTGCCGATCGCGTCGTACGGGCCGGGTGGGCCCAGGCCGGTGACGGGGTCGAGGATTTCCAGGAGTGGCACGTGCCGGTGGGCGCCGTAGGCGGTGCGAAAGCGCTGGTGGTAGTCGGTCAGCGGGCCGTTTCGGTGACCGATCCGCCACGTTCAACCCGCCCAGCAAGCGTGTCCGACGACACGTGGACGGCGTTCGGACGCCGGAGCCTGCGGTGCGACCGTCACCGCTGCGCTCGGAACGTGCCCGTGGGTTAGGCGACGGCGGTCCAGTGCCAGGGGCGGGGCCCTCGGTGACCTCTTATGCAGGCGAGGCGGTGGTGCGCCTGTTCGAGTGCGCGGGAGTCGCGGTCGGCGATTTGCAGGGCGAAAGTGACCAGGCGTAGCTCGCGGGTGCTGCGCATGGTGGGGTATCCGGCCCACTGCTGTACGTCGTATCCGTAGGCGGCGCTGAACTGGCCGTATTGTCGTGGAGGCAGCGAGCCGAATGTGTCGGTGGCTATCGCTGTGGAGGTCAGGTCCCATTCTGGCCGGCCGAGTGCGGTCCGTTCGAAGTCCATGAGGTAGCGGGTTCCGTTTTCGGTCACTACGCAGTTCCCCTTCCATGCGTCGCCGTGGACGACGCAGAGAGGGTGGCCCTCGGGGAGGTGCGTCCATGTGCTGCGGAGCTGGGCGAGGTGTTCGTGGAGGAATGCCCGGTCGTCGTCGTTGAGGAAACGTGTAGCGGCGAGGCGTTCTGGGATCCGTACGAACGGGTCCATCGTGCCGAGCTGAAGGTTTTCCGGCACGGGGAGTTGGTGGAGCTGGGCCAGGAGCGGGGCGAGGTCTGTTTCGTTGCCCGGCCGGTGCGGGGGGAGTTCGTGCCAGAGGGTGGCTGTTCTTTCTCCCGCCCGTACTGGCTGTTCCATGGGGAGGGCCCGGACTGCGGAGACGCCGTTTTCCGCCAGCCAGCGGGCGACCGCGACCTCGCGTGCTGCTGCCGCGTCCTGGCCGGTCCGGGCAATGCGTACTACTACGCCACCGGGAAGGCGCCAGAGATCGTTCTCAGCGAGGCGGATGGGTTCCGCGTCTGCCGCCGACATGCCGACGCTTGTGGTGATCTGCTGGAGGACGGTGAAGGATTCCTCGGTGCGGGATGTGGTCATGGACGGACTGCCGCCTCGATCCGCGTGCGGAGTTCGGCCATCTCAGGGCGCCGGTACTTTCTGGATGCCTGTGCCAGGTCGCCGACGTCGTCGATGGCGCGTTTGGAACGGAGCTGGCCGACCTCTGCCAGAGCCGTGTTCGCGATGTCGATCGCTTCCTGGGGGTCGCCGGTCCTCATGATCAGCGTGGCGAGTTTCGTGCCGGACAGGGCGCGTGAGCGTACGTAGGCGTCTGTGTGCCCTTCGATGGCGGTCCTGAGACGGTCTGCTGCCATGTGTGTCGGCCGGCCTGGCAGAACGGCGAGATCGAAGAGCGCGTGGCCGGTATCTCCGTGGTGCTGAGCGTGGTCGTAGTAGGCCATCCAGGGTGCGTCCTCGCCTGATCTGGCCTGGGCGAAAATCTCGTCCGAGCGTCCGATGGCGGCGAGTGTCTCCTGCTGCCGGTTCTGCATCTTTGCCAGTGCCCTGGCGCGGGCGTTGTGCAGCATCGCTTGTTCGCGCGGGGTCAGCCGGTCGGAGCGAAGGAGACCGTTTTCGGCGTGGGTGAGCCCGTCGTCCGGCATTCCGCACCACGTCGCGTGTCGCGAGCGCCAGTTGAGGGCGTTGGTGCGCAGATGCCAGTTGTCTGCTGCTTCGGCGCAGCTGGTGCCGAAGGCGAGGAGCCGAGCTGCGTCGTTGTGTTCGTATGCGTCGAAGGCGCTCGCGCCCATCACGATGGCCAGGCGTCCTACGGCGGTGAAGAGGTCCGCCCGCAGTTCTGGCGGGCACTGCACGTTCAGGAGGGCTTTGGCCCAGTGGAGCTGGCCGATGGATGCTTCGCGGACGATTCCCCCGCCGCCGTAGAGATTGTCCCATTTTCCTAGGACGGTTGAGGCGGCCTGGACCTGCTTGATGTCCTCCGGGCTGATGAGGGCGGGGAGGGGGCTGCGTCCGAGGTCGGGGACGAGGTCGGTGAAGGCGGCGGGCGCGAGGGCGGTGAGTCCTCCCAGAGCGATGAGGTTGCGACGGTCCACAGGTGACACGCTCCCATCGGTGCCGGGTGAAGGATCCTTCGTGAGTGTGCCCGCGGAACGGGTGCGGGACTGGCGACGCCGGGCCCTGGGCTTCAAGTTGTCCGCATCAGCGGCGTTCCGGTCCGCTTCCTCTTTGACTCTGCGCCAGAGTCTGATCAGGGCTCCCCCGGCGTCGAGGGCTGCGTCGATCTGCTCCGCGAGGGCTCTCCCACATGGCCGTTCGCACTTCTCGATTCGCTCGATCGCGGTGCCGCTGAGGTGCACTTTTTCACCGAGTGCTGCTGATGAGAGGCGCCGCGCTCTGCGCCAGTTGCGCAGTTCGACGCCGAACCACGCACGGACGGACTCGGTGTCGTCCAGGGGACGTGGTCGCTGTGGCATGGCTTCCCCCTCGGGCCGCTGATGCGGACAATTTTCTGTTCTCAAATTGTCCGCATCAGAAGTGGATTTCGGTGGAGCTTTCGGCGGTCTGATCGATGTTTCGCGGGGTGGCCGGTGGTTCTGCTGGTGTCCGCCGGCTCCTGGTACTTCCTGGGCCCGTGGGCCGCGCGGCTACCGCTGCGGGAGGTCGGTACCGGCGGCGGCTCTGGTGAACCGGGCCCATGCGCGGGCTGAAAATGTGACGAAGTGACCGTCATGTTTCTTTGAGTCGCGGACCAGGATGGTTTGTGTCATATGAGCGCACTCCAGGCACTCGTTGTTGGGGGCGCCGCTGTAGGTGCTCTTGAACCAGTTGGGGGGCTGATGTGGCACTGGATCTTCCTCGCTATGTCTGGTTGCGGTGGGTATGAAGGACCTCGGCGATCAACGCGGCCGAGGAGTCGGGGTCCAGCGCCTCCTGGCGCAGGTAGGTGAAGGCGTCCGCGTATTTCTCGCGGGCGCTTGCCTCTTCAAGGAAGAGGGAGCCGACCGCGTTCTCCAGGTAGATGACGTCCAGGTCAGGGTTGGTGCCGCCGTACCGGATGAAGGGATTGAGCGCGGCGACATAAGCTCCGGCCTCCAACGGCAGGACCTGGACGGTGATACCCGGGTCCTGGCTGCGTTTCAGGAGGTGGCCGAGCTGGTCCGCCATTACAGCGGGTCCTCCGACGAGACGGTGCAGGACCGCTTCGTCGAGGACCACCTGGTACCGGGGCGGTGAGGGACGGTCGAGGATCTGCTGCCGCTGCATCCGTACGGACAGGTACTCGCCCACGTCCTCGGGTGACAGGCCGGGGTCGGGTGTCGTTCTGATCGCCCTGGCGTAGTCCAGCGTCTGCAAGAGGCCGGGAACCACCCCGACGCTGAGGTGGTCGATACGCGACGACTCATGCTCCATGGCAAGCAGCAGCCGCATGTTGTCGGGGAGTTTCCCTGCATAGGGAACCCACCAGGCGTCCGTGTTCTTGCTGTGTTTCGCCAGGTCGATCAGGGCGTCCCGCTCCTCGTCGGAGGTGCCGTAGACCTGGCACAGCAGAGCGACATAGCTCCAGCGGATGTTCCCCCTGCCCCGTTCGTACCGGCTGACGGTCGCCTTCGACACGCCAGCTCGGATGCCGGCTTCCTCTGCCGTCAGTCTGCTCTCGGACCGGAGCGCCAGGAGTCGCTGTCCGAGCAGCCTTCGCCGGGCCTCCGGCCCTACCCCCTCAACCGGTTCGCGCTCCGTATCTGAATCGTTCGGGTCCTTCGTCATTGGGGTGCCCCTTCTTCGACGAATGCGGACGGTCAGAGGGTCGCCCCGGGCTGCATGGCTCCCTCAACGAAGCTACACGGCAGAACGCTTGTAGGTAACGCTCACGGTGTAACGCTCATGCGGACACTTTCTGTGTGAGAGATACAAGGCGAGCGGTCCCGCTGCAATACTCCAACTCGATCGCTACCACGAGCATTTGGCCCGCAGCTCCCAGTGATCGCCATGTGAGTGTCGCCCCACGACAAGGGACCGCGATGATCCAGCCCCCGCACAGCAGCTCCCCCAAGTGGCCCACCCGTCATACCGACCGCCGTTCCGCCAACGCGCATCTGGCCGTCGGGGCATTCGCGGCCACCGAGCACCAGGCCTCGGCCGTACGCGAGATGCTCAGAACGGAGCTGGAGAGGCTCGGCCAGAGCGCGCTGGCCGACGACGGCCTGCTGGTCACGGACGAGCTCTTCGCGAACGCGGTACAGCACGGCTCTCACGACCCCTCCGACACCGTCACGGTGAGAGTCCAGTGGAGCGATCACACGCTACGCGTGGAAGTAAGCGATGCCTCATCCACACCCCCGTGCCTTCGGGACGCCTCGCTGCTCGATCTGAGGGGACGCGGCCTGCCTCTTGTACAGGCGCTGAGCGACACCTGGGGAGTCAATCTCGCGCCCCTGGGCAGCCCGGGCAAAACGGTGTGGTTCACACTCCGCCCGCCAGCGGTGTCGCCAAGTTGCCACGGAGACACCGCCACATGACCACCTGTCGCTCGTCGATGCAGCGCGGGATGGCGCCGCATCGCGGCATCCAGACCGGCCGCCGGGGTGTGTTCAAGCTCCCCGGACCGTTCGTTCCGCCCCGTGACAACGGAACGGGAAGCACGCCCCGGCGGCCACCAGTTCATCCACACCGTGGAAACGAGTCCTTGATGCATCCACCCCTGCCCCTTCTCCCCTCGGACCAAGGCGTGCCGAAAGGTTCCGCCGTGACCACCCACCCATCCCATCCCGACTCGTTGGAGCGTGTCCTTGCACAGGCGGTGGACGCTGCGGGCATCACCGGCCGGGTCGTGGTACCCGAGGGCTCGTCCTCGCCGGCGCTGCGTCTGCTCAGTGATTCGCGGCTTCCCTTCGCCCGGAACGCGCAGGCGGCACGGAAATGGCTGACGGACAACAGCATCGCCGCGGCCGCCGAAATCGACGAGACCGGCGAACTGGTGATCACGCCACACGGCCGCGCCGCTGTTGACCAGCTGATCGAGCGACTGCTCTCGCCGGGTATCCGTGCCGAACAAGCGGCCGAGCAGCTGTGGGACGCGCTCGGGCTGCATGACCTCGCCGCCGATGTATCGGTCGCGGACACGGACCGCATCACTGTCGAGCTCCGGGATTCCGAACGCCTGGGGTCGGCCGTGGCCCTGTGTGCGCTCCTGGGCGCGGAGGACATCGCCGACGGTCTGAAGCTCCACCGGCCGCGCGGCATGTACAAACTGGCCACACGGATGCGCCTGTTGCTGACCGGCGCAGTGGGGCGCGGCGTCACCGTGGAGGCCGACCCCGGCTGCGCTCACGCCGATGACGGGGTGCGAGTGGGTCTCTCGGTGGAACAGGCATTCCAGCTGGCCGAGAAGATCGCGGCCCAGCCCGTGAGCAGCGGTGAACTGCCGCCTGACGGAACGGCTTTCGCGCCGCACCACAGGGCCTCGAACGAGAAGGCTGCTGCTGAATGAACGCGATACACCTCGGCCCGGCCGTCGTCGCCTCCTGGGACTCCTCTCTCCAGACGTTCTACGGCGTTGGCGAGGTTCCGGAGAGCGACTTCGACCGCGAGGTGGCCCGCCTTCCCTTGCCGGTGCTGTCCCGTACCCCGAGATGCCGGTCCCGTTCCGGCCGTGCACCCGGCGGTCGGAGCAGATGACCGGACCCTTGACTTCTGAGATCCGCCGTCTCCCGGGCTCGTTGTTGGGCCGGGTCCTGGAGCCGGTTGTGAGACGGGTCCTCTCGCCCCTGGTTCGGCTGCGGCTCGTTGTGACCGTGACACAGCGCCGGCCCGCAAATCGGGGTGGGGGGAGCGGCGCCGCCGCCCGCCACGGACAACCCCCGAGCCGATGGCGTGAACAGGCGGCGTCCCGGCTGCCCCTCTTGGGGGAGGGGCAGCCGGCCCCGGACCTACCGACGCCCGAGATCAACAGTGATGTACGTACAGAAATGAGAGAGCCCGAGTGAACAGCCATTCCTCGCCCTCCCCGACCGTGGCCGTGCCGGAGGGCATCCGGCCTGTGGCGGTGACGTCGGCCGAGTGGGACGAGTGGTTCCGCAGCGGCATCCCGCACAAGGTGAGCGACGTCGAGTCCGCCCAGTTCTACGGCAGGGCCCATCCGAAGCGGGGCTGGCGGGCGGTGGACATCGGGTGCGGTCACGGGCAGTGGACGCGTCAGCTCGTCCGATGGAAGATGCGCGTGACGGGCTACGACTGCTCGGCCGTCGCGGTCGAGCAGGCCCGCAGGACGATGAGTCACGCACGCCTCGACTACGAGGTGTGGGACGTCACCGCGGATTCGATCCCGACCGGAATCGAGCCGGGCAGCGTCGATCTCGTGACCTGCCGCCTCTCTCTGGCCTACCTCGACATGGCCCGCTTCCTGGTCGATGCCGGCCGGTGGCTGTCCCCGCACGGGGTCTTCTACGCGCTGACGCCGGTCGAACGC
Organism: Streptomyces sp. NPDC055025; assembly: GCF_053608565.1. Taxonomy (NCBI): domain Bacteria; kingdom Bacillati; phylum Actinomycetota; class Actinomycetes; order Kitasatosporales; family Streptomycetaceae; genus Streptomyces; species Streptomyces sp. NPDC055025. The sequence goes on from NZ_JBSGVS010000060.1 coordinate 19,110, forward strand.
CCGGACGGCGAGCCCTCCCGCTGGTACCACCGGGGCCTGACCGAGGAACAGATCGCCACCCTCGGACAGGGATGGTCGTCCCGCACGACCTACACCGTGGGCAGCTACCGGGCGATCCTGCTGAGCGGATACGGCCGGTGACCGGCAGCTCCCGTTCTACCGCCCGGCCCGGATCCGTCCCGCAGCCGAACGGGCGGAACCTGGTACCGGACCTGCGGAAGGACCGGCACCGGATGAGCCGCACGGGGACGAGCGCCTCTCCGGGCCTTCCCCGCGCGGCCGAACCGGAACTCCCCTGATCCTTCAGCCCGGGAATCGTCTGCGCAGGCGGGCGGTACTCCCCCGGCCTCTCGTACGGACGGCGCCGAACCACCTGTCGCTGCCGCCGGACCTGCACCGTAACGCCCCTTCTGCATCCGTCATTGTCTGAGGAGTCATGCCTTCCACACCACCGAAACTGGTGCTTTACCGGAAGCGGCAACAGCCTGCGGTCACAACACCTGGCTGTTCGCATCAACCCGCCTGCCCGACGGCCTACTCCGCCGGCCGGGGTGCCGCCCGCCTCGCTGAATCCCATCCGGAACAGGGCTGGAACCTGCTCTGCAACGGCGTGATCCTCTTCGAGGACACCGGCGAGCTGCTGCCAGACGGGAAGGCCGTCGCCCCGCACCGGCCGGTTCCGTTCCAGATCGGGGTGACCTCGTGACCTCTCTCAGCCTCACCGGCGGCGTCGACGATGACATCGTCGCCCACATCCGCTCGGCGAGCTCGGCGCGCGTCTACGACCTCCTGCTCGACGGCGTCGACAACTACCAGCCTGACCGCGAGGCCGTCTCCGCCCTCGGTAAGACCGCAAAGTGGATCAAGACGGCCGCCTCGATCAACCGCGACTTCAGCCTCCGGTTTGCCGGTTTCTCTCTCGGCCTGGGGGTGCGCCAGTTCCTCGACCTGGGCTGCGGCTACCCCCGCTCCCCCCGCCAGGACAGGGTGCACGAGATCGCGGCCGGATGCCCTGTCGTCTCCGTGGACAACGATCCTGTGGTGTACGCGCACGCGAAAACCCAGCTGGACCAGGGCCCTGAGACAACCGTCATCCATGCCGACCTGCTCGCCATGGACCAGCTCCTGACCTGTAAAGCCGTGCGCGCCGCATTCGACCTGAACAGCCCCGTCGCAGTGCACATGGGCGACGTGCTTCCGTGGTGTCCGGACTCAGTGGCCGTGCACCGGGCCGCGGCCATTCTCCGCGAGTGGCTGCCGGTCGGCAGCATCCTCTCCATCACCCACCTCACCGATCACTGGCACCCCGCCACGATGTCCGACGTCGTGGCCGTCTACGCAGAGCATGGGCTGAGTGTCCGGCCCCGCTCCCGCGAAGAGATCGCGGATCTGTTCGACGGCTTCATCCAGCAGGGACCGGGGCTGACGGCGACCGGCCGGTGGCACAAGCAAGGGCAGTACGCCTTCCACCCGGAAGAACATTCCGCGGCCTTCGCAGGGATCGCGGTCAAGGTGTCCGACAGCAAGTCGCGTCCAAGCCGGGTGCAGAGAAGGGGACGCCGGTGCAACGGCGTCCTGCCGTTCGATGACACGGGAAATGTTCTTCCCAACGAAACGGTCATCTCGCCGTACCTCATGGGTGCTGCCGGCATGGAGGAGGCGCGGTGACAACGGCCTTGTCCTTACCTTTTACGCCAGTTGCCGATCCGCTCGGCACCTCGGATGCCTCCGAGGTTTCCTCAGCATGGAATGTCGACCTGGCCGGGAACCCGAACGCGCTCTTCGGAAGAGAAGCCCGCCGAGAGCTGAGCTCGGTCGCGCTCCCCGTGCAGATGGGTCTCACGGCTCTTCAGGGACTCAGACTGGAGCACCATCGTGTGGGGCCCGCTCTCCTGTGCGGGACACACGGGGTCATGAAAATCGCCGTTACATCATGGCCGTACCGTCTTGATGGTGTGATCACGGTACGCCTGAGATCCTTGTGGTGTCCGCAGATATGGCGCCAGTGTGACGGGCAGTTGCAGTTCCTTTCTCCCCGGCGTGCTGAGCGGGCCGAACTGACCGACGCACGGGAGCTGTACGAGGTTGTCCGCAGGATGCGGGTGCCGGGGCAGGCGCCGCGCACGGTCGGACAAGTCGGGCCGCCGTCTCCGAGAGGCGGCTGAACAGTGGCCGTGTTTTCTGTCGATCCGGTCGGTGGCGTTGTCTGCGACTGGTCTTGTGCGTGTCGAGTTCATGCCGCCCCTGGCCCGGGCGCTGGAGTGAAGTGGTGGAAGGGCGCATGACGCGTGCAGGTCACGAGGATGGTGTTTCCCGGGTGTCCAAGGCGCTCATTCTGGCGGCTCGTGCGGATATGCGGGCCCTGGGTATGGGGGCCGAGCAGATCGCGAGCGAGCTCCTCCGCGTTCACGGGCTGCGACCGCGGGTGGCGTACCGGCATGCTCACGGGTGGACTCAGGAGGAGGCCGCCCATCGGATCAGCCTCCAGTTCGAGGGAGGCGAGCCGCCGGATGAGCAGGGCACGGTGTGGGCAAGTCAGGTGTCCTGGTACGAGTCGTGGCCGGCGGGCGGGCGTCAGCCGCCGCTTCAGCATCTGCGCCTGATGGCCCTTGCCTACGGCACGTCTGTGGGCAGTCTGCTGGACCGACAAGATTGTGAGGCGCTCTCCGAGGACGAACTGGTGGCCTATCTGGCCCCTTCGTCATCGCCCGCCGTCCCCGGTCGGCCAGCGGCGGAAGTCGCTGAATCGAGCCCGTATCCCGGTGGCGGGGACCGCCGGGTCGCTGCGCTGCCGTACTCCAGGGGTTCTGCTCACCGCAGGGCGGCACTGTCGCGGAGTTCCGCTGAGAACTCTGGCGTGCACGCCGCTGGAACGGTGGCCGGGGATCGCTCTGGAGGCCGACTGCGTGTATCGCGCACACTGGAGGTCTTCGACGATTGGGACGACCTCATGCGGCGGCGGACTCTTCTCACAGCGGGCGGCGCTTCTGCCGCCGGCGTGCTGGCGCCGCAGCTGTTCGCCGCGGTACCGCTGGGCGGGCAGAGTACGGCGCCGGAGGTGTTTGCCGCGCGGGGGCAGATCACGGACAGTTTTCGCCGACTGGACAACCTTCTTGGTGCGGCCAGCGTGTACGAGCAGGCGTACGACCATCATCGTCGTCTGATGATGTGGCACCGGGCCGCTCCCGCAGCGGAACGCGCTCAGGTGGCGGCGCTGGTGGCGGATTCGGGCGCGCTGATGGGCTGGCTGAACGTCGATCTGGAGCAGTACGCGGAGGCCAGCCGGTGCTATCGGGAGGCTGCTGAAGCGGCGGTCGACGTCGGCGATGACAGTATGTACGCATATCTGATCAGCCGGATGAGCCGGGTCCTGGCGGACTGCGGGCTGCATCGGGACGCGCTGCGTTTCGCGAACGCGGCGGCAGAGCACGCGGCGGGCGGCGGCCACCTGCTGGTGGGTTCGTGGGTCGCGGTCACCCGTGCCTATGTTCATGCCTGCCTCGGGGCCGAGCGGGCTTGTCTCAGTGACATCAACGAGGCTGAGCGCCAGTTGGCGAAGGCCGTGGCCCAGGGCGAGCCCGCGCCGCCGTGTCTGGCGTATTTCGACGAGGTGCACCTGGAGAAGTGGACGGGCTACGCGCTCATGCAACTCGGAGCGGGCCGGTGGACGGTGAGGGCGCAGGCCGCTCTCGAGCGGACGGCGGCCCGGTGGTCGGGGGACCTGGTGCGCGGGGCGGCCGAGGTGAGCACTGCGGTGGCCGCGGCGCGGATTGCACAGGGCGAGATCGAGGAGGCTGTCCGGTGGACGCGCCAGGCATACGACGTGGCGGCCAGTACCCGTTCCGCCCGCAATCTGCGGCGCGTCGTCGCCGTCCGGGCGCAGCTTGCCGAGCACCGGATGATTCCGGCTGTGCGGGAGCTGGACGAGTACCTTCTGACACCGCCGGGTAGCGTCAGCGTGTGACACGCCGGGATGCCGTCCTCCTCCTTGTGCTCGGTGCGATCTGGGGGGCGGTGTTTCCCCTTGGATCGATGGTTCTGGAGGAGTTGGCGCCGCCTGTCGTCATGGTGGTACGGACCGGTCTGTCGGCCCTGCTTCTCGTTCCGGTCGCGCTTCGTGATGGTGCCTTCGTCCGCGAGTGGCGCCGTCGCCCCGGCTCGCTGTTGACGGCCTCGGTTCTGCAGATGACTTTGCCAATCGTGCTTCTCACGATCGGTCAGCAGCATGTGGCCGCCGGGCTGGCCGGTGTCCTGCTGGGTACCCAGCCGGTGTGGGCGACGGTTCTGGCTGCGGCCGTCGAGCGGCGGGTGCGTCCTGGTGCGGCCGTGGGGGTCGTTGTCGGGCTGGCCGGCGTGGTGCTGCTGTTCTGGAAGGATCTGGGCGGGGCTTCCGCTCCGGTCAGCGGCGCTCTGCTGGTCGCCGCCGCGGCCTGCTATGCGGCCGGAGCGATCTACATCCAGCGTGTCCTGGCCGATGTCCACCCGATCACGGTGGCAGCCTCGGCCCTGAGTGTGAGCTGTCTCCTGCTGCTTCCCACGCTCGCTGCCGTTCCCGCCCGGTTCCCCAGCCCTGCCACCGCGCTCTGGCTGATCGTGCTCGGGACGGTGGCGACCGGCGGCTCGCTGGCCCTTTTCTACGTGCTGATCGGCCGTGTGGGCGCCGTACGGGCGAATCTGCCGGCCTATCTGGCACCCGCTTTCGCGCTCCTCTACGACATTCCCCTGGGGCACCTTCCGACGGCGACCGCGCTCGGCGGCCTGGCCCTGATCCTGGGAGGCTCCGCCGTAGCCGCGCACTCTCCCAGCCGCCAAGGAGAAGAACCTCTTCCACGCGGCGCCTTGTGACAACGCCAGGGAATCCCGTGTTCGCATTATCAACAGTCAGAGACGCTCGGGCCTGGTTCCCCTGTGCCTGCTGCCGGTGACCGCACCTCAGGTGTGTGCCGGTCGGCGTTGTTAAGTTCCGGCGCAGATCCTTGTTAAGTTTTACGGCACTTGCGGCACATCATCGCAGGTCACAGGCTTGAGGGCTGTTAAGTCGGAGCCTCTCACCATGTTATGGACTCGTTGATCGCCGCGTCAGATAATCAAACAGCAGCGGAAAACCGTTCTCCGTGCCGCTGCCCGACTGGCCGCATTCTGCCCAGTCCCCGAGATCCCGCCTCGCATCGTGACAGGGGAAACACGTGACCTACCAGGGCCGGCCACACTGCCGCAAGGCACGTCGGCCCGGTAAAAGCACGTCGCGGAGCCGCCTCGGCGTACTCCTCCGCGTCGGTACCGGACGGTCACGGATCCTGACGTGGCCGGCGGACGTACCCGTTACCTGCGTGGGGCGGTTCCTGCTTCGCCATCCATACGCTGCGGCGCCACGGTCTGTCAGGCGGGTGAACGGATGGTGCGGTTCGCGGGGCAGCCCCCGTCCCCGGAGGTCCTGACCACCGGACACCGCCCGCGGGACCAGCACGCGAAGGACAACCCGTCTGCACCGTCCTCGTATGACAAGTCCCCGCTTCCCGGCCCTCCGTGCCCAAGAAAAATCCACGGCGGCTCCCTCCTTGTCCGCCCTGTCTGAAGGTTCTGATGACGCAAGAGATAGCCGCCGCTGCGCTGCTCCCGTCGGTCCCGCTGGCCGTGTGGGTGCTGCGGCTGAAGGTGAAAGCCCGCAAAAGCGCGAAAGACCGTGCCCGTCGCGAGAAGGAACAGGCGACCTTCGACGCGACCCGGGCGGACGCGCAGCAGCGTCAGGCCGAGACCGCCGGCAAGCAGCGTGAGGACCTGACTCATCTCGTCAGGTACCGGATCCCCGCACTGGTCGCGAGCGGCGGGCGCGAGCCCGGACCGATCCACTCCGAGTTGGCGGCCACCGAGTTCGGTTCGGTGCTGGACTCGGTACTGAACCAGGTTCACGGGCTGCGGACGCAGTGGGTGCAGGCCTCCGAGGGCGAGCAGCAGGCGCGGGCCGAGCTGGCGAGGACTGTGGCGGAGATGGAGCATCTGGCCGCGGCGCGGATGCCGTCGTACGCCGATCAGCTGGTGCACGAGCGGCGGCCGGTGGCGGGGTTGCTTCATCCGGAGCTGACGGGCACGGACGCGGACCGGGTGTCCCAGGCGATTCTGGACGCGCTGGCCGGTGCGGCGCGTGCCACGGAGGTCCGTGTGGACGAGGCCGCGCAGACGATCGTGCGGGAGATCGGTACCCGTCTGGTCTCGCAGGCCAGTGACATGGAGACGCGGCTGGAACGGGTCCAGAGGAACGACCAGTTCGGTGATCCCGAGGTGATGACCGGCCTGGTTTTCGATCTGGACAGGGCGGCTGTGCGGATGCGCCGTACGGCGGACCAGGCGGTGGTGGTGTGCGGGGGGTCTCCGGCGCAGGCGCGCGAGCGGCTGCATCTGGCGGATCTGCTGGCGGTCACGCACGCGCAGGTGACGCACCCGGACCGGGTGAAGCTGGAGTCGCATCTGCCGGCCGGGGTGGATCTGGGGGTTGTTGACCCGGTGGCGGAGCCGCTGGCGATGGTCGTGACCGCGCTTTTGGACAACGCGGCGTTCCACACCGGCGGGGACATGCCGGCAACGGCCGCTGTCTTCCGGTCGGGTAAGGGCGTCTCGGTCGTCGTCGAGGACTCGGGGCACGGTCTGGACACTGTCGAGAGGCAGGAGTTCGCCCGGCGGATGCTGGTGCCCGAGGGGCGGCTGCAGTTGACGGATCTGGGGATGGGGGCGCCGTTGGGCCTGGCGACGGTGCGGCGGCTGACGCACCGTTTTCCGGGAATCTCGGTCGAGCTCGGCCTGTCTGCCAGCGGTGGTGTCAAGGCCACCGTTCATGTCGATGAAACCCTCCTGACCACCGGGGTCGGCGCGGCGGCGTCCGCGAGTGCGCCGCTCCCCGCACGGTCCCGGCCTGCCGCTGCCGTGTCTGCCAGCTCCTCCGTGGCGGAGCTGCCGGCGGGAGGCGACAGCGGCGCGCGCTCGGGGCAGATGCCGCGCAGGAAGCGGGAGCGGCCGCAGGTCACCGCGGCTCCCGCGGTGCAGGCCGCCCGCCCGGTTACGCCTGAGGCGGCGCGGCAGCGATACGCCGGTTACAACGACGTGCTGCGGGCCCGGAACACCGACAGGCCCGTCGACGGCACGAACGCTCACCACTTGGAAGAAGGATCGCAGTGATGCTGGCAGGGTCAGCGGGGGCGCAGGAGTCCTCCATCGGCAATGACGAATTCCGGCGGGCCGCGGACTCGCTGCGCGGGAGGTGCCCGGGTATCGAGACGACGGTTGTGCTGTCGGTCGACGGGCTCGCGGTGGCCGGCAGCAACGCGACGCGGGAGAGCGTCGAGGGCGCTTCGGCGCTCATCAACTCCGTGGACGGCGCCGCGATGACGGCGCTGTCACTCGGCGAGGGGACGCGGCCGCGCCGGCCCGATCACGTCATCGTCGCCTCCCGGCCCTACAGCCTGGCGACGATGGCGGTCGGGGAGCGCCTCAAGCTCGGCGCGTACTTCCGTCCGGACGCCGATCTCGCCACGGTCATGCACGAGATGGCTGTGACCCGGGAGAACCTCGCCGGAGCCGAAAGCGCGCAGCGGTTCGGGGCGTTCGCGGTGCGACGCCCCGCCGGGAGGAAGGAGACCGCGGGCCGGAGCGGACCACTGGCGAACGATCCGGCCTTCCGGAACCGCGCGCATCAGCTGAGCGAGCGGTGCCCGGAGATTCATACCGTGCTGTTCCTGTCGGGTGACGGGCTGCCGGTGGCCTGGACGGACGATCTCGACGGTGCGCACGCGGAGCGGGCGGCGGCCAGGATCAGTCCGCTCTACACCTCCGCGTCGACCGCGCTGTCGGCACACGACCCGGACACGGCTCTCCCGGACCACATCATCGTCTCCTCCGAGCCGTCGAATCTGGTGGTGATGGCGGTAGGTGAGCGCCTGCGGATGGCCGCTTACTACCCGTCCGACGCGACGTTCAGCTCGGTTCTGCGCGAGATGGTCAGGATGCGGCAGCTGACGCTGGATGTCGCACCGAGGTCCGAGGGGACGCCGGAGCGGCCGGGCGGGACACGGTGAGCCGGCGGGAGCCCTCCCGGCTCCATCACCCCTTCCTGGCGGCGACGGGGAGCGCGGCACAGGCCAGGCTCCCTGACCTGGCCGTTCTGGCCCGGACCGACTTCGCTCCGCCTCCCGGAGGGATGCAGCCGCCGGAAGAGCGCCTGCTGCTGCTCCTTGAGAAGGGGCGGCGGCTCACCCTGGTCGACGCCGCCAGCCACCTGTCCCTGCCCCTGCCGGCCATGCGCGCCGTGGTGAGCGCACTGATCGACAAATCCCTCATCGGCGCCGTCGCACCTGCTGAGGTTCCCCCCGCCGAACTGCTGAAACGAGTGCTCCGTGGCCTCCACAACACGCGAAACCTCATGCTCGTCCCCACCGACAGCAGTGACGGTGCCTCCCGTGCCGCTGCCTCCTGAGAGCGCCGCAGGTCCCTTCTACCTGCCCGCGGGGCCCGTCAGCATGGTCAAGATCCTGATCGCCGGGGGACTCGGTGTGGGCAAGAGCACGCTGGTCAGGACCGTGTCCGAGGTACGCACCCTGCACACCGAGGAAACACTGACCGCCGCCGGAAACACCGTCGACAGCCTCACCTATACCCCGGGGAAGACCGCTACGACGGTCGGTATCGACTACGGACGCCTCACCCTCGACGAGAGCGTGATCCTCTACCTGTTCGGCAGTCCCGGCCAGGACCGGTTCTCCGAGGCATGGCAGGACGCGGCCCTCGGAGCCCGGGGCGCGGTGGTCCTGCTGGACCTGCGCCGCCCCGAGGAATCGTACGAGGCCCTCAGCGGCGTCGAGGCGGCCCTCATCCCGTACATCGTCGCGGTCAACACCTGGGCGGACACCCCGAACATCGGGGACGAGGAGATACGCACGAGCCTCGACCTCCACGCGGCCACTCCGCTGATCCGGTGCAACGCCCTGGATCCGCGCTCGTGCATCGACGTGCTGATCACGCTGACCCAACATGCCCTTGAGGACGCGCTCCGATGACAACACCTGCCAGCAGGCCGGTCCTCTACCCCCTGCACACCGAGGACTTCGCGCGGCGCCGCCAGGAGTACTACGCGAGTATGCGCGAGCACTACGGTGATGTGGCGCCCGTGGAGATCTCTCCCGGGCACGTCGGATACCTGGTGGTTTCGGAGAAGGCCGCCCGGGAGGTGGTGCACGACACCGTCACCTGGACGCGGAATCCCACCGTGTGGACGTCCCGGCTGCCGCAGGACTCGCCGGTCCTGGGCATGCTCGGCTACCGCCCCAACCCGCTTTTCTCCGACGGCCCCGAGCACCGCCGCTACCGGCAGGTGGTCACCGACGTGTTCTCCTGGGTCGAGCCGCACTTCCTGCGCGACGTCGCCCGTCAGGTCGCCGACGATCTCATCGACCGGATGATCAGGCGGATGGCCGAGACCGGCGGCGTGGATCTCGTGCGTGATTTCGCGCGCCCCTTCCCCTCCTATGTCCTCAACCGGCTGTTCGGCCAGGACGATTCCCACGCCGCGCAGCTGGTGGAGGCCCTGGAAGGGCTCATGGACTCCGGTCCGGGGGCGGCCGCGGCGAACGCGGCTTTCGAGCAGTACATGACCAAGCTGATCGCCTCCAAGCGTGAGCGGCCCGGTCCGGACATCACCTCCTGGATCATCCAGCACCCCGCGCAGCTCGATGCGCTGGAAGTGCTGCATCACCTGGTGCTGCTGGTCGCGGCCGGCCAGGAACCCACCACCAACCTCCTGGCGAGCGCGGAGCACGAGCTGCTCACCGACGACGCCCTCTACAGCCGGGTCGTCAACGGCTCCATCAACGTGATGCCGGCCATCGAACAGGCCCTGGCGAAACGTCCCCCCATGGCGAACTACGGCGCCCACTACGCCCTCGAGGACACCACGCTCTGCGGGCAGCGCATCCCCGCGCACACTCCGGTCCTCATCAGCTATGAGGCCATCGGCCTCACACTCCAGCAGCCCACCGAGCAGTCCGCGGCCCAGCAGTCCGTTCCGGGCTGCCCCTACTCGGGCACGGCCGGGACCGCGGACGGGGGGCCGGTGCGGCACATGGCCTGGTCCCAGGGCCCGCACGCCTGCCCGGTCTCCGACACCGCGATCACTCTGGCCGTCACCGCTCTCACCCAGCTCATCCAGCGCCTGCCCGACCTTGAACTCGCCGTTGCGGCGGACGAACTGCGGTTGCGTCCCGGACCGTTCCAGCACGCCCTGGCCGCGCTTCCGGCCCGTTTCGATCCCGTCACCCTCACGATCGAAGGAGAGACCCCGTGGGACTTCAATCCCTTCACGACGTCCGCACCCTCGACCCGCTCGGACGGAACCTCCAGGCGGAGGCAGCAGAACTTCGAGGGCTGGGAGACCTGGTTGCCGTCGAACTCCCCGGCACTATCCGGGCCTGGGTCCCCACCCGCCACCAGCTCCTGAAGGAACTGGTCGCCGACCGCCGGCTGAGCAAGAACGCCCGCGAACACTGGCCCCAGTTCAGCAACGGCTGGCTCGACCAGCGCCCCGACGCTCAGTGGATCCTGAACTGGGTCGGTGTCCAGAACATGTTCACCGCCTACAACTCCGACCACCGCCGGCTGCGCCGGCTGGTCGCCCCGTCGTTCACCGGCCGCCGTACCGAGGCGCTCCAGCCCCTCGTCGACCGTGTCACAAGCGGGCTGCTCGACACGCTGGCCGAACGGCCGGCGGGCGATGCCGTCGATCTGCGGGCCGACTTCGCCCATCCCCTGCCCATGGGCGTGATCAGTGAACTGTTCGGCCTCCTGCCCGACGAGCGGCTCGAACTGTCCCGCAACGCCACCCTGATCGTGTCGACGGCGACACCCGCCGACATGGCCGCCACGGCCATCGCCGACACCCGGGCCCTGCTCACCGCGCTCGTCACACGCAAACGCGCCCGCCCGGCCGACGATCTCACCAGCCATCTGATCGCCGCCCGCGACGACAACGACCGTCTCTCGGAGGCCGAACTCGTCGACACACTCCTGCTCGTGCTCATCGCGGGCTACGAGACCACCGTCCACCTCATCGGCAACACCGTCGTCGCTCTCCTGAGCCACCCCGACCAGCTTGCCCTCGCCCTGACCGGCCAGGTCCCCTGGACCCAGGTCGTCGAAGAAGTGCTGCGCTGGGCCGGGCCGGTCACCTACCTGCCCCTGCGCTTCGCCACCGAGCCCGTCACCGCCGCCGGCATCACCATCGAGCAGGGCGAGCCTGTCCTGGCCGCGTTCGGCGCGGTCGGCTGGGACCCGCGGGAACACGGCCCCACCGCCGACCAGTTCGACATCCGCCGCGCGCCCTCGCCGCACCTGGCCTTCGGCCACGGAGTCCACCACTGTCTCGGCGCGCCCCTGGCCCGCGCGGAAGCGCTCACCGCCGTGCCCGCACTGCTGCGCCGCTTCCCCGCCCTGGCGCTGACCCCCGGTCAGGACCTCACGCCCTACGCCTCCTTCATCAGCCACGGATACGACGCGCCCACCGTCCACCTCGCCTGACATCCCGGCACTGGAGAACCGCCATGGACCCCCTGGACTCGTTCCGCCTCTGCCCCTTCCGTCTCGACGCGGCCGGGGCCGACACCGACGAGGAGACCAAGCAGCTGCGCGGCTCGGGACCGGCCGCACCTGCCGTGTTCCCCGGCGGGCTGCGCGCCTGGGCCGTCCTCGACCAGGACCTGGCCGGGCGTCTCCTGGCCCATCCCCTAATCCCCCGCCCGCCGTCCGCCGCCCACAGCCCCGTCCCCGCCGCCTTCCACCGGCCGCCGCACCATCCGGCAACCGGACCGGATCACGCCGCCGGCGAGGACAGCGGGGAGCGCGAGCGAGGGCGCCGTGTCCTGGCCGATATCCTCGCTCTGCGGGCCCTGACCCTCAGCACGAGCATCCAGGAGACGGTGCACCGTCTCCTCGACGGCCTGAACACCGCCGCCCGCCCCCGCGGAACCGCCGACTTCCGCGCCCATGTGGCGCAGCCGCTGGCCCTCCACGTAAGTGACCTCACGCTCGGGGTGCCGCCCAGCATGCGCCCGGCGCTCCACCACCAGGCCCGCGTCCTGTCCGCGAACGGACTCACCGACCAGCAGCGCGCCGGCAGCCTCCAGCATCTGCGCCACACCCTCACCCGGCTCGTCGAGATGAAGCGTGCCAGCCCCGGCGACGACGTCACCAGCGACCTCACCGCCTGCGACCACACCACCGCCATGGCGGCCGAAGCCCTGGCCGACATCCTCCTCCCGGTCGTCACCAGCCACACACCAGCAGTGAACCTGATCCACCACACGGTCGGCGCGCTCCTGGAACACCCCGCGCAGCTCGCCCAGATCCGCTCCACCCGCGCCACGTGGGCGGACGCCGTGGAGGAAACCCTGCGGTGGCAGCCGCCCCACCCCCACACCCTCATCGGCTCCCCCACCACCGACATCCTCGACCCCGGGACCCGGACCCTCATCCGCGCACACGAGCCCGTCGTCATCCATCACACCGCCGCCGGCCGCGACCCCGCCGCACACCGCGAACACCCCGACATCTACGACATCAGCCGCAGCCACCGCGGCCACACGGACCACGTCTCGTTCGGAGCCGGCCCCCGCCTGTGCCCCGGGGCCGACCTCGCCCGCGTGCAGGCCCTGACCGCGACCGCCGACCTGTTCACCCGGTTCCCCGACGTCACCCTCGCCCACCCCTCCGCATCCCGCACTCCCGCCCGGCTGTCCCTGCGGCTCCGCCCCGGCGGCACACCAGCCGCGGCCTGACGCCGCCCCACCCCTTCACGCCCCCGGCCGCATCGGCGCTGCCGTGGACCGGCACGCCTCCGTAACCCCCTCCGCACCCGGCTCCCTCAGCCTGCCGGGCCGGACGACCGGAAGACTCCCATGAACGACGCACACGGCCTGATGCCCGACTTCGACACGTCCAGAGCCCATCCCGCGCGGGTCTACAACTACCTCCTGGGCGGCAAGGACCACTACCCCGCCGACCAGGAAGCGGCCGAGCGTCTGCTCGCTCTGCTGCCGCACGGACGTGACATCGCCCGCGCCAACCGGGACTTCCTGCACCGCGCCGTACGCCACCTGGCCATGCGGGGCATCAGCCAGTTCCTCGACATCGGCGTCGGGCTCCCGGTCACCCCGAACGTCCACGAGATCGCCCAGGGGATCATCCCGGAGTCCCGTGTCGTCTACGCCGACAACGACCCCATCGTCCTGGCCCACGCCGAGGCGCTGCTGACCAGCGGGCCGCGGGGCACCACCGACTATCTGCAGGCCGATCTGCGGAACCCGGCCGCCATCCTCGACACCGTCCGGGACAGGGGCGTCATCGACCTCAGCCAGCCGGTCGGGCTGCTGCTGGTGGCCGTCCTCCACTTCCTCGAGGACTCGGACCGCCCCGAGCACATCCTCACGGACCTCCTCGCCGCGCTCCCGGCCGGCAGCTGCCTGGTCCTGAGCCATGTCACCGACGACTTCTCACCCGGCACCATGCGCAAGGCCGAAGCCGTCTACCAGGACGCCGGAAAAAGCGTCCAGATCCGCAGCCACACGCAGATCGGCGCGTACTTCGACGGCCTGGCCCTCCTGAGTCCAGGCGCCGCCCCCGGACAGCCGGCGCTCGCCGGGCCCGCAGGTCTGGTCCCGGTCCACCGCTGGCAGCAGCCCGACCCTGCCGAGTGGGACAAGCCGCCCGCGGACATCGCCTGCTACGGCGGTATCGGCCTCAAGGCCGCCTCATGACCGCGGCCGCACCCCGCCCCGCCGCCCTGGCGGCCCGGCCGCCGCGGGCACCGCAGACGGCGCCGCTGCGGATACGGGCGGCCGGTGAGCGGGACCGGCAGCGGTTCGAGGACATCCTGAACCGGCGCCTGGAGTGGGAACGGCGCAGGCGACGGCCGCGTGAAGCGGTGCCGCGCGGCGTCCTCGCCCTGCTCTCCTACGGCCGGCCCGGACCGGCAGTGATGGCCCTGACCGACGAGGGCACCGTCCTCGCGTTCATGGTCCTCTCCCCCACTCCTCCGGCGGACGACGGCTGGTCCGAGGCGGACACGGCCGCCCCGGCGTGGTACCTGACGCAGGTCTGCACCGATCCCCACCGCCGCTACCGCAGCGACCGCCTGGCCCTGCTCATGACCTACTGGGCCGGCGACCACGCCGCCCGCCTGCACCCCGCCATCACGTCCATCCGGTGCTCGGTACGCGACAGCCGCCTCGCCCAGCACCTCCAGGACACCAGCGGATGGACACCGCTGCGCGACACCGGCCGGGACTCGGGCGCCCCCCGTCTGCTGCACCGGCGGCCCAGACAGCTCCCCGGCCTCGGCGCCCTCCTCACCGGCCCCGCCGGACCCCTCATCTTCGCCTGACCACCCCCGCGTTGCTGCTCGCAGGAAGGACACACCTCCGATGCCACCCGGCCCCGGCCAGCCTCTCATCACACCTCTCATTCCCGCGGAACGGCGTGTCCTGGTCCGGCTCGCCGAAGGCGACAGCCTGTCTGAGGCCGCCGACGCCCTCAAGATCAGCCTGGAGACGGCACGGGAACGCCGCCGCAGGTCCGTCGCCAAGCTGCAGGCCCACGGCCGGGCGGTACTGCACACCGCCTGCCTGGCCAGGGAACTGCCCCTTCCGGACGAGACCGAGGCCCCCGCCGGGATCACCGAGGAGGACCGGCGCCTGCGGACGGCGGTCACCACCACGGCCACCAACCGGGAGGCCGGCGCCGTCCTCCTCATGTCCAGCCAGACCACCCGCACCCGTATCCGGGCCCTGAGGGAACGGACAGGGGCACGCAACGACTGGCACCTGATCCAACTCGGCCACCGCTACCGGCTGTTCGACGGCCCGTCCGGGCGCGCGCCCATCGCCCAGGAGGATCCGGCGGCCCTTCGGACCGCGCACGAGACGTAGCGAACCCCCGTGGACCGGTCCACCGCCGCACCGCGGCCTGAGCGGGATCCGCTGTCCACAGAAAATCCCGTTATACCTCCAAGAGAGCTTTTGCAGCAGATAGCAGCGGTTTTAGTCGAGAGACGGAGGATTTGATGTCGACAGCACTCGTGGAAACGGTCCGTGGCCCGGTCGCCGCGGAGAGTCTGGGACAGGTGCTGATGCACGAGCACATCGGTGTCGGCTCGCCGGAGATGAATCTCAACATCCCTGAGCTGGTGGGGGATGAGGCGGCGCGTGACGCGGACGCGGTGAAAAGACTGCGCGCGGTGGCCGAATGCGGTATCTCGACCATCGTGGACCTGACGGTCCTCGGCCTGGGCCGGGACGTCGGCCGGGCCCGTCGCGTGAACGACCAGGTCGACATCAACATCATCGTCGCGACGGGCTACTACCCGCTCAAAGGCCTGGACTACTTCTACGACTACCACGGTCCCGGCAAGCTCCTCGGCGGCGAGGACCCTCTGATAACTCTGTTCATCAGAGAACTGACGGAAGGCATCGCGGACACCGGCATCAAGGCCGGCGTCCTGAAGTGCGCCATCGAGGAAGAACTGACACCCGACGTCGAGCGGGTGATGGTCGCGGTCGCCGCGGCGCACCATGCCACCGGCGCTCCGATCACCGTGCACACCAGCGCCCAGCACCGCACAGGCCTGGACGCCCAGCGGATCCTGCGCCGTGAGGGTGTCGATCTCACCTCGGTGGTGATCGGACACAGCGGTGACACCACCGACCTGGACTACCTCCGCACGCTCGCGGAGGCGGGCTCACTCCTTGGAATGGACCGGTTCGGGCTCGAGGCGAAGCTGAGCGACGCCGAGCGCGTGGACACGGTCGCCCGGCTCGCCCGTGAAGGACTGGCCGGATCAATGGTCCTCAGCCACGATGCCTGCTGCCACATCAACTGGCTGGGAAAGCCCGGCGTGCGTGAGGCCGTCCTGCCGAACTGGCACCACACCCACATCTCCGAGCACATCCTGCCCGCCCTCGCCGACGCCGGTGTCACCCCCGCGCAGATCGATCAGATGCTCATCAGCAACCCCCGGCGGCACCTCACCCCCACGGCCTGAAGGACACCAGGCCAACGCCCCGGCGAACTCCCCCGTCGACGTCGGGGTGACAGCGCCGCAGTGAAGCACACGACACCGCAGGGCACCGGCCTCCCATCCCCTCGACCACCCGAGACACCAAGCGAGACATGAACCCATTACCTCTCACTCTCGGCCCCACGGGGCGCTGCACCACCACGGAGATGGCCCGCCTCGGCGCGGCGGGTCCTCTCGTGCCGGTCAGCCTTCCTGGCGGTGTCCCGGCGATCGCTCTCACCCGGGAGGGACTGCTGCGCACGATGCTGCGTGGTCCGGGCCTGAGCGCGGACGCCCGGCGCTACTGGTCTCTGTGGCCCCAGGCGGCTACGCGGCCCGAGTGGGCATGGGTCCTGGGGTGGACGGGGGTGACCAGCCTGTCCGCGGCCGGGAACGGTGACCACTCCCGGCTGCGGACCGTGGTCTCCCCCCATCTCGCCGCCCGGTTCCTGAAAATCGAGCACCATGTGCCGGTCCTCAGCAGGCACCTGCTCCGCACCGCCGCAAACACCGCCGGCGACCGGCCCGTCGATCTGCGTGCCCACTACGCCCGTCCTCACGGGATGGACGTGATCTGCCACCTGCTCGGTGTCCCGGACCACCTCAGACGCCGGCTGGAATCACCGGTCACACGTCTCCTGGACGTTTCTGTATCGGCAGGTGAGGCCGCCGGGATCCTCTCCCGGATCGAGTCCGTCATGAAGGACCTGGTCACACTCAAGCAGACACACCCCGGCGACGATCTGACTACCGACCTGCTCGCTGGTCCGGCTGATGGCCAGACCCTGCCGTTGATGCTGCGCCAGGTCTTCGGAACGTGTCTCGAAACGATGGTCCACCTCATCACCAGCTGCGCGCACACGCTCCTCACCAGTCCCGCCGGAGTGCGCGGAACGCTCGCCGAAGAGCACAGCTGGAATGCCGTCGCCGCGCGCGGACTGCGCTGGTCACCCAGCGCCTATCTGCCGCTGCTGTTCACCACCGAAGACCTCAGTACCGAAGGCGGGACGATCCCGGCCGGAACGGCCCTCCTGGCCACCGCCGCCCTCCGCGGCACACGCCCGGGCACCGACCCCCTCGCCACACGGTGGTCCGCGGGCGATCATCTCGCCGAGACCGTCGCCGCACACGCCCTCCGCGTCCTCTTCGGCCAGCACCCCGGCATCCGGCCCGCACACCCGCACACCCGCCGCCCCATCAGAGGGGTCTTCCACTCGGCCGCCCTGCTCGCGTACCTGCCGCCGCCGGGACCGCAGGACAGCACTCCCGTGCGGTTCCCCAAGGGGACACGTCCGACCCTGGAGCAGCAGGGCAGGCTCGCCCGGTATGCCATGGCCGCCTACGGAAAGCGTGACTCGCTCCAGCACATCGCCGACGCGGCAGGCCTGTCCTACCAGTTCGTCCGCGAGCTTCTCCTGATGTCGGGGGTCGGCATGCGCTCTGCCGGGGGCCATCCCAGGCGTGCCGTCCGGGTCAGCCGGCTCTCGTGGCTCCCCGCCGGGCACAGCACCGCGGTCACCGACACAGACCGGGCAGTCCCCGTTGCCGACCGGATCGCCGGACAGATCACGGACGGCACCTACCCGCCCGGCACGAAGATACCGACCCAGTCGGAAATCCAGCGGATTCACGGCGTCGGCCTGCATGTGGCACGAGCCGCCGTCGCTCACCTGGTCGGCCGTGAGCTGGTGACCGTCGTCTACCCCCTCGGGGTGTTCGTGCGTGCCTTCGGCGGCCACGAGCCGGCCGTCGGCCAGGAACACGTACGCACCAGAATCCTTCGGGACATCCGCTCCGGTACCTGGAAGCCCGGCGACAGACTGCACCCCCACTCGGTGCGCCGCCAGCTGCGGATGCCGCGCGAGGACATTGATCTTGCTCTGGAGACGCTGGCCGCCGAAGGTCATCTGGAGGCCGGGCCCGACGCGGAGATGACCGCGCCCCAGCGTGTCGCCGCGCTGGCCCGGTCGTATATCGCGGACGGCACCTGGCCCCCGGGCACCCTGCTCCCCCCAGCCACCAGCAAAAACCGATGGGGCGCCGGCGCGCCGGCAGTCAGCGAGGGACTGAAGATCCTGGCACAGGAAGGGCACGTCCGAGTCCGGCGAGGCATCGGAGCCATAGTCCTGGCCCGCCCTCCGCAGCCCGCATCGCCGCTCACCGCCCCCCGTGCCAGGAAGTACTACGTCGTCTCCGCACACGACAAGCAGCGCGCAGCCTCCGCCGCGCAGAGCCGGCCGATAGACCCGCCGCCCCCGCACCACCGTCCTTCCCCGGACAGCGTGCCGTCGTCCTACACCCGGCGGTCGGTGTCCGGTCCTGTGCTGGAGAAGAACTTGTGACCAACGACTTCTTCTGTCTTGCGAGCGGCGCCGGGATCCTGGCCGCCCTGCGCGGCAGCGCCGAACCGGAGAGCGTCGACCGGCGGACCGCCTCCTCGCTCCTGGCCCGCGCCCCCTTTCTCGCCGACGACGCGAAGGCCCAGCGCGCCTACACCCTGGAACAGATGAGGCTGCTCGCCGACCGCGGTATCGGCCAGTTCATCGATCTCGGGTGCGGACTGCCCACCCGGCCGGCCCTCCACGACCCCGCCGCCGCAGCCCGCCCCGGCACGCGCGTGCTGTATTGCGACGCCGACCCCGAGGTGATCCGCGCCCACCAGCGGGAGCTGAGGCGCCCGCAGCCGCCGCGCACGGAGATCGGCTATCTGCACGCCGTACTCACGTCGGCCGGACTGAGACAGACGATCGACCTGTCCGAGCCCGTGGCCCTGATCCTCACCTGCGTCCTTCCGTTCGTACAGCCGGCCCGGCGCCGACCGCTCCACACCGTCCTGGAGCAGTACAAGACGGCCGTGGTACCGGGCAGCGCCATAGTGGTCACCCACTGGACCAGCCATTTCCACCGCCGGCGGATGCGCCACGCCATGGCACTGCTCAACCGGGCCGGCCTCCCCGCCACCAGCCGCTCACGACGCCACTTCGCACAGTTTTTCCGCGGCTGGAAACTCCAGCCCCCCGGAATCACCCCCACCCCGCCGGCCGAGCCCGGCCATGGGACGGTCGTCTCCCTCGCCGGCACCGCCGTCAAACCGGAAGCGTGGCGATCTCAATGACGCCGCTGGCTCTGTTCACGACGCAGAGCAGCATTTCGGGAGGCACCTCGCGGACCGGATGCGCCGGCATCCCCCAGCTCCGCGACGGCCGGATCGTCGTCGCTGATTTCAGGGATCCGGCGCTTGAGACCGCAGAGGAAACCGCCGTCTGCACCGCGAAGCTGCCGCAGTGATTCGTTCGCCGTAGCAGTTCTGCAGCGGCCGACGAAATCCCCCGGCTCCACCGGATCGAAAGACGCACCCGCTCCGCCGGGCCAATTCCACCTGGGAGAACAGGCTTTGAACACCACGAACACCGTCCTGGACGAGAGGTATCACGGTCTGACCCGGGCCGAGCAGATCCTGTACCGGCGCCTGGGGGTGTTGCCCACCGTCGACTTCGACCCTCACATGGCCGCGGCAGCTGCCTGCATGCCGCTGGAATACGCCGGACAGCGTCTGGGGGGCCTGGCCGACGCCGCCGTGCTCGACGAGCTCGCCCCCGCTCCGGGCCGGAAGGTGCGCTACCGGTTCGGTGTCGGCGTCCAGGAGCATGCCCGTCGCCTGGCCGACCGGCAGGAGGAGCAGGCCGTCCACGCCACGGCGGTCCGTCGATTGTGTGACTGGGTGCTGGCGACCGCCACGGCCGCCCAGCACCTTCTCACTCCGTTCCAGGCAACTTTGCCGCGTGCCTACGCCTACCCGCCGGCCGTACCGGTCCCGTTCACCGACCGGGCCGGAGCTCTGGCCTGGCTGGAGGGACATCAGCCGAACCTCCTGGGCGTGCTGAAAGCAGCGGCGGACGCCGGATGGCATCAGACCACCGGGCAGCTGGTCGACGCCCACTGGCCGCTGTTCCACTATCTGCACCCCTACGAGCTGTGGATCGAGGCGCACGAGATCGGGCTGGCTTCCGCGCGGGATACCCGCGATGCGGCCCTGGTACGGCAAATGCTCAACTCGGGGGCGATCGGCCTGAGCAACGCCGGCCGGTACGAGGAGGCCGTCAGCTGGTACACCGGTTCGCGGAGCGCCGCGCGGTCTGACGGAGACGTCCGTGACGAGGGCCAGGCGCTGCTGGGCCTTGCGGCCTGCCATCGCGGCCTCGGCCAGTCTCAGCAGGCCGAAGCCTGTCTGGGGCAGGCTATCGGGTGCTGGACGTCCTGCGGATACCCGCGCGGCGTGGCGCTGGCGTGGACTCTTCTCGGTGAGATGGCCGGCGATCGCGGAGACAGGTCGCGTGCCGTCGAGCTGTTCACCCTGGCCCGCACCAAACTGCTGGATGTCGGCGACCCGTTCGACGCCGCGCGGGCCCTCGCCTTTCGCGGCCATGCCCGGGCCCTGGCCGGGGAGTACGAGGCGGGGCGAGCGGAGCTCGAAGAGGCCCTCGGGGTGTTCACCGCCGCCGGAGCGGGGCGCTGGTCTGCCCGCGCATGCGACATGCTCGGCCAAACCGCCCGGGTCCACGGTGATCTCGCGGCGGCCCGGCGGCACTTCGACGCTGCCGCACGCCACTTCGACGCTTTCGACGCGGGCGAAGCGGCGCGGGTGCGCAGCGAGCTGGAGGCGCTGTGACGCGGGTGTCGGCCGGACTGGCGGCCTGCTTGTCGGGGTCTGCGGGAGGGTGCGACAAGACGTTCCTCCTGTGCGGGGCCGGGGACGGCGCGGAGTCGCCGAAGAGGTGGTCATGACCGCAGGCGCACAGCAGCACTTCGGCAACACGGTCGGCGGGGGCGTCTTCTCCGGCCCGGTGCTCCAGGCCGGGCGTATCGACGGGGGCGTGCACCTCCATCACCGGCAGGCGCCGCCTGTCCCCCGTCAGCTTCCGGCGACGCCCCGCGTGTGGGTCGACCGCGAGGCCGCCGCCCGGCTGGTGACACAGCCCGGCACGACACTGTCCCAGATCGCGGCCTCCCTGACCTCGCCGCCCACCACCCCATCCGGCCCCCGCGAACTCGACCACCTCCAAGGAGCAGTTGTTGTGACCAGCATCAACCAGGCGTACGACGCTCTTCCCCCCGAGGCGGCGGCGGCCGTCCGCCGCCTCGGTCTCCTGCCCAGCGGAACGTTCGGCCCGGACGTGGTGGCCGCGGTATGCGCGGTGGACCGGGAGGAGGCGACGCGGCTGCTGGAGATCCTCCTGTCGGCCGGCCTCGTCCAGGACGTGCGGGCCGACGACAAACGCGACGGGCCGCTGACGTGCGCCTTCCACGACATGATCGGCGACCTCGCCCGGGAGCGGGCGGGCGAGGAGCCGCAGGAGGTGCGGGACGAGGTGCTCCGCCGGTGGGTGGAGTGGAATCTGCGCGCCGCGACCGAGGCCGAGGCGCGGCTGACGCCGAGCCACCGCACCATGCCGCGGAGCTACCGCTACATCGCCGCCGACCTGCATCTCTTCGACGAGGTCAGTGAGCAGACGGTGGTGGAGTGGCTGGACCGTCACCGCACCGACCTGCTTGCTGCGGTGGACGTGGCCTGCGCCGCTGGCTGGGACGAGTTGTCCGCGCAGCTTGCGGACGCGATGTGGCCCCTGTTCCTGCGCCGCCGTCACAACGAGGACCTCGTGGCCGTCCATGAGAGGGTCCTTCCCGCGGCCGAGCGGGTCGGGGACATCCGTATGGTGCGCAGGGCACTCACCACGCTGGGCGGCGGGCTGCGCAGTCTCGGCCGGTACGACGAGGCCCTCGAACGGTATGACCAGGCTCTGGCCGGCGCGCGCCGGGACGGCGACCGGCTGGACGAGGCCCAGGCACTGGACGGTATCGGTGAAGTGCACCGCCAGGCCGGCCGGATCGGCCTGGCGGTCGCTCCGCTGACCCAGGCACTCGCCATCCGCGAGGAGATCGGCTACACCAGGGGAGCCGCGCTCACCCGGCTCCGGCTCGGCGAGATCGCCGCCGACAACGAAGAGTGGCACGAGGCGCTGAAGTATCTCGTGCGGGCCCGCGACGATCTCCTCGCCGTGCCCGACCCCTACGACGCCGCCCGCGCGCTGTCCGTCCTGGGCCGCGTGTACGCGCGCAGCGGCCACTACGCCGCAGGTGTGGCGCAACTACGCCAGGCTGAGCATGAGTTCGCCGCGGCCGGGTCGCACCACTGGCAGGCCCGCGCCCGCGAATGGACCGGCACCGCCGCCCACGACGAGGGCCGGACCGCTGAAGCACGCGAACACCTCACCGCCGCACGCGAGATGTACGAGCACGTCCACAGCACCAGCGATATCGCCCGGATCGACCAGCACCTGCTCGCCCTCGACGGGCAGATCTGACCCGCGTGCCGGTCACACGCCCTGCCGCCGGACTACCGCCGACCATCCTTTCCACCGGCACGCCCTGCGGCAGCCGACCCTGCGGCCACGGGCCTCTCCCACCCGGTACCGCGGTTCAGCCGCCTGCCCGGTGTGCCGCCGGGGCCCGGCCCCGGTGAAGAGGAGATCGCCGCGCCTCTGCGTGAAGTCACGGCAAACACCCCTTTCGTAGAGGTAATCGACAGGCTGACAGTCCTCCGTTCCGGGGGAACCTCACCGCTTACGCGCAGAATCCAACCCACACAACGGACGGCGCCGGCAAGGCGCCATCCTGACAACACCGAGAGCAGAGAAAGCGAACGTGGCCTTGCCAGCATCACCTTTGTGGAACCACCAGCGAGAGGCGTTGAAAGATCTCCAGGCTGAACTCGCCTCGGCGGGGCGCGTCACGAATGTCATGGCCTGCGGCACAGGGAAGACCCGGGTCGGAGCCGAAGTAGCACGGCTGGTGTCGCCGTCCGAGCCCGTACTCATCGTGGTGCCCACACTCGATCTGGTCACCCAGACACTCTCTGCCTGGCTGGAGGCGCTGGGAGGTGAGTCGCTGGGCCAGATCATCGCGGTGTGCGGCGACAGAGAGGTCATGGACCGCGACACGGCCGACGACCTGAGAAACCTTCAGGTCGAAGTCACCTCCGACCCTGGCCAACTGGCAGAGCTGCTGCGAGCGCGGCGGGGGCGCAGCACCGTGGCCATCACTTACCAGAGCCTGCCAAAGCTTGTCGCAGCCCACCGGATCAGGGGGGTCCAGCCGTGGAAGCTGGTCGTGGTCGACGAGGCCCATCGCTCGGCCGGAGTCAAGGACCGGCAGTGGTCAGTGATCCACGACGACGTCCTGGTGCCCGCGTCCAAGCGCCTCTACATGACGGCGACACCGCGCCTGGTCCGTGTCCGTGAAGGTGACCTGTCCGAGGTTGTCAGCATGGACAACGAAAAGGTGTTCGGCCGTATCGCGCACCGGCTGAGCTTCGCGAAGGCCCGGGAGCGCAAGCTCCTGGCCGACTACCGCGTCATCGTCTCCGTGGTCACGGACGAGGAGATGCACCGGCTTGCCACCGAATACGACAGCCGCACTTTCCTTCAGCTCGGACCATCCGCAGTGTCCGCACCCATGCTGGCACGCCAGGTCGCAGTCCTGCGGGCAGCCCGCGACTTCAATGTCCAGCGCATGCTCACCTACCACCAGCGGGTCCGGGATGCGCGCTGGTTCTCCCAGACACTGCCCGAAGCGGACGCGTTGCTCGGACAGACGGACCCGTTGGCAACGGGCTTCGTCCACGGTTCTCAACGGCGGGCGCAGCGGCGCGAGGAACTCCAGAAACTGGCGGACGACAGCCTCGACCGGGTGGTCATCTCCAACGCGCGAGTCCTGTCGGAAGGCTACGACGCACCAGCGGTCGGCGGCGTCGCCTTCATCGATGCTCGGAAGTCCACGATCGACACCGTTCAGGCGGTAGGCCGAGCCCTGCGCCTGGGCGGCAAGAAGGACAAGATCGCGTACATCGTCGTCCCAGTCCTGATGGAACCCGGCCAGGACCCCGTAAGCGCCCTCCAGGGCTCCGCATACGCCCCTGTCTGGCAGGTGGTGAGCGCACTGGCCGCTCATGACGAAACTCTCGGGGCGGAACTGGAGGCCCGGCGCCGCGAGCTGGGCAGAAGCCACCGCCCCTCAAAGGAGACCCTCACGGAGCTACCGAAGTGGCTCCAGCTCAAGGGCATACCGGTGCCCCACCGGTTCGCTGAGGCGATCACAGTGCAGGCAGTCCGCTCCACCACCACATCGTGGGAAGAGCACCTCGGGGCCGCCGCCGCCTACGCCGACGAACACGGCGACCTGCTGGTCAGTACCAGCTTCGTCACCGAATCCGGGCTGGCCCTGGGGCTGTGGATCCAGCGGGCCCGCCAGCTCCACAGCAGCGGCAACCTGTCGCCGGCCCGGCATGCCCAGCTCGAAGAGATCGGCATGGTCTGGGACGTCCTCGACAAGAACTTCGCGCAGTGGCTCAAGGCCGCTGCCACATACCGCGCCGAGCACGGCGACTTGCGTGTCCCACGCAGCCACGTCACCCCTGGGCCCGACCCCGTTCGTCTCGGCGCGTGGATAAACGGCGTCCGAGCGCGGCGAGAGAAGCTGTCTTCTCAGCAGCGTGAGTCGCTGAACGAGCTGGGCATGGTGTGGGCCACGTTCACGGAGGACTGGAAGCAAGGCATCGAAGCTGCCCGCGCATACCAGCAACGCCACGGTCACCTCCGTGTCCCCCGCGACCATGTCGAAGACGCCGCGGACAGGTCACAGGACTTCCCCCTGGGACTGTGGCTGGCAGGCAAGCGTGGACAGCGCAGGAGAATGACTCCGGAGAGGATCGCCGAACTCGATGCATTGGGAATGATCTGGAAGGCGCAGGAGGACAAGTGGCGCCGTAATTTCGAAGCAGCGCAGGAATTCCACACCCGCCACGGCAACCTCGATATGCCGAGGCGGCACATCGAGCAACTACCCGACGGCGAGGTCGACCTTGGAAAATGGCTGTATCGGCAGCGCACCGAAATGGAAGCCGGAACACTCAGCGCCGAACGCACTGCGGCACTCGAACGCCTGGGCGTGATCCTCACAGGATCCCATGAACGCGCCTGGCAGCATGCCCTCACCTTCGCACGCCTATACCACAACGAATTCGGCAACCTCAACATGCCGGCACGACACACAATCACCGGCTCCGACGGCGAGAAATTCAAGCTCGGGCAATGGATATCAAAAACACGGGATCGCCGGATTCGCGGAAAGCTGAAGGCCGCCCAAATCTCAGAGCTGGAAAAGCTCGGGATGATCTGGGATGCAAACGAAGCCACGTGGCTTGAGCATTTCGCCGCAGCCAAGGCGTTCTATAGGGCCAATCGCCACTTGAGGATCCCGGTCAAATATATCACCGCGCCGCCGGAGGAATTGCGTCTCGGCGCCTGGATCGCTCGCCAGCGAACCGAATTCAAAAAGGAAAAGATTCCCGCGAAGCGCATCAAGGACCTCACAAAGATCGGCATGCGATGGCCGTAGCGAGCCTCCCGGACCCCGCCGCTTCACCGAGCTAAAGACGAATCCCAGAAAAGGCCCGTCCCCTGGTCCCTGAACTACATCCTCGTGAACGGCCTGGACACCGTGCGGTCGTACTACACCTACGACACCCCTCGGGCCCGCAAAGCATCCGATCATCTGTCGGCGGTGCTCAATGCACGAGCCTGAGGCGGGGCCGGTGCACCGGCCGCGTCCACCGCCGCACCAACGTGGTCTACGGAGCCCGGCGGCGGCGAACACGAACACACCCCGTCGTCGCGGGCCACGCAGCTGTCGTACGGGACCGTCGACACCGAGCTGGCCCGTGCCCTCGCGGATCATCTGCCGGTCGTGGCCGAAGTCGCGCTCCACCGCACCCTGGCCCTGGCCGCCTGACCGTAACGCTGACCATGTTCGATCGAGTCGGAGAGAAAGAAGTGGCACCCTTAACTGCGGTACCGATGTGGCCCCACCAGCGTGATGCCGTCTCCGCCGTGCTGTCGGAGCTCGCCGAGGCCGCGCGCACGACCTTGGTGATGGCATGCGGGACCGGTAAGACCCGCGTGGGCAGCGAGACAGCCGACGCTGTCACGCCGGACGGCCCTGTTCTTATCGTTCTCCCCACCTTGGACCTGACCGCCCAGACCCTCAGGTCGTGGCTGCGGACGTCCGGACGTGACGCGGTGGGCACGGTCATCGCCGTGTGTTCGGACGACGAGATCATGGACCGCGAGGCCGCGGATGATCTGGGTTCTCTCCAGGCGCAGGTCACTACCGATCCGGGCCGGCTCGCCACGCTGCTCAGGGGGCGGGGTGACAGCCGTTGCACGGTGGCGGTGACCTACCAGAGTCTGCCGCTGATCGCTGCCGCACACCGTGATCACGCGGTCGCCCCGTGGAAACTGCTCGTCATCGATGAGGCCCACCGTTCGGCGGGCGCCCGGAGCCGCGACTGGTCGATCGTCCACGACGACGCTCTCATCCCCGCGGCCAGGCGCCTGTACATGACGGCGACACCGCGGCTTGTCGTGCCCCGGGGCAGCCATGGCGGCGACGAGGTCTTCAGCATGGACGACGAGAAAACCTACGGCCGGATCGCGTACCGTCTGTCGTTCGCCCGCGGCCGCGAACTGGAGCTGCTGGCCGACTACCGCCTCGTGGTGGCCGTGATCACTGACGAGGAGATGCGGCAACTGGCCACCGCCGGCGAAGAGACCCAGCAGTTCCTGAGTGTGGGCCCCGCCGCCATGGCCGCGCCGATGCTGGCCCGGCAGATCGCGGTACTGCGCGCGGCGCGCGAGTTCGAGATCGACCGCATCCTCACCTATCACCGCCTGGTGCGTGATGCACAGTGGTTCTCCAAGACGCTGCCGGCCGCCGACGCGCTCCTTCAGGGCACGGACGGCGCAGGACCGGATCTGGTGACCGGCTGCGTCTACGGCGAGCAGCCCCGTGCCGAGCGCTGGGAAGTGCTGTCACGTCTGCGCGACAAGACAGCAGGCCGGGTGATCATCTCCAACTCACGTGTACTGAGCGAGGGCGTCGACATTCCCGAGCTGAACGGCGTGGCGTTCATCGACTCGCGTGACAGCCCGGTTGACACCGTGCAGGCCATCGGCAGGGCCCTGCGGCTGGGCGGACAACCCGACAAGACCGCCTACATCATCGTGCCGGTGATCCTGAAGCCGGGCCAGGACGCGGTCTCCGCGCTGGAAGACTCCACGTACGCCCCTGTGTGGAAAGTGGCTCAGGCGCTGCGCGCGCAGGACGAGACCTTCGCCGCCGCTCTGGATACCGCCCGTGCCTCGATCGGGCAAACCGGAACCAAGAGCGCCAGGCTCTCCGGCGTCCCCGGCTGGCTGCAC
The DNA here is from genome assembly GCF_053608565.1 of Streptomyces sp. NPDC055025. Lineage (NCBI taxonomy): Bacteria > Bacillati > Actinomycetota > Actinomycetes > Kitasatosporales > Streptomycetaceae > Streptomyces > Streptomyces sp. NPDC055025. Next base: position 46,512 of record NZ_JBSGVS010000060.1, read on the forward strand.
GTGAGCGGGATCTCAGTGCCGCCGGCGTTCGTCTCCGCGATCACTGTGCACGCGGTCACGGTACTGACCGAGACGTGGGAGGAGTACTACGGCGCGGCCCATGCCTACCGGAAGGAGCACGGCGATCTGCTGATCCCGGTCTCGCACGTCACCTCGTCGGGGCTGCGCCTGGGAATCTGGTTCGCCGAACAGGGAAGGATGTACGGCAAGGGACGGCTCCGTCCCGAGCGCCGCCAGCGTCTGGAGGCAATCGGCGCGGTCTTCGACCGGCGCGAGGCCCTCTTGCAGCGGCATCTGAGCGCCGCCCGGGCCTACCACCGGGAGCACGGCAACCTTCGCGTCCCTTCCAACTACGTCACTGACGGCGAGGACCCCGTCAAACTGGGCAGCTTCCTTCTGCGTGTTCGCCGCCTGGGGCAGAAGCTCACCGCCGACCAGAAAGCTGAGCTGGACCAGCTCGGCATCGTCTGGGAGACCGTCCCGCAGGCCCACTGGAACACGATGTTCGCCGCCGCCACGGCCTATCACCGCCGACACGGCGACCTGCTCGCCCCCGCCTCGTATGTCACCGATGACGATCCACCGCTGCGCCTCGGAGCGTGGCTGAGCAACTGCCGTACTTGGAAGAAGCAGGGTCTCAGCACCCTTACACCTCAACGGATACGGGATCTCGATGGCCTCGGCATGGTGTGGGAGGCCCGTGCATACAAGTGGAGGCGAGGTTTCCAATTTGCGGAGGCTTACTTCGATCGGTACGGCGACCTGAGGGTTCCTTCGACGTTCGTGACCGACGGGGCCGAAGCGTTCAAGCTCGGGGACTGGATCCACAAGCAACGGAATCACTACAAAGCGGGAAAGCTCACCATAAGCCAGGTGGACGACCTGGCGCAGATAGGCATGATCTGGGCAGTTCACCCTCGCCGGAAGGCCGCAGATGACCACGGCTGAGCGCGCCAGGGCCTGTGCACCGGGCGCGTCAGCCACGTGGTCGACGACGCTCTGCCCGACCACGGCGGCCCCCGACCTCTCCCCCGACGGTCCGCACGCCGCCTTGCCTGCCACCACCCCCACACACACCCGCAACAACAGTGACACCACCCCGCTTGAGCCGACGCGCGGCCCGCCGGACAGCAAACCCCCTGCCCCGTTTCGGGTCGCGAAAGCCCCCGGCCCCGCCCCCACCTCCAGTCAGGGCACTTCATGCAGCACACAGCGGAAACGGACCGCGCGTGGATGCTCGAACGGCTGGCCGATCCCTCCCTCCTGGACCAGGCCGTCGAGGTACCCGTAAGCAAGGCAGATGGCAAACCCAGGTACCGGCTCACCGTACCGGTCGGCGGAGCACGCAGGGCCGGCTACCTCGCCGTCAACGGCGATCAGGAGGCACGCGCCGCGCTGGCGGCCCTGAAGGACCGCGAAGGCTTTCCTTCCTTACGCGTACAGCGAGCCAAGGGCGCCCGGGACCCGAGCCGGACGGTCATCTGGGGCGAACGCCCTCCCTCCGGCGACGCCGCGGCCCGGTGGCGGTTCTACGGATACTCCGACGCGGTCATCACCCGGTACGAGCACAAACCACGGAAGGACGGGTAGGAGCTCCCACGGCAAATCGCACGGCGTAGCTGTACACGCACGGGATCGTGCGTGCCCCCAGCCCGATCCGAGACCTCACCCCGAACGCCCCCTCCGGGGAGCGTGCCGCGAGAAGCCTGCGCCCGCGACGGTGCCTCCGGGGCCGTTCGGTGACCTGTCGTCCGCCACGGTCTCAGAAATCATCACCGTCGTTGAGCGCGCAACGCCGTCCCGAAAGGTTCGAGCTAACCGGACCCGCGGCGTCGCTGTCTTCTTGAGAGCTCTGAAGAAGCTGGGCGGCGCACCGGGGCGAAGGTCTGGGCCTGGCCCCCAGCGCGCTCGTGGACATCGGCGTACACACGGTCATTCTCGACACCCTGGCGTACGCCGAGCTGCGCGAAAGGTTCAACTCCGGGCATTTCCTCCACCACGTCCCTGAGGCCGGCTTCAAGGAAGACGGCTCGGTCATGAAGACCGCCCAGCACGTCGCCGCCGATGGCTGGGAAGTCGACCTTCCCCTGTGGGCCGACGCGGCGAAGTGCGGCCCGTGCCATCCGGGCAACGACTCACACTGATCCGGATCAGTCCACGCTCGGCCCCCAGACGTCCGGCTGGGGACCGACACGTCTACGGGAACAGGTGAGATTGCGGCGAACCCGCCCACTGGACCGCCGTGCCAGACAGGATGAGGCGGGTGACCACCACCACGCCGAGGCGTTCCGCTGGAGCGAGGAAGCCGCGCCCATGCCCGCCACCCGCTTCACGCGCGCCGTCGGCATCCGCAAAGCCGTCCTGGCAGCCGCCCACCTCCAGCGCCACGACCTCGACCAAGGCCCGGCCAGTGCCCAGGAGTCCCTGACCATCCTCCAGAACCTGCGCTCCCCATGGGCTCACAGCTACCTCCACAACATTGTCCGGGCACTGGCCCCGTGGCGCAGGGAACAACATGTCGCCAGCTTCGTGCACGACACCCGCCGCCTCTCGGACGCCTGAACAGGTCACCACCACGCGCCACCCGCCAAGCTGCGGGCTGGCGCACGCGCCCGCCCAGCACTACTACCTCCAGTCCTACACCCTGGCCGCCGAATCCGGACTACGCGGCCACGACGTATTCGTGATGCGCACCATGGCCATGCAGGGCCTCAAACTCCACCGCCCAGAGCGCTGCCTGGGCCTGGCGAGACCGGCCTGAACCGCGCCAAGGCACAGGTCGACGCCCAGACCGAAGCCCTCTTCCGCGTGGTCCACGCACACAGCCTGGCCAAGACCTGCAAACGCCGCGCCGCCCTCGCCGAGGCCGAACACGCCCGCACCCTGCTGACCTCCGCTTCCGGCTACGAGGTGCCGTTCTGGGCGCTGGCCTGGGGCCCACCGGCGGCCTCGGTCTACTCCCGCACCGCCAAGGTCCACGAGACCCTGGGAGACCACCGCGCCGCCGCCGAGCAGTACGCGCTCGCCGCCATGGCCCGCCCGGCGGACACCTACGCGCGGATCGTCGCCCTGGACCTGGTCGCGGGCGCAGAGATGCACCTCAAAACGCGGCAGTGTCGAGCAGGCGTGCGCCACCTGGCACCGGGCCATCGACCACATGGACGGCGTCCCCTCCGTCCGTACCCGCAAGGCCGTCTCCCGTATGCGCGGCGACCTCGCACGCTTCCGGGCCCGCAGGCTGCGACGTCTGGCCGGGCTGGAGCAGCGCGCGGCCGAGATCGTGGCCAGGACACTCACCCTCCCCAACGCCCGAGGGCGTGGACGCGCCGAGCGCCCTGCTGATCCCGGCGGGCTGAGGCGCCGCCGGGGTGCGGCTCGCATCCAGTTCCTGGCTACCGCTCCCGGACGGCGTAGGTCAGGTGCGTCACCCTCGGGGAGGGGTCCGTGCGGAGCGGCTCCAGGGCCACGCGGGCCGCGTCCACTCCCTCGAACAGGCGGATCCCGGAGCCGAACAGCACGGGCGACAGCGCGATCGAGAACTCGTCGATCAGGCCAGCGTTCACGTACTCGAGGATCGTCGCGCCGCCGCCCGCGACGCGGACATCCCGGTCGCCGGCGGCCTCACGGGCCCGGTCGAGCGCGGTCTCGACACCGTCGTTGACGAAGTGGAAGGTCGTGCCGCCCGGCCGCTCCCAGGGGTCACGCTTCTCATGCGTCACGACGAAGACCGACGTGTGGAACGGCGGCTCCTCCGGCCATGCCTGCTCACCGGCGTCGAACATGCGCTTGCCCATCACACTCGCGCCGGTGCGCTCGAACGTCTCCCGCGCGATGTCGTTGTCGCGCCCTTCCTCGCCGCCCTCGCCGAGCTTCAGATTCTCCCGGAAGAACCGCAGCGGGAAGATCCACTGCTGCAGTTCCATCCACTGCCGGCCCATCAGCTCCTCGGGGGACTCGGGCGCGATGAAACCGTCCAGCGACATCGACACGCTGAAGAACACCTTCCCGGCCATCAGGCTTCGGCTCCCTTCCGGACGATCTCGGTGACGTAGGCAGCCAGGTTGCCCAGGGTCTGCCGGCCGCCCTCGATCGCGTGGTACTTCTCGACCGCCTCGTCGCGCAGTTCCTTGGTGGGGAACACCGTGCGCATCTCGATCCGGGTCGCCGCCCCGTCGGGCTCGAACGTCAAGACCGACTCGAAGGCGTTGGGGTCATCGCGGGACTCGCCGTGGAGAAACTCGATCCGCTCCGGCGGGGCGATCTCGGTCCAGGAGATCCACTCCTGGTAGTCCGTCCCGTCCGGTCCGTGCATCACGAAGTCCCAGTCCCCGCCGGCACGGAACTCGAACGCCCGGGTGGTGGTGGTGAACCCCTCCGGCCCCCACCACCGCGACAAGTGACGCACCTCGGTGAACGCCTCGAACACCAGCTCCCGCGGAGCGTCGACGACCCGGGAGATCACGATCTCGCGGCCGGCTGTCGCCGACAGCGCCGGCGTTCGTCGTTCTGTCACGCTCATCAACTACTCCTCTTGACTTGCCTGTTTCAGTTCCTGCACATATGCGTCGAGCCGGTCGAAGCTCCCGCTCCAGAATCGCTCGAATCCGCCGGTCCACTCGTGGACCGGTCGCAGCCCGCGGGCGTCCAGGCCGTACAGGCGCTGCTTGCCTGCCTTGCGGTCCCTCACCAGCCCGACCTCCCGGAGCACCCGCAGGTGTTTGGACGCCCCCGGCTGGGTCATCCCCAGCTCTTGGGCCAACTCGGTCACCGGCCGCTCGCCGGCCCGCAGCAGCAGCAGGATCTCCCGACGCTGCGGCTCGGCGATCGCGTTGAAGACATCCGACGTCGTTGCTGCTCGTGCCATGAGACCATCATATGCCTATATCGGTATATGTAAAGCCGAGCCGGGGTCCTGGAGTCCGGCACCGCCAGCCGCTTTGCCTAAGGGCGTGCAGATTTTTAACTCGTCTTTTTGACCTTGGTTGAAGTGGGGTCGGAAGCGAGGAACGTTGCGACGTCGGATGGTGTACGGAGGTGGGCGGTTGAGGTGTTGATGTGGTAGCCGTGTGCCTCCAGGAGCGGGCGGACCTCGTGTTTCGCGCGGCTGATGGTCATGGCGGTGACGCCGAAGAGTTGGCCGAGGAGGTCCATGGTGGCGAGTCTGCGCAGGTGGAGCACGGTGGCCAGGATCCGCTGGGCTGGGGTGAGCTGGGGGTGGAGGGTGTAGTTCCAGTCGCCGTGGAAGCGGTGGCGGGTGATCGGCAGGGCGGCGGTCTCGTCGTCGCTGACCTGGATGCCGGTGGGGTAGGGGTTGGTGTCGGGTTCGGCGTGCACGGTCAGGCCGGTTTTGGTGGTGGTCGCGGCGATGCTCTCGACGATGACTTCGTGGCTGGTCAGGGGCCTTCCGCGCCAGTTCATGGTGATGTGGGAGAAGAGCCGGTGCTCGATGCGGTTCCACTTCGACGTTCCGGGAGGCAGGTGGCAGACGGTGATCGTCAGGCCGGCTTCGGCGGCGAACCGGGCGAGTTCGGTCTTCCAGGTGCGGGTGCGATACCCGTTGGAACCGCCCGCATCGGCGGTGATCAGCAGCTGGCCGGCCGTTGGATAGGCGGTCCGTCCGGCTCCGTTCCACCAGCGGCGGACGGATTCGACGGCGAACGCGGCGGTGTTGTGGTCGGTGCCCACGTTGACCCAGCCGGTGTTTGCGACGATGTCGTAGATGCCGTAGGGAACCGCCCTGCCCAGCTCGCGGTCGGGGGAGTCGTGGGTGTCGACCCGCACCGGCTCGCCTCTCGGCTCCCATTCACGGCCGTTGTTCTTGAAGGGGCCGACCAGTTCCTTCTTCTTCGTGTCGACACTGATCACCGGAGCCCCGCTGTCCTGGTGGGTCCGGGCCTGCTCGTTGAGGCAGTGGAACTGTGCGTCCCGGTCGGGGTGCTGCTTGCCTTCCAGGGTTTTGGCGTTGCTCTGCAGGCTGAAGCCCTCCTCGCGCAGGAGGTCGCCCACCGTGTCCGCGCAGATCCTGTGGCCCTGCCGGGTCAGCTGCCCGGCGAGCTTGCGGGTGGATTTGGTGGTCCAGCGCAGCGGCGACATGGGATCTCTGCGGACGTCGGGTTCGACCAGCATGAGGAGTGCCTCCCGAACGGATGGGTTCAGGTCGACGACGCGTTTGCGGCCACCGCCGGGCCTGCGGATGCGTCCCAACGGGGCCTCTCCGGAGTCGAGTTCCCGCATTCCGACAGACACAGTGGCCTCGCGGACACCGGCGGCACGGGCGACCGCTCTGATCCCGCCGCGGCCGAGGGACTGTGCCTCCGCCCCTGTCAGCAGGCGACGCTGCCGCTCGTCGAGGTGCGGCAGAATCGCCTCGAACTTGGCTGCCAGCACGGCTTGTTGCACTTCCAACCCGCTCATGCCAGACCAACGAACCACCGAGCGGGAAGCTACGAGTTAAAGATCTGCACGCCCTAAGCCGGGAGCGCCGGGCCCTCGTGCCCCGCGCTCGGAGCCCGTCCGAGACGGCACGGCGCCGCAGCGGGCGTTCCAGGCGTTCACCGCCGCGCGGCCCCACAGCAGCTCCACCACCTCGTCCTCCACCGACGCGAGCGGACGACCCCCACCGAAACGTACTGCGGTCTTCCCGATAGCGATGCCGTAGCTGCGGGCGTGTTCGGGTTGCCGAGCGAGTTGAGGAACAGGTCGGCCGCCGTCTCGGGGAGCGGCACAGTCGCCAACCGATCGCCGCCTAACTCACCCGCGCCTAAATACACCGTGCGATCGTGGTCGGGTCGTGCCGACCAGTCCGCTCACCAACTGTGGACTGTCGGCATCCAGGCCGTCGTGGCGCTGGGCCAGGACTCGCTGGCTTCGACGGCGCTCGTCTGTCAGCCGCCAGGCCCTCTCGTTCGACTCGGCCCGCGCCTCAGCCCGTCCGATTCGGTACCGGTATCGCCGTCCATACGTGGCGGGAATGGGCTCCCGGCTGTTTCACTCCACGAGTCAGGTCAGGGCGCAGTCGGTGCCAGACCGGGTGTCGAAGGCGTCCTGCCGTTGTCCAGCTGGACATGGCGACCTCGGCGATGAGCCGGGGTTCGACCCAGTGCGCGGGCAGGTCCACCGGGTTGGTGAAGGGGGAGGTGTCGCGCGGGATGAATGTGAGGAATTGGGCGAGTTCGCGGCGTTCGGTGGCGGAGAAAACCGACCCGAGAGGGCAGTACGCAACGATTTGCCCTATTTCTCTCTGTCGTGGGATTGACGTGCAGGGCAGGGCAGTTAGCGGCCTCCCACTGCCCTCGCGAGCTGGGATCGAGACAGAAGGCTGTCGCAGCTAGGGATCAGCGGCATACTGCGGTCATGAGTGAGGAATCGGCACGGCTGGCGCGAGCCCTCGTCGAGTTCCGTGAAGCCGAAGGTATCTCGGAGCGCGAGCTCGCACGACGTACCTGGCTGAGTCACGCGACCATCAGGACCTTCGAACGCGACCGTGGGGACCTGCCCACTCCGACCGTTGCCTGCAGGTTCGAGGAAGTCCTCGGCTGGGCTCCTGGGAGCATCAAGGCCACGCCATCCGAGGAGACGGGCCTTGAGTCATCGGCTGATTCGAGCTCAGACATCGAGTAGGCGCGCTGGTCAGGACTGCTTACCGGACGGCTGCGGTCGTGGCAGGGCGAACAGGCCCGGTTGGGGCTCGGCCAAGATGTTGCGCCCGGTCAGGCGCTTGAGCTTCAAACGGACGTTGTTGATGTTGTTCGGAGCCGGGTCCAGGTCCATCGCCTCGCACACGCCCCGCGCCCGCAGCGGACCGTCTGCCTGGGCGAACACCACCATGATTTCCTGGTAGGCCGTCCCGTCCGGCAGCTCCAGGGCGGACGGTGACGGCGCAGGCGGAGCCGGGTCGGGCAGTTCCAGCAACGTCTTGCGAGTGATCCGCACTTCCTCGGCGGCCCGGCCGAGCTCGTCCAGCACGGCGGTGAGCCGCGTGACCTGCTCACGGGTCTCATCGGTCTGCGCGGCGATCTCCCGCTCGCGCTCCTCCAGACGTACCAGCACCGCCCCCAGGGTCAGGTCCCCGCTGGTCACGCGCCGCGCCATGACGTCGCCCTGCCGGTCAGCCGACGGGCCATCACGTCGCTTATCGCCCAGTAGACCCGGGACTCGGCCGAGGCGGGGCGGTACTCGTAGTCACGTACCAGCCGCCGGTGCAGCATCAAGATCCCGTTCGTCTGCTCCACCCGCCAGCGGATCGGCTGCGGGACGAACCCGGTCTCGGCCGGGTTGCGCTCGACCACCAGGCTGGGGTCGGCTAATCGGCCCCTCTTCTCGCGGACCTGCCAGCGCAGCAGGTCGTGAATGACCTGGTCGGTGCCGTCATTGCGCCACGTGTAGAAGTAGTACTTCACCGCGCCGGCGGGTGGCAGCTTCCGTCAGCGGCGCGCAGCTCCGGTCATCCTGGCCGTGAGACCCGTCTCCTGAATCAGTCGAGGGTTCGTTCGTCTGTGGTGGCCCACCACAGCGCCAGGCGGAAGTAGTCTCCGGGCTCGATGTCGAGTGCTTCGTAGACGGGGGCGAGGCTGGTGCTGATGGTGCGTGAGCTGATACCCAGGCTGCTGGCGATGGTCCGCAGGGACTGGCCGGCGCTGAGGCCGCGGAGGATGGCCCGGACTCTGGGGGTCGTGACCGTCCCTGACCTCCGCCGTGTACGTCCCCCCATCCACGGCTCCGCCCGGTCCCACTGCAGCTCGAAGGACTCGGTGATGAAGCCGATAATGCCAGGTTGGGTGACTTTCCAGCCGCTCCGAGTGTTGGCGGGCACCGACTTGTGATCGGAGACGATGGCCAGGGCCTGGTCGATGATGACCATCCGCTGGAACCGTGAGGCGAGGGTTCTGACCTCAGCACCGTGCGCGGTGACCGTGCTGGCCCATCTGGTCTCGGGGGCCCGGGACCGTGCGCTGTCAGGATAGATGGTCCGCAGCTCGATGCCCCGGCCCAGCCGCTCGATGTCGTTGTCGACCGCCTGGCGCAGTGCCAGTTCCTCGCGCTCCTTGGGATGCGCGGTGTAGACGTAGTGACGTACGTCGGCGATAGCAGCACTGACCGCGGCTGTGGCATGGACTGGGGTCGGCAGAAATTCGACACCCCCTTCTTCGCTCCCCTGGACGCCGGGCAGTCTCTCGAAAAGCCCGGAGAGTGCCCGCAGACGGGCGGCGCTCTGTGCGATGGCGGCACCTTCGCGTTCCGTGAGCGTCTTCCAGGTGTGCTGCCGCTCGGTGAGCAGGTACAGGTCGGGGACAAAGATATGACCAACCACCAAGCCGAGTGTGAGCAGTTCGTCCAGCCCGGGTTGGTCCGCCGGGATCGTCTCGCCTTTCGCGATGCGCGCGTACAGGTCCAGCATCTGGTCGGAGATTGCCAGAGGATCCTGCAGCCCGCCCCTTTCGTCACCTTCTGTCACTTTTGCACCCTGCGTCTTGGAGAAGTGCGTACAGAGGAAGCCCAATTTCCTTGATGCCGCTAGGTCGCTGCGTGGAACCTACACGCAGCGACCCCACCGATATTCCCAGTGTGTATCCGATGGCGGCCGTCCGCACGATGATCATGACCTGCCCCGAAAGGGCGAGAGCCCCGGCCGGATGGAATGGTCCGGCAGGGAAATCCGCTGACGGCGGTGGACGCCGGCAGCGTCTGAGGAAGGTGGAAAACCATGAAGGTCCGTCAGGTAAACCGGTCGGCCGTAGCTGCAATCGCATTGCTCCTGGCCGTGGCAGGAGCAATTCTCTCGGGTCCCCGGGGGGCCGGTGCGTCCCTGGCCGACACGAACTGGGACTCGGCCAGGACGGTTGCCGTCGCAGGTGATGTGATCTGGGATACCGTCCCGGCCCGCGCCCAGAACCAGGTGTGAGGTCACCCGCAGGTCGACCGGCCGACCGCAGGCCCACAGCCCCTGCCGTACCAGCACAGAATTCAGTGCGGGTACATGACTTGTAGAGAGTTCTTTAGTCATGTATGGCGCTTGGGAACGCGGACCGTCTATGTTGCTGGTCGGCCTGCCGGGCACCCGCCCGGATAAACAGGATCGTCACCATGAGGCTTATGCCGCGCGCATTCACCTGAAGATGTGGGCCACTGGCCCCAAAATACCACCGGCGCCTGAGAGTTCCCGCTCCCAGACGCCGGACGGCTGATGACATCCGCGCCCCTGCAGGGCGCGAGATCACCTATCAACAACCGCACCGGCACCATGTCCACGGCCACCGGATGCGGCTACCTCACGGGAGAGTGTTGCATGTCCGCTGCCCTAGGTAAAAGGCCCAAAGTCCCGGCCTGCCCGGCGACATCGACGGATTGCCCATCGGAGCCCACGCCGCGTGCCAGGGACCTGGCACGGCACCTGTCGGCCATGCTGCCGCGGGCCGTCACGGTGTGCGTGAAATTCCATGTGGGGCCTCTGACGGCCTGGCCCCACATGGAGATGACAGCTGCCGACGAGACAGGCGCCGCGGTCCGTGTTACGCGCACGCAGGCATTGATAGCCGCGCGAGCGGTGATTCGTACTCATCCGGACGCGGGATGGCAGGAGCCCCACACCTTTGATCTGCGTACCGCCTGGCTGGACCGGGGCGTGGCCTGATGACACGGACACGCGCGGTCAAGCCCGGGGCGTCCCGCCCGGCGCCGCTGGCCGAGCGCCCGGTGACGGCCTTCCGCCCATCCGTCCACACCCGCCGGACGGACCGGGGCCGACCGGTGCAGCGCACTGCGGTCGGCCAATCAGTACGCCCCCGTCGGTCCGGCGTGGGCATTCCCGTCCGCTTCTCCGGCGCGGGCCGCCGGTCCCCGCGCGGCTGACCCCAGCCGCCAACCGCCGATTCCCTCCGGTGCGGAACCCTGTCGCGCCCCTGCCCCGCCTCGCCGCCGCACCCGCCCGCACCCCCGACCACGGGTGGGGGCGGGTGCTCGCCGGCCCCGAGGCGCATCCGGAGAACCTCCTTGCGCACCATCACCACCAACAGCACCCCGTCTACGGCCCTGCGGGGGATCGCCGATCACAGCTGGCACCGGCGCGGCCTGTGCCACGGCATGCCCGCCAAGGCTGCCGACGAGCTGTTCTTCCCCGCGCCCCGTGCCCACAAGTCTATCGCCCAGGCCAAGCGGATCTGCGGCCGGTGCCCCGTCCGCCGGGTCTGCTTCAACCATGCCCTCGACAACACAATCAAGGAAGGCATCTGGGGCGGCCTCACCGAAGCCGAACGCCGCCACTGGTACGCCAAGATCAACAAACGGCTCGACTACGCCCGGGTCCGGGCCGCCTTCCTCGGCCGCGACATCCACCTCAGCGAGCCGGAGCGCGAAGCCGTAACCCGCCACGCCTACGTCCGGGGCTGGAGCCCCGAACGCCTCGCCTACACCCTCCAGGTCAGCCTCGACCACGCCCGCGATCTGATGCGCGATGCCGGCCACGCCGTGGCCGACCGCGACCGGTACTGGGACCTCTACGACCAGGACATCACCACGGGCGCGGAGTCCATCGACGGCGACGACACCAACACCGAGGACGAGGACGAAGACGACGGCACGGAGCAGAAGGAAAAGCCGGTCTTCTCACCCGTCACCCGCCACATACAGACCAAGTCCCTGATCGCCGCGCTCCGAAGGGCAGCGTGAGCACCGGCACTGGAAGTGCCCTCGCCCATGTCGACACGGGCGGTAGAGCGACACGCGCGACCACGAGGCCGGGAGCCCGCATGCGGCCACAGCTGCCTCCAGCGTGGCGCCCGGCCGGTCCAGCTCCCACTCGTACTCAACCACGTAACAGCCCCGGGGCGGGCACGAGCCGTTGCGTCCCTCGCCCCGGGTGTCCCACCCCGAAAGGAGCACAACCTCGGTGACCTGGTTCAAAGTCGACGACACCGCGCATGCGCATCCCAAGCTCCTCAAAGCCGGTAACGCCGCCCTGGGCCTGTGGATGCGCGCGGGCGCCTACGCCGCGCAGCACCTGACCGAGGGTGTGGTTCCGGGCGTCGTCGTCCAGCTCTACGGCACCGCTCCACAGGCCCGGAAGCTGGTCGCCTCCGGCCTGTGGCACGCCTGCGGCCACACCTGCACCCGGTGCGAACAGCCACCCACGGGCGACTACATAATGCATGACTTCCTGGTCTACAACCCTGCCCGCGCCCGGGTCGAGAGCGAGCGTAGCGCCGCTGCCGAGCGGCAGAAGCGTGCCCGCGAGAAGGCCGCCGAGCAGCGCAACCAGCAGCGCAATCCACTCGATCCGGCTGCGGATCGGTCGGGAAACGATGACGACTCGCCACCTGAAAATTGTGAATCCTCCGCGAATCAGATCGCGTTTCCGCATGACATCGCAGGTCAGGCCAGCGTGTCACAGCGTGACGGTGGTGGGGCGTCACGGTCCCCCCGTCCCGACCCGTCCCGTCCTGCTGTACCTCCTTCGGAGGTACAGCTAGCTAACTACGACGGCCCCGTCGTACCGCCGAATATCCGGCCGCTGCAGGAGGCCATGACCGCCGCTGGGATCGTCGTCGAGTGGTCCCTCGTCCCCGGCGAGTGGTTCCGCCTGGAGGCGATCGTCGCGAGGACCGCCATCCCGGCCCTGGTCGAGCACGCCCGGGGACAGTGGCACCACGCCCGCAGCCGGCCCAGGTCGGCCCGGTACTTCCTGCCCGGCTGGCAGGCCCTCCCGCCCGTGCCCGCCGGTGCCCCGACCTCGCCCGGAGCCGATGTGATCCACCTCGACGCCGCCCGCCCCGGCCGCGTGGCCCGCGCCGCCGACATGTTCGCCGCCGCCCTCGACCACACCGACAGCCCCGACGGTCCAGAGGAGCGCGCCCAGTGAAGCGCCGCGAAGTCGCCGCTCTGCTCGCCTACGCCGTGACTCTGGACCCGCGCAGCTCGCCCGCCAACGAGGCCGCCGCAGCAGAGACGTTGGACCAGTGGGCGGACCTGCTTGCCGACGTGCCGCCGACCGCCCCGCACCCCGAGGGCCGCGACTGGGACGCCTCGCAGGCCGTACGCCACCACATCGCCACCTCGCCGTACCCGGTCAAGCCTGCCGACGTGTCGCGGCCATGGCATGCCTTCCGCGGCGACGTGCTGCGGCGCCATGTCGATCCGGTGCCCGACGTCGACCCCGACGACCACCGGGCCTACCGGGCTGCCCTCGCTGCCCAGCGCCGGGCGGTCGAGACTGGCACCGCCGTCGCCACCCCGCGCGCGGCGCTCACCACCGGCCAGAGCCGTCAGGAGCGAGACCGGTCCGCCGGCGAACGCCTCGCTGCCCTCGGCGGGTACGTGCCGCGCACCGTCGCCCAGGAGCTGGCCGCGTACCGGCCGCGCCGCGCCGAACGCGAACGCCTCGCCACCACCGGCCTGCCCGACCCGCTCGACGTGGCGTGCCCGTGCGAGTGGTGCCGCGCACCGGCGGGTTCCCCATGCCTCGACCATCACCGCGCCCCGCGCCGTACCGCGCACCCGACCCGTCTGGACCTCGCCACCGCGCAGCGCCACGTATCGCCTGGAGCCGCATGACCCACCCCGCCACCGTGCCGCTGACCGTCGCCCCGGTCGGCGTCTGGGACCGCCTGGCCATCGTCGCCCTGGGCGCCGCCGGGTGCGCCCTGTCCTATGACGCCCTGCAGCAGATGGCCGTCGCCATCCACGTCCGCGGACCCCTCACCTACCTCTTCCCCCTCGTCATCGACGGCTTCATCGCCTACGGTGTCCGCGCCCTCCTCGTGCTCTCCACCGCACCCCTCCGCGCCCGCGCCTACATCTGGTTTCTCTTCGGCACCGCCACCACCGCCAGCATCTGGGCCAACGCCCTCCACGCTGTCCGCCTCAACCAGCAGACCACCCACACCACACTCCGCCTCAGCGACACCGTCGTCGCCGTCCTGTCCACCCTCGCCCCACTCGCCCTCGCCGGCGCCGTCCACCTCTACATCCTCATCACCCGCCACCACCCCACCGACCACCGGCGCAGCAGTACGCTGGCCAGGGACCGGACCGGCGGAAACACACAGTCGCGGACCAGCAGCGAGGAAGACCAGCGGACCAACTCCCGTGCGGACCAGCCCCGGGTCCCCGGCTCGCACGGCCGCGGCGGCACGGTCCGGACCGCTGTCTCCGGATCGGACCGGACCGTCGATACTGCGCGGACCAGGACCATGCCGGACCAGGACACAGCAGTCCGCAACGAGTTGCACGGTCTCATCAGCGACCGGGGACCGGACCAAGCCGACCACGGAACGGACCAGCAAGTCCCCTCGGAAGCAGACCAGACCGCCGACGATCTGCGGACCAGGATCACCGCAGGTCACCCGCCTACTGCATTCATAGGACCGGCTCCGGATACAGGCCAGGGCAGCGTGGTCCGCACAGCCAAAACCACAGCCGGTCCCAAGGAAAACCGACCGGACGCCCACGGCCTGGCGGACGACGACCAGGCCCAGGCAAGAGCGGACCATCCCTGGGAGTCGGCAGACCAGCAGACCGACTCCGGTGCGGACCAGAGCAGTCGGTCCGCGGACCAACCTGCCACCAACCCGTCTGCGGACCAGGGCCAGAAGCCCTCGGCGGACCACAGCGAGCGGTCGGCGGACCAGCCCGGAGGCGGCGCGGACCAGGACGACCCAGGCCACGAGGTTCCGATGGAGCGTCTGGTCGAGATCGCCCGGAACGGCGCCCTGCGCGAGGGACGCATGACCCGCCGGGCCATACGGCCTTACCTGCGGGCCAACAGCATCAAGATCAGCAACGAGCGGTTCGGTGAACTCCAGTCCCGCCTCTACCAGGACAAGACACTCGCCCACTTGCCCCGTTCCGAGAAGAAGACACGATGAGGACCTGCCACCGCTTCCACCGCATCAAGTCCGGCTTCGAGCAGGACATCCGCTTCCAGAAGAACTATGCCCAACGCAAGGCTGGCACCCCGGCCGCGAAGGCCAGCGGAAAGTACGCGGACACGGTGCGCCTGAACATGGCCCGCGCCCTGTCCCGACACTACGAGCACTGCCTTGAATGCGGCTGAGAACCACGCAGGGGCAGGTCACCGGGCCCTTCTGACCTTGCGTCGGGGGGGGGGTGGGCCCGGGCGGGGCCCGGGCCCCCCCCCACCCCCCCCCGGACCCCCCCCCCAACGAG